>JBKPKU010000126.1:0-3778 GCA_046731295.1 Actinomycetota bacterium
TGGCAGGACGACGTCGAGGCCGAGCCACCGGAGCAGCCGGGCGCGCCGCGAGCGCAGCGGCTCGACCTGTACGCGCGCCCGCTCCATCATCCGGCCGAACGGCACGTGCGAGGGACACACGTCCTCGCACGCCCGGCACGCGAGGCACAGGTCCATGAAGCCCGAGAAGCGTTCGTCGGGCACGGCGAGACCATCGGCCACCGCCCGCATCGCCGCGATCCGGCCCCGGGGCGACGCCGATTCCTCGCCCGTGACCCGGTAGGTCGGGCAGTGCGGCAGGCACAAGCCGCACGCGACGCAGGCAGCCAGGTCGGCGTCCGCCGGGGCATCGGCCGGGAACCGCCAGGCGGGTTCGGCGCCCGGCGGGCGGCCGATGAAGCGCACGCCCTGAGGCATCTCGCCGCCGAGTGGGTTCTCCGTCCGCACGAAGCGATGGTAGCGGCCCGCCCGAGGCCCCGGGCCGAGCGACCCGGCGACGGTCAGTCGTCGCTCGGTCTTACGATCATCCCGGTGAGCGCCTCGGGCGAAGCGCCTTGCGGACCACCGGCCGGGTGGGCTTGCGCCGAGCCACCTCCCGGAACCCTGCGCGGTCGTACACCGACTTCGCGCCGAAGAACATGTCGTCGGGGTGGCTTCGTTTGGCCTTGTCCACCGGATAGGCCTCCACGAGGCGAGCGCCGCACGACCGCGCGTAGTCCACGGCTGCTCGGAGCATCCGCTCGGACAGGCCTCGGCCACGGGCACCCGAGTCGACGAAGAAGCACACGATGGACCAGACGGGTCGGTCGTCCACCGGCTTCATGATCGGAGACCGGCGGAGCTTCGCGTAGTCCTCCCGCGGCCCGAGCGAGACCCAGGCGACCGGGACCCCGTTCTCGTAGCCGATGATCCCGGGAACGATGCCTTTGTCGACGAGGGCCTTCATGGCCCTCCGGTTCTCCGACCCGACGCCGGTGCCGGTTCCGGTCTTCCGGTAGAACATGCAGAAGCAGGTTCGAACGATGGGCCGATCGAACAGCTCGGCCAGGTCCTGCCAGCGATCCTTCGTGACCGGGTGTGCTTCGAACGACATGTGAACCAACCTACCGGTCGGAAACGCTGTGTAGAGCCCTGCGCCGTCAACCTCTCCGAGGGCCTCCCCGACTTCGCGGCGCCCGAGGAGCTCCAGGAGGCCGGACGCGAGCCGATCGCGGCCGACAGGTCATCGCATAGTGGTCTCGGACTTCACCCCCGACACGCGCTTCACGCGGTTCAAGAATGCGCGCATGCGGGCCAAGCCCTCGGTGGTCCAAACCGCAGCCGAATCCATGATCAACCACCTGCGCCCTTGCAGGTGAGTCGGCGATGAATGCTCGTTGGTCAGTTCAGCGAGGCGCTCCTGGATCTCCGCCTCCCACTCGTCCCAGCTCTCCATGCCCCAGACATCGGCTCCTCGAGGGGCGGGCTGAAGCCAGGGCCAGAAAAACTACGTGTCGGTCTCACGCGCGGCGTGTGGGGTCGACCGCGCAGGCCTGTTCACCGAGAACCCTTCCCAAGCGGTCGCGATGCCTTGCCACCCACCGGTAGGCGCGATCGGTCGTTCGAGGGAACGTGCTCGCCAGCAAGGCGATCGGCGTGCCGGCCGGCAGCAGCCGTGCCAGGTGCGATATGGCCTTGCCGCCCGAATAGATACGACCGCCCACGATGAGATGCCAGGAGGCCATCTTCCGCTCGGGATCGATCTCGCTCAGGAGATCGTCGGCCTCCGGGCTCTGAAGTGCGACGGGCCGCAAGCGCCCGGCCCGGTCCCAGGCCAGGATCTTGGACAGCGACCACCGGCAGAACCCGCAGTCGCTGTCGAAGAGGATGACCGCGTTTTCCATTCCCACACCGTAGAGCGATCGGACACGGCACGGACGCGCGAGTCGCCCCCGCCGCGTAGACGTGGCAGCCTCTTCGGCCGGAAGCTCCACCAACGGGCAGCAACGGAATCGCCGTCGAACGGAAATACGGGAACTGGACTCCCCTTCGGGCGGCGGACATTGCGGTCCCGACGGTCCGAGCGTTTACCATCACCTGATGTCGAAGATCCGGCCGTCGCGCAGGGCGTCGTCGTTCACGGAGTCGGTCATACGCGAGATGACGCGGCTGTCCAACGACCACGGCGCGATCAACCTCTCACAGGGGTTCCCCGACTTCCCCGCCCCCGAGAAGATCAAGGAGGCGGCTCGGGCCGCGATCGCCGCGGACATCAACCAGTACCCGATCACCTGGGGTGCCGAGGGCTTCCGACGGGCCATCGCTGACGAGTACCGGACCCGCTATGGCATGTCCTGGGTCGACGCCCAGACCAACGTCACGGTCACGTGCGGCTCGACCGAGGCGATGATCGCCGCGATGCTCGGCGTCCTCGATCCGGGTGACGAAGTCATCGTCTTCGAGCCCTTCTACGAGAATTACGGCCCCGACACGGTCCTCGCGGGCGCGGTGCCGCGGACCGTCACGCTCGCCCCACCCGACTGGACCTTCGACGAGCACGAACTCGCGGCCGCGTTCAACGCCCGAACGCGCGGCATCGTGATCAACACGCCCAACAACCCGACCGGCAAGGTGTTCTCGGCCGAAGAGCTCGGCGTCATCTCCGAGCTCTGCCAGAAGTGGGACGCGGTCGTGTTCACCGACGAGATCTACGAGCACATCGTCTACGACGGCTACCGCCACGTCCCACCGGGCGCCGTGCCGGGGCTCGAGGACCGGACGGTCACGATCAGCGCGCTGTCGAAGACCTACGCGGTGACCGGCTGGCGCGTGGGGTGGATCGTCGCCCCCGACTCCGTGACCGGCGGGATCCGGTCGGTCCACGACTTCATGACGGTCGCCGCGCCGGCGCCGCTGCAGGAGGCCGGCGCCGTCGCGCTCGCGATGCCCCAGTCCTTCTACGACGAGGTCGCGCGCGAGTACCTCGAACGGCGCGACACCTTGCTGCGGATCCTGGACGAGACGGGCTTCGAGTCGAACCCGACGCGAGGCGCCTACTACGTCATGGCCGACGTCTCGCACCTGGGGCTCGGCGACGACGTCGAGGCCGCGATGCAGATCACCAAGGAGGTCGGGGTCGCCGTCGTCCCGGGTTCCTCGTTCTTCTCGCGACCGGAGCTCGGCAAGCATCTCGTGCGCTTCGCGTTCTGCAAGAAGCTCGAGACCCTCGAGGAGGCCGGGGCCCGGCTCCGGAAGGCGTTCGTCTAGAGGCTGCCCCAGCCGCGACCCGGCGCGAGCACGCCGGCCGGGTCGAACGCCTCTTTCAAACGTCGTTGCACCTTCTCGGCCGGGATCGACGGCGACCCGAGTCCGCCCGGTCCCTTGATCGCAGGCGCGATGCCGCCGGTCGAATGGACGCGCTCCCGCAGCCCGTCGAGGTCGCCGTTCGCGCTCTCGAGCCCGACCCACGCGAGCCCGACGCCTGCGAGCGCGCCCCAGGCTTCGCCCGTGACCACCCACTCGAGCTTCGAGGGCGGGACCGCGACCTCGGCCACGACCGGCGCGGCGTCCCACGGCCGTTCGAGCGGGAAGCCGTCGCCCTCGGCCGACGAGAGGGCGAGCCGTTCCGCGATCGAGGCCTGCTCCTCGACCTCCTCGGGCCAGCCCTCGAGACGGAGCTCGACCGCGATCGGCCGGGCGAGGACGGCGGCTGCCCCCGGGACCGCGGCCGCCAGGGTCGCCGCGAGCGCGAGGTCGCCCTCGAACGTCAGTGTTCGGCCCGCGCGCGGCAGCGGCCGCACCTTGAGCGCGACCTGCACCA
>JBKPKU010000127.1:0-6271 GCA_046731295.1 Actinomycetota bacterium
CGGGGAGACGCCCCGCACGGCAGACCGAGGCCGGGCGCCCGCCGCCCGGCCTCCGTCTGTGACGGTCTTTGACGATGCACCCCGGCGTCTGACTAGATGAGGGGCATGCTGGCGTTCCTCGAACAGGGCACGTGGGTGCGCGATTCGGGCGTGCCGATCCTGGTCACCATCCTGGTCGCGATGGTCGCGACCGCGATCTGTCGGGTCGTCGTGCGACGCTTCCGGCGCAGGCTCGAGCAGGCTCCCAGCATGTCCGAGGCGGGGAACCTCCAGCGGGCGACGACGCTCGCCCATGCGACGTCGGCGACGATTTCAGTGGCGGTGTGGACGATCGCCGTGCTGATCATCCTCGGCTATCTCAACGTGAACCTCGGCCCCCTGATCCTCAGCGCGGGGATCGCCGGCGTGGCCCTGGGATTCGGCGCGCAGAGCATCGTGAAGGACGGGCTCACGGGCTTCTTCATCCTGCTCGAGAACCAGTTCGGCGTAGGCGACACGGTCGAGGTCCGGACGACCGCCAATCCGGTCATCGGCCGCATCGAGTGGTTCACGTTCCGGGCGACCGCACTTCGCGCCTTCGACGGGACCCTGCACATCGTGCCGAACGGCAACATCCAGGTCGTCAGCAACAAGTCGCGCGGCTGGGCCCGCGCGATCGTCGATACGCAGATCGCGTACACACAAGACCCCGAGCACGTGCGCGGGCTCCTCGAGGAGCTGTTCGGCGAGCTGGAGGACGACCCCGCGCTGAAGGAATCGGTGATGGGCGGGCCGAGCGTGCTCGGCGTCGAGACCACGAGCGACACCGGCGTCGTGATCCGCGCCGTGGCCGAGACGCGGCCGGCCAACAAGTCCGACGTCGAGCGCCTGCTCCGCGAGCGCATCACGCAACGCCTTGCCGAGCGCGGGATCCGCGCGCCGGCTCCGGCGGCCGAGCCGCCGACCTGACCGGCGGATGACCTCCCGCAACTCGAAGGGCCGGTAGGCTTTCCGCGATGGGACGCATGCCGTTCAGCCTCGTCGAGTCGCTCCAGGAGGGCCTTGCCCGCGAGCGCTACCTCGCCGACCGCGGCCTGGCGACGGCGATATACCTCGCGGTCTCGCTCGACAAGCCGCTGCTGCTTGAGGGCGAGGCCGGGGTGGGCAAGACCGAGGTGGCCAAGGTCCTGGCCTCGCTGCTCGACCGCGAGCTGATCCGCCTGCAGTGCTACGAGGGGATCGACGCCAGCCAAGCCCTGTACGAGTGGAACTACTCCAAGCAGCTGATCGCCGTCCGCGCGATGCAGGACGTGACGGACGAGGCGCGCGTCCAGGACCTGTTCGGCCCCGAGTACCTGGTCGAGCGGCCACTCCTCGCGGCGATCCGTGCCGGCTCGAAGGCGGTCCTGCTGGTCGACGAGCTCGACCGCGCCGACGACGAGTTCGAAGCGTTCCTGCTCGAGGTGTTGTCCGAGTTCGCCGTGACGATCCCGGAGGTGGGGCGCGTGGCGGCCGAGGAGCCGCCGGTGGTCGTGGTGACCTCGAATCGGACGCGCGAGCTGCACGACGCGCTCAAGCGCCGCTGTCTGTACCACTGGATCGACCACCCGGCGCTCGACCGCGAGATCGAGATCATCCGGGCACGCGCGCCCGAGGTGCCAGAGGTCCTCGCGCGCGACGTCGCCACCGCCGTGAGCCGGCTGCGATCGATCGACATCGCCAAGCGTCCCGGCGTCGCCGAGACGATCGACTGGGCCAACGCGGCCGCGTTCCTGGGCGCCGAGCACCTGGACGAGGAGACCGCCGCCGTCACGCTCGGCGCGGTGCTGAAGGATCACGACGATCAGCAGCTCGCGTCCGAACGCCTGGGCGAGGTCGTCGATGGCCGCGAACGCTCCTGAGGCGGGTGCGCTCGAGCGCCTGATCGGGTTCGGCCGCGCGCTCCGCGGTCGCGGGCTCCCGGTCGGGACGGGACGCATCGTCACGTTCTGCCGCTCGGCCGGCGCGCTCGGGCTGCGCAACCGCGACGACCTGTACTGGGCCGGCCGCGCCTCGCTGATCTCGCGACCGGAGGACGTCGAGACCTTCGACGCCGCGTTCGACGACTGGTTCGGGACCGGCATCCACCTCGACCTCGGCCTGCCCGCCCCGCCGGGCGTGAGCGGGCTGGAGGAGATCGAGAAGGCGCTCAGCGAGAACGCGCTCGACGACCACGTGGTGGCGCGCGAGTGGCACGAGACGGACGAGCAGGCCGAGACGGAGGGCGATGCCTCGATCCGCATCGTGGCGAGCGCGGCAGAGATGCTGCGCGACAAGTCCTTCGCCGACCTCACCGAGGAGGAGCGCGAGCGCGTGACCCGGCTGATCCGAAAGCTCGCGATCCGGCTGCCCACCCGTCACACCCGCCGATACCGGCCGGCACCGTCGGGACCGCGGTTCGACGTGCGGAACACGCTGCGCCGCTCGCTCCGAACGCAGGGCGAGCCGTTCCACCGCGCCTGGCGCGACCGGCGCCGCCGCGCGAGGCCGCTGGTACTGATCCTCGACATCTCGGGCTCGATGGCGCCGTACTCGCGAGCCCTGATGCAGTTCGCGTTCGCGGCGATGGCGGCCGGCCGAAAGGTCGAGGTGTTCTGCTTCGGCACGCGGCTGACCCGGGTCACGAGGACGCTGCGGACCAAGGACCCGGACCGCGCGCTCCGAGAGATCGGGAACATCGTCCAGGACTGGGAGGGCGGGACGCGGATCGGCGGGTCGCTGAAGGACCTGGTGGACGGGTGGAGCCAGCGGGCGTCGATCCGAGGCTCGGTCGCCGTGATCTGCTCGGACGGGCTCGAACGCGGCGAACCCGACCTGCTGCGCGACCAGATGGCCAGGCTCCGGCGCCTGGTCCACAAGATCGTCTGGGTGAACCCGCTCAAGGGCAGCCCGCACTACGAGCCGCTGGCGCGCGGCATGGCGGCGGCGCTCCCCTCCATCGACGAGTTCCTGCCGGGTCACAACCTCGAGAGCCTGGAGGAGCTCTCGCGGGTGCTGGCGGACTAGCATCGAGTCGTGAACGAGCCGGCCAACGAGGCAGTGGGACGCGTTCGACGCATGGGCCGGCTCACCGAGCCCGCCGAGGAAGGCCTCCTCACCTACGGTGAGTATCTGGCGGTCCCCGAGCTGATCACGCTGCAGCGGCTGCGTTCGGATCCGCCGGTGCACGACGAGCTGCTGTTCATCGTCGTCCACCAGGCCTACGAGCTCTGGTTCAAGCAGGTGATCTTCGAGCTCGAGTCGGTGCGCGACCGGATGATCGACGGCGAACCCGAGCGGGCCCGCCACTACCTCGCCCGCGTCCACGCGATCGAGCGCGTCCTGATCGACCACATCGAGGTGCTCGAGACCATGTCGCCGCAGGACTTCCTGGAGTTCCGATCGCTGCTCTCGCCGGCATCGGGGTTCCAGTCGGCGCAGTTCCGAGAGGTGGAGTTCCTGTCCGGCCTCAAGCAGCCTGGTTACCTGAACGACCTCGCGGCCTCGCCCGACGAGCTGGCGCGGCTCGCCAAACGGCTCGACGAGCCCACGGTATGGGACGGCTTCGTCGCGCTGCTCGAGTGCAATGGGCTCGAGATGCCCGAAGAGAACGAGGTGGTGCGCCGCGAGAGCCTGCTTCGGATGGCGCGCGAGCCCGAGCGCGCGGCGCTGTTCCGCGTGGCCGAGGGGATGCTCGACCACGACGAGGCGTTCGCGAAGTGGCGCACCCACCACGTCTTAATGGTCGAACGCGAGATCGGCGCCAAGCAGGGGACGGGCGGCTCGGCGGGCGTCGAGTACCTGCGCTCGACGCTCGGCAAGCGCTTCTTCCCCGAGCTCTGGGGCCTGCGCAGCCACCTCTAGGCACCGCTTTCCGGGTTACCGTAGGCCAGGTCGGAAGGGAGCGATGGAGAGCCGGTGACCATCGTCGCCTCGCAGCTCGAGGCGACAACCGCGCGCTTCGTTCGGGAGCATCGGTGCCCGGCGCCTCGGTCGGCGTCGTCCACGGAGGCGAGCTCGCGTGGAATGACTCCATCGGGTTCGCCGATGTGTCCGAGGGGCGGGCAGCCGAGGCCAGTCCGTTCGGACCGATCGAGTCCGTCACGATCCTTCGTCTGCTCAGTCACGAGTCGGGCCTCGCCGGAGATCCTCCAGATACCGACTGGGCAGGGCCGACCTACGAAGGTCTCGCCGAACGGACCCTCGCTCGCGCCCCCGAGATCGGTACGCGAGTCGCGCCCCATCTCCAGCACAAGTACTCCAACCTCGGCTATCAGCTCCTCGGCGAGGTCGTCGCCCGCGTGAGCGGGGTGGCGTACGTCGAGTACGTGACTCGGGAGATCATCGACCGGCTCGGGATGCGAGGAACCAGCTTCGAGCCGCTGTCCGAGCCGCTTCTGAAACGAACGGCGACGGGGTACGCCTCTCCATTCCTCACCGACGACCCCAACGTCGCTCCTACCCCGCCGAACACCTGGGCGGAGGGCGGCCTTTGGTCCTCCGTCGACGATCTCGGCTCATGGATCACGTTGCAGTTGAGTGGGGCCAAGACATCTCTCGAGGACGGTGTGCTCCAGCCCTCGACACTGCGACAGATGCATCGCCCCCGATTCCTCGCGGACGAAGCTTGGGCCGAGGCGTGGGGATCGGCTGGTATGCGCGCCGACGGGACGAGCTGATCTGGATCCAGCATGGAGGGGCGATCAGCGGCTTCAGAGCGAACGTGTGCTTCGACCCCGGCTATCGGCTCGGCGCGATCGTCTTGTTGAATGGCGACGCCGATGCGTCGCTCCTGTCCATGGACCTTGCGACGATCGCCCTGGAAGCCGTGACGTCGGCCCAACCGAAGGCCGAGCCACCGATGGCGACGCCCGAGGAGTATCGGGCCCTGCTCGGCGTCTACCTCGATCCCGGATCCGGATGGCTGGTCGGGGTCGAATGGCATGAAGGCTCGTTACGGATCGTCGATCCAGCGGATCCGACGTGGCGTCCGACCCACATCCCGACCTCCGAGAAGGACATGTTCGTCGTCGAGCTCGGGGTCCGCGAGGCGGGCGAGCCAGCGATCTTCCGTCGTCTGCCGGACGGCCGCGTGGGAGCCGTGTTCGTCGCGTCGCAGACGTGGATACGGCTCGATCCGGTTTCCTAACAAGCAAGCGCTACCGGTTCGGCTCCGGCCGTCGCAGCGGCCCGCTCCGCCGCCCCTTCGCGGAGTCCTCGATGAGCGTCCCGAGGCGCCGCTCCCGAGCCTCGGGCCGTTTTGCGCTCATCACCCAGTAGCGCGCCATCGCCTTGTAGCCGTCCGGCTGGCCGTCGAACTACGCCCAGGCGCGCTTATTCGCTCGGAAACGGCGCTCGAACGCGGGGTCGAGCCTCACCCCGTACCGCTGCTCATACGAGTACGCGGCCGTCCCGTCCTCGCGCCGCTGCTCGAACGCACGGCGTCCGGCCGGCCGGACGCGTCCCTCCTCCTCCTCGAGCTCCCGGAACCGTCTTGTGTTCTTCGCGCCCCAGTGACTCGAGGGCTTGCGAGGCGTGAACCGGTTCGCGTAGCTGTCGTCGTCCACGCTCCGGCGGATCCCGTCGATCCATCCGAAGCACAAGGCCTCGTCCACGGCCTCCGGCCACGTGATGCTCGGCCGGCCCGAGCGCTTCTTGTAGACGCCCACCCAAAGCTCGTCGGCCGTGTCGTGGTGCTGCTGGAACCACGAGCGGAGCTCGTCCGCCGTCGCGAAGTACCTCGGCTTCAACCGCGCGTCCGCACGTACTCGTCGATCAGCTCGAGCAGCCGTTCCCGGCCGAAGTCGTCGTCGTGCCCGCCGTGGACGACCCGGACCGGGAGATCGCGCAGCCGCACCATGCTCCGAACGTAGGCGGGCACGTCGGACTCGGGCAACGCGTCGAGCAGGACACCGCTCTCGTAGACGCAGTCGCCGGAGAACAGCGTCCGCGTGTCCGGCTCCCACAGGCCGATCTCCCCCGGCGCGTGCCCGGGCAGGTGCAGGACCTCGAACCGGCGATCGCCCAGGTCGATCACGTCGCCGTCGTCGACGACCCGGGTGGGCGTCACGGGCGTGACGGCGTACGTCGCGAGGTCGAATCCGTCCCGCGGCATCGCCGTCAGCAGCGAGGTCGGGGGCTCGTAGCCCGAGAGCTCCTCGGGCGGATAGTCCTCGATCCGAAGCGAGGCGAACCCCTCCGCGTTCGCCACGGCGCCGGCGTCGTCTCGGTGCACCACCACCTCATCGAACTCGTGCAGCCCGCCCGTGTGATC
>JBKPKU010000128.1:0-1328 GCA_046731295.1 Actinomycetota bacterium
TCGAACAGGTACATCGTCCGGCGTCGCGGGAAGGGGCGTGGCTGATGCCGCGGAGCATCAAGAAGGGACCGTTCGTCGACGAGCACCTGATGGTCAAGATCGTCGAGATGAACCGTCGCAACGACAAGAAGGTCGTCCGGACCTGGTCGCGGCGATCGACGATCGTGCCCGAGATGGTCGGGCACACGATCGCGGTGCACGACGGGCGCAAGCACGTCCCCGTGTACATCTCGGAATCGATGGTCGGCCACAAGCTCGGCGAGTTCGCGCCGACGCGGACGTTCCGCTCGCACGCGCGCGGAGAACGTTCGACCACGGTGAGGTAGCGATGGAGGCGAAAGCGACAGTGAAGTACGTGCGGATCTCGCCGCCCAAGGCCCGGCGGGCGATCGATCTCGTGCGCGGCCGGCAGGTGGAGGAGGCCCGCCGGATCCTGCGGTTCTCGCCGCTCGGCGCCGCCAAGACGATCGAGAAGGCGCTCAACTCGGCGGTGGCCAACGCCGAGCAGCAGCCCGGCGTGGTCGCGCAGAACCTGATCGTCGAGCGCGCGTGGGTGGACGAGGGGCCGACGCTCAAGCGCTGGCGCCCGCGCGCCTACGGCCGTGCAACCAAGGTCTTCAAGCGGACGTCGCACATCACGCTGGTCGTCGGCTCGTTGGGAGAGGATGCGTAGTGGGTCACAAGGTCAACCCGTACGGGTTCCGCCTGGGGGTCATCTACCCGTGGAAGTCCAACTGGTTCGCCGGTCGCGACTACTCGGACCAGCTCCACGAGGACATCTGGATCCGCAAGCACATCCGCTCGCGGCTGTCCCGCGCCGGCATCTCCAGCATCGACATCGAACGCAAGGGCGACCAGATCTGGGTCTACATCCGCACGGCTCGCCCCGGCATCGTGATCGGGCGCAAGGGGGCGGAGGTCGACCGGATCCGCAAGGACGTGGAGCGGGTCACCAAGAAGCGCGTGGACGTCAAGGTCGAGGACATGAACTCGGCCGCCTCGGACACGCGCCCGGAGACCGACGCCACGCTGCTCGCGCAGAGCGTGGCCGAGCAGCTCGCCGGCCGGATGTCGTTCCGGCGGGCGATGCGCCGTGCGGTGCAGGCCGCGATGCGCTCGGGCGCCCTGGGCGTTCGGGTCCAGTGCGGCGGGCGGCTTGGCGGCGCCGAGATGTCGCGCCGCGAGTGGTACCGCGAGGGGCGCGTCCCGCTGCACACGCTCCGCGCCAAGATCGATTTCGGTCAGGCCGAGGGCAGGACGACGTTCGGGGCGATCGGCGTGAAGGTGTGGGTCTACCACGGTGACGAGATCCCGCAGGCCGAGCAGGA
>JBKPKU010000129.1:0-11726 GCA_046731295.1 Actinomycetota bacterium
TGGGCGAGACCCGCTGCAGGAGCGTGCGTCCGGCCACGTCGCCGACCCCCCGGCCCGCCCCCGCGAACGCGAACAACGTCGGGGCGCTCACCGCCGACGGGGCGACCGAGACCAGCCCGATCGGGACGCCGAACAGCACCGCCCCGGCTGCCAGCGGTGGCGTCAGGCGCCGCCGCCCGACCAGCACGAAGGTCGAGGCGGCCCCGAGCACGGCGCCGAGCCCGAACGCCGCGCTGAGGAACCCGGCGCCGCCGGACCCGATGTCCAGCAGGTCGATCGCGGTGGCGACGAACAGGACGTCGAGCGCCCCCACGACGATCATCCCGGAGGACAGCAGCAGCACGATCAGGCGGGGTTCCCGATGGCGGTGCAGCGTTCGAAAGCCGAGGAGGGTCTCGGTCAGGACCTCGCGCACGCCCATCCTTTGCCCGGGGACCAGGCCGGCGACCTGGACGCGGATCCCGGACACGAACAGGACGGCCAGCAGCGAGACGACCGCGAAGACGGCGAAGACGGCGTCGGGACCGCGAACGCTCAGCAGGATGCCGGCGATCACCGGCCCGAGCATCTTCCCGGTCCCCTCGACCACGCCGGTGACGACGTTGGTGGCCGTGAGGTCCTCCGGCGTGCTCGTGAGCGAGGGCAGCAGCGCGTTGTGCGCGGGCCGGCTGAACGTGATGGTGATCGACATGAGGGTCGCGGACGCGTACACGAGCCACGAGGGCGCGTCCGCGAACAGCGTCAGGGCGGTCGCGCCGATCGTGATCCCCTGCAGCAGGTAGTCGACCTGGAGCACCCGGTCCCGCCGGAAGCGGTCGCCCGAGTAGGCGGCGAAGGGCGCGACGACCGCCGAGGGCACCAGCAGGACCGTGGCCACCACGCCCGCCGTCCCGGCGCCGCCGGTCTGGAACGCGTAGACGAGGATCGCGATCCACGTCGCGAACTCGGTCATGTTGAAGCCGAGGAACGCCAGCTCGACCCGGCGCAGGTTTGGGTCGGTCATCACGGTTCGGAACGCGCGCCGCCGCTCGCCCATCGGCCGAGGATGCCACCGCGCCCGCGGACGGTCCACCCGTCCGCTCGGGCTCAGCCGGCGGAGTGACCGGCCCCCCGGCGTTCGGCCACGATCGCCGAGAGCTCGGCCGAGTACACGAACAGTGCACTCGCCAGCCGGAGGACGAGCAGGAGACCGACGACCGCCCCGATCGCGCCGTACAGGAGCGTGGCCTTCGACACGTAGGACGCGAGCAGGACACCGCCGGCGACCTTGAACAGCCCCCACCCGATCGTCATCGTCGTGGCGCCCGGCACGTGCACCCGCCATCCGATGTGACCGGGCGTGAGGACCGCGAACGCCAGCAGGAACACGCCGAATTCCAGCGCGGTCATCGCGAGGAAGCCGAGGAGGCGGAAGGGCACCTCGAGGCCGGTCCGGACGCGGATGGCCGTGAGGACGCCCGTGATGACCGGAAGCGCGCCGACCATCACGATCAGCCCGAGGGTCGTCGCCAACGCCCGCACGCCGGTGCTCACGGCCCCCTCGGGTCGGGTTCGGAAGATCACGGACAGGGCCCGGGTCGCGCGCCGCGAGAGCGAGGACGCGGTCCACAGCAGCGCGACGAAGCTCGCGACCCCGAGCGGGGCGCTCGCGTCCGTCAGGTTCTCGAACTGCTCCTGGGTCCCGGCCGGCAGGTCGAACGGCAGGAGGTCCTTGATCAGGCCGATCAGCGCGAGGCCGACGAGCGAGAGCGCCAGCGTCGACAGGAACAGTTGGTACGCCAGCGCGGCCGCGTGGGTGCTCAGGTCGTCGACACGAACGCGGCTGTGCACGTCCCGCGCGAGCGACATCCAGCGCGACTGCGCTAGGGTTGCCATCCTCGAAGCATGGCACGGGGGACCTCGTGAACATCCGGCCCGCCACCCACGACGACGACGGCTTCCTGCGGGAGATGCTGTACGAGGCGGCTGCGTGGAACCCCGACTGGCCGCGCGAGCGCATGATCGCCGCGCTGGCCGACCCGATGCTCGAGCGCTATCACCGGGACTGGGGCCGCGAGGGCGACGCGGGCGTGATCGCCGAGCTCGACCGCCAGCCCGTGGGGGCGGCGTGGTACCGCTTGTTCACGGCCGAGGAGCCGGGCTACGGGTTCGTCGACGAGAAGACGCCGGAGCTCGGCATCGCGGTGGTGCCGCTCCATCGGCGAAAGGGGATCGGCGAGACGCTGCTCCGAGCGCTGATGGTGCAGGCCCGCGAGGAGGGGTTCCAGGCGCTGTCGCTGTCGGTGGCCGTGCACAACCGCTCGCGGATGATGTACGAGCGGGCGGGGTTCGAACGCGTGCGCGAGGAGGCCGAGGGCGAGTCCTGGGTGATGCGCGCCGAGCTCGGCTAGACGGCGGCCGACATCCTCACGACTCGTCCACGCGCTCGGCCACGCTCGGCAGCTCTTGGGCCGCATCCGCCTGCCCCGTTGTCGCCCGCGCGGCCCTGGCCGCCTCCTCGATCCTGATCGTGCGGATGCGCCGCCACACGAACACGGCCAGGCCGAGCACCAGGACGCCCGCGATCGCCCACGCGAATGGCCGAATCACGCGCTCCGCCTCGTCCCACCGCTCGCCGAGCAGCGTGCCGATCCACGCGAGGAGCAGGCACCATGGGAGACAGCCGAGCACCGTGTAGAGCGTGAAGCGCCAGAAGTTCATCCGAACGACGCCGGCCGGCAGGCTGATGAAGGTCCTGATTACCGGGAGGAGCCGCCCGAAGAACACCGCCGCCTGCCCGTGGCGCTCGAACCACTCGTGGGCGCGGTCGACCTCGTGTGGCCGGATCAACAGGTACCGGCCCCACCGGTCGATCAGCGGGCGCCCGCCCGAGTATCCCGCCCAGTAGGCGAGCCAGGACCCGACAAGGTTGCCCAGGGTCCCGGCCAGCACCACCAGCCAGAACTCCAGCTGCTGCTCGGGCGCGAGGAACGGGGCGGTCACCAGCGCCCCGCCGAACAGCATCGTGACCTCGGACGGGATCGGGATGCAGGCCGATTCCAGCAGCATGAGCAGGAAGATCGCCAGGTACCCGAACCGGGCGATCTCCCCGGTCACGAAGTCGGTGAACAGTGCGAGCAGGTCGTCTCCAGGGGGTTCGGGGTGGTCGGGGCCCCGCCGATGGGCCGGGGTTCGGGCCAAGCAACGGGAATGAAAGGAGCCTAGCAGGGCGTTGTGGGCAGTCCGGGAAGGCCGCGGCCTCTCCCGGGTGGTTCGCCCGGATCTCCGGTCGCCGGGATGGGTACTGGTACCCTGCGCCGCGGAGGCCCCTCGAGGCTCGCGGGGTTCGTCCCACCCGATCCCTTCCCCGCACGATGACGGAAAGCTGCAGGTCATGAGCAAGACGCTGGTCGTGGTCGAATCGCCGGCCAAGGCGAAGACGATCGAGAAGTATCTGGGCGGCGACTACGCCGTCCGGGCCTCCTATGGGCACATCCGGGACCTGCCCAAGAGCGACCTGGGCGTCGACGTCGACCACGGCTTCGAGGTCACCTACGAGGTGCCCGAGGACTCCAAGAGGCACGTCACCGCCCTGAAGAAGGCGCTGCGAGCAAACGCGGACCTGATCCTTGCCACGGACTACGACCGCGAGGGCGAGGCGATCGCCTACCACGTGGCGACCCTGCTGGGCGTGGACCCCGAGCAGGCCAAGCGGGTGACGTTCACTGAGATCACCCGCGACGCGATCCTGGAGGCCTTCGCCCGGCCGCGCGAGATCGACCTGAAGCTGTTCGACGCGCAGGAGGCCCGGCGGGTGCTCGACCGCCTGGTCGGCTACAAGATTTCGCCGCTGCTGTGGCGCCGCGTCCAGCCCGGCCTGTCGGCCGGCCGCGTCCAGTCGGTCGCCCTGCGTCTCATCGTCGAGCGCGAGCGCGAGATCCGGGACTTCACGCCGGTCGAGTACTGGAGCGTCGACGCGCGCCTCACGCCGCAGAGGCAGGACCAGCCGTTCCTGGCCCGCGTCGTGGGCGTCCCGGCCGGTCGCCTCGCGCTCTCGCCGGACAAGAAGGGCATCCTCCTCGGCACCGAGATCGAGGCCAGCGCTCACGTCGAGCGTCTGCGGGAGGCCGTCTACCGGGTAGCCAAGGTCGAGAGCAAGGAGCGCAAGGAGGGCCCGCGCCCCCCGTTCAAGACCTCGACGCTCCAGCAGGAGGCCGCGCGCAAGCTCGGGTTCGGTGCCCGCAAGACCATGACGATCGCGCAGCGCCTCTATGAAGGAGTGGACCTGCCCGGCGAGGGCACGGTCGGGCTGATCACCTACATGCGGACCGACTCCCTGAACCTGGCCGAGGCCGCCCTGCGCGAGATCGGCGAGCTCGTGCGGGCCGAGTTCGGGGCCGAGTATGTGCTGGCCGAGCCCCGGCGGTTCAAGACGCGTTCGCGCAACGCCCAGGAGGCGCACGAGGCGATCCGGCCGACCTCGGTGTTCCGAACGCCGGACCGCGTGGCCGTCGCCCTGGACCGGGACCAGCTCCGCCTGTACACGCTGATCTGGCAGCGCACCGTGGCCACCCAGATGGCGCAGGCCAGGTTCAACCAGGTGGGCGTCGACATCGACGCGGCCGCCGGACCGGCGCGCTACCGGCTGCGCGCCACCGGGCGCACGATGATCTTCGACGGACACCTGCGCGTGTACGCCGAGGGGCGCGACGACGCGCCCGAAGCCGACGGCGAGAGCCGCCTGCCCGAGCTCACGGCCGATCAGCTGCTGTCGCTGCTCGAGCTCCTGCCCGAGCAGCACTTCACGCAGCCGCCGCCGCGGTTCACCGAGGCCTCGCTCGTCAAGACGCTGGAGGAGCTCGGCATCGGCAGGCCGTCCACCTACGCCTCGATCATCTCCACGATCCAGGACCGCGGGTACGTGCGGCTGGAGGACCGGCGGTTCTTCCCCAACGACGTCGGCGAGGTCGTGACCGACAAGCTCATCGAGCACTTCCCGGACATCGTCAACGTGAACTTCACCGCGGAAATGGAGGAGGACCTGGACGAGATCGCGGAGGGCGACCTCCAGCGGGTCCAGGTGCTCCGGGACTTCTACGGGCCGTTCACGGAGGCGCTGGGCCGCGCCGAGGAGAAGTTCGAGCGCTACGTCGAGGACCTGGACGAGGAATGCCCGCGCTGCCTCGAGGAGGGCCGGACGCCCCCCGGCCGGCTGCAGAAGAGGCTCGGTCGCTACGGCTTCTTCATCGGGTGCACCCGGTTCGCCGAGGAAGACGGCGGATGCAAGTACATCCGCAACCTCGACGGGCAGGAGCGCCCCGAGCCCGAGATGCTGGACGAGACCTGTCCCGAGTGCGGCCGCCCGCTCCAGCGCAAGTTCGGGCGGTTCGGGCCGTTCGTCGGGTGCTCGGGGTACCCCGACTGCCACTACATCAAGAAGGACCCGCCGAAGTCCACCGGCGTGATCTGCCCGCAGTGCAAGCAGGGCGAGATCGTCGAGCGGCGGACGCGGTTCGGGCTGATGTACGGGTGCCAGCGCTACCCGGACTGCGACTTCGCGGTGAACCATCCGCCCATCGGCGATCATCCCTGCCCCGAGTGCGGCTCGCTGCTCATCCGCCGCCCGAAGAGCATCCGGTGCTGGGGCTGCGGGGCCGAGCTCGACCGGGAGTTCAACGTCACCAAGTCGGGCGACGCGCAGGCCGAGGCGGAGGCTCGAGCGGCCAAGGCCGCGGCGCGGGCTGCGCGCGCCACCGCGAAGAAGCGCACGACGACGAGCAAGAAGACGACGGCCAAGCGCTCCACGGCGAAGAAGACCGCCGCCCAGAAAGACATCGGCAAGAAGACGACGGCCAAGCGCTCGACCACCCGGAAGACCGCCGCCGAGCGCCCGTCCCCCAAGGCGCGGGCGACGGCGGCCGGCAACGGACGGGCCGGGGACGCGCCGGTCACGCAAGCGCCCGTTCCCGAGTCGGCGGCCGCCGAGGCCGCGGTCGCCGCGCCCGACGGCGCGGTCGCTCAGAGCCCCGTCCCGGAGAGCCCGGTCTCGGAGACCTAGGTGTCGAGCTTCGCCGACGAGGTCGCGGCCCTCCGGGGTACCCGTCCTGCGACCTTCAAGGACCTCATCACCGCTCCGGCGTTCTCCAAGCTGCTGATCGCGCAGACCGTCAGCTCGTTCGGCGACTGGGTGGGCTTCGTGGCCGTGACGGCCCTCGTCGCCAGCAAGGGAGGAGAGGCGGGGGGGGCCTACGCCATCGCCGGCGTGATGGCCGCGCGAATGCTGCCCGCCCTGCTGTTCGGGCCGATCGCGGGGGCATTCGTCGACCGGTTCAGCCGCAAGACCCTGATGATCACCGCGGACGTCTCGCGCGGCGCGCTGTACGCGCTGATGCCGTTCCTCGGGCCGCTGTGGGCGATCTACATCGTGTCGTTCGCGATCGAGTGCTTCTCGCTGCTGTGGACGCCGGCCCGCGACGCGTCGCTGCCGAACCTGGTTCCGCGCCGCCAGCTGGCCAACGCCAACTCGCTCGGGCTGATCACGACCTACGCGACGCTGCCGCTCGGTGGCCTGGTGTTCGCGTTCCTGTCGGGCGGTTCCGACCTCCTGCCGTGGCTCTCCAGCAACCCCGCCTTCCTCGCTCTGTGGCTGGACGCCTTCACGTTCGGCCTGTCGGCGTTGCTCGTGAGCCGGATCGCCATCCCGCGGCCGATGCCCACGTCGTTCGCGCGCCTGGACCTGACCCACTTCGGCCGGGACATCGCCGACGGGATCCGCTTCCTGCGAGAGGACTCCCTCGCCTCGTCGATGACGCTCGGGATCGTCTCGGCGTTCACGGCGGTCGGCGCCGTGTTGGCGCTCGGGCCCGTGTTCGCCAGGTCGCTCGGTGCCGGCGACCCCGGGTGGGGGATCCTGGTCACGTCGTTCGGGATCGGCATGGGGATCGGCATGGCGACCTCGAACAAGGTGGTCGAGTTCGTCGAGCGCGAGTACGTGTTCGTGTGGTCGATCATGGCGGCAGCGGCCACGCTGCTGGTCCTGGCCGCGATGGCGGGGATCGGCCTGGCGGCCGTCATCACCGTCGTCCTGGGCGCCTTCTGCGGTTCGGCGTGGGTGAGCGGGTACGTCCTGTTGCAGGAGAACGTCACCGACGAGTTCCGGGGCCGGACCTTCGGCGCGTTGACCGTCCTGTCGCGGCTGGGGCTGTTCCTGTCGCTCACGGTGTTCCCGCTGCTCGCCGGGGCGATCGGCTCGCACACCCTGACGATCGGCGAGCGCACGTTCGACCTGTCGGGGACCCGCGCCGCCCTGATGGTGGCCGGCCTCGGCGCGCTGCTGGCGGGCGCCGTGACCCGCCGGAGGTTGCGACGGTTCCGCGTCGGGCGGCAGACTCCGCTCGCCTTGGTACCGAAGCTGAAGCGGCCGCCGACCAACGGGCTCTTCGTCGCCTTCGAGGGCGTCGAGGGCTCGGGCAAGGGGACGCAGATCCGGCTCGCGCAGGAGTGGCTCGAGGGACAGGGCGTCGAAGTGCTCGTCACGCGCGAACCCGGCGGCACGCCCGTCGGCGAGGAGCTGCGCAAGGTGCTCCTGGACCACGCGACCGGCCACATCGAGCCGAAGACTGAGGCGCTGCTGTTCGCCGCGAGTCGGGCCCAGCACGTGGCCTCGGTGATCAGGCCGGCGCTCGCTGAGGGCCGCGTCGTGATCTGCGACCGCTACATCGACTCGTCGCTGGCCTACCAGGGTTCGGCGCGAGGGCTGGGGGAGCAGGACGTGCTCACGCTCAACGTCTGGGCGACGCAGGGGCTGTTCCCCGACCTGGTGCTGCTGCTGCACCTGGAGCCGGAGGCCGGGCTGTTGCGCTCGCTCGAGGAGCCCGACCGCATCGAGCTCGAGGGGCAGGACTTCCATGCGAGGGTGGCCGACGCGTACCTGCGCATGGCCGAGGAGCACCCGGAGCGGTTCGTCGTGGTGGACGCGGACCGGCCGCCCGAGCAGGTGCACGAGCAGGTGATCGAGGCCCTCGCCCGTGTCCTCAAGGAGCGGGAGGATGACGCGCGTGACTGACGAGGCGTTCCCGGTTCTCGACACGGTACCCGGCCAGGAGCTGGCGACGGCCTTCCTGCGCCTGGCCGCGGCCCGGCCGCACCACGCGTATCTGTTCGCCGGCCCGGAGGGCGGCGGCAAGCAGCAGGCCGCGCGGGCGTTCGCCGCGGCGTTGCTGTGCAAGCTCGGCGGATGCGGGGAGTGCCGGGACTGCCGGCTCGCGCTCGAGGATCGCCACCCCAACGAGGTCGTGGTCGAACCCGAGGGGCGCGACATCCACGTCGACACCGTGCGCACCGAGATCTGGCATCCGGCGTATCGGACCTCGCCCGAGCCCGGCCGCAAGGTGTTCGTGATCCGCGAGGCGGACCGGCTAAACCCGTCCGCCGCCGACGTCCTGTTGAAGGTGCTCGAGGAACCGCCGGCAGACGCCGTGCTCATGCTGCTCTCGGCCCGCCCCGACGAGCTGCCCGAGACGATCGTGTCCCGCTGCCACGTCGTCTCGTTCCGCCCCCTGTCTGAATCGTTCGTGGCGCAGACGCTCGAGGCTGAGGGGATCGACGCGGGTCGGGCGGTGCTGGCGGCCCGCCTCGCCGGGGGCAACCTCGGCCGGGCACGCCGGATGGGTTCGGGGACGGACGGTTTGTCCTTCCGCGAGACGGCCCGCGCGGCGCTGGACCGCATCGAGGGCGGGCCGTCGGGCGCAATCGACGCCGCCGAGCTCGTGCTCGTCGCGGCCGATCGGTACCGAAAGGACCTCGGGACGCAGCTCGAGGCCGAGCTCGCCCCGTTCCTGGACGAGCGAGGCCGGGCCGAGGAAGCGTACCGAGGGGCGATCCGGCGACTCGAGGAGCGGCACAAGCGGCAGGTCCGGCGCGCCGAGCGCGACTACGTCGACCGGGTGCTGCTCGGCGTGTCGGCGCTGGTCCGCGACCGCGTCGCGGTCGCGGTGGGCGGCGGCCAGGACGTCCTGATGAATCCCGACCTCGACGTCGAGGCCGGCGACGTGGCCTCGGCCGCGAACGCGATGGCCGCCGTCGAGGAGGCCCGGGCCGCGCTGGCCGAGGACCTGAACCTGAACACCCGCCTCGTCCTTGAGCAGGCGTTCCTTCGGCTGGCTCGCGCCTCGTAGCAGCCTGCCAGCACGCCCGTTCGGGGCATACGAACAGTGGTGCTGGCATCACTGTCGCAGGGCCGCCCCCGTGGGACGCTTTGTCTCGGAGGCAACAGCGATGACGGTTCGAGTGCTCATCGTGGACGACCAGGAGCCGTTCAGGCTGGCCGCGCGGATGGTGGTCGACGCCACCGACGGGTTCGAGGTGGTCGGGGAGGCGGAGACCGGCGAGACCTCGGTCGAGATGGCCCGCGAGCTCGCGCCGGACCTCGTGCTCATGGACGTGAATCTGCCGGGCATCAACGGCCTCGACGCGACGCGTCAGATCCTGTCCGAGCAGACCGACTCGGTCATCGTGCTGCTCCTGTCCACCTACGAGGAGGAGGAGTACGCGCCCCGGGCCGCCGAGTGCGGCGCGGCCGCGTACATCCCCAAGGCCGTGTTCGGGCCCGATCGCCTGGAGTCGGCCTGGGCGGCCGCCTTGGGAACCGACGCGGCGTCGAGCTCGGGCTAGTCGACCGGTACCCGGCCGAGGATCGTCGTCCCCTCGCCGGGGTTCGAACGGATCTCGAGCGACCCGCCGATCGCGTCCAGGCGGTCGGCCATCCCCTGGAGCCCGGTGCCGCCGTCGGCGTCGCCGACATGGAACCCGACGCCGTCGTCCGAGACGGCGAACGTGAGCGTCCCATCCACCTGGGACAGCGACACCGTCGCCGCCGACGCCCGTGCGTACTTCGCGAGGTTGTTCAGCGCCTCGAGCGCGCAGAAGTACACGGCGGCCTCGACCTCCTGCGAGTAGCGACCAAGCGACTCCGACTCGACCATGACCGGGACCGGTGACTTGCGGGCCTGCGACTCGAGCGCGGTCCCCAGGCCCTTGTCCGCGAGCAGCGGAGGGTAGATCCCGCGGGCGAGGTCGCGGAGGTCGTCGAGCGCCTCCGCCGTGTCGGCCTGCAGCTGCGTCATGAGCTCGCGGGCCTTGGCCGGATCGCGCTCGATCATGCCGTCGGCCAGCCGCTGCTTGACCTGGAGCGCGACGAGCTGCTGCTGCGCGCCGTCGTGGATGTTGCGTTCGAGCCGGCGGCGTTCCGCGTCCTGCGCCGCGACCAGTCGTCGGCGCGAGGCGCGGAGCTCCTCGATCAGCCGGACGTTGCGAAGGACCAGGCCCGCCTGGCCGGCCAGGTCCTTGATCAGCTTCTCCTTGGTCGGGGTCATCGGATCGTTGGCGTGCATCGACGCGGTGATCGCGCCGAGCTGCTCGCCCTGGTGGCGGACGACGAACACGTTGCCGGTCAGGTCCGCCAGCGTGGCGGCCGGGGCGAGCTCGACGTGGTCCTCGGCACGCCCGTCGTGCGGGGGCCAGGTCGTGGCGGGCCGGAGCTGGGTGCCGACGAGGAGCCAGATCGTGACGCTCTTCGCCCCGGTTCCGGCGCCGAGGATCGCTGCCATCCGCGGGAGCACGTCGTCGGTCGCGTAGGCCTCGGCCATCCGGTCCGAGAACTGGGTCAGCACCTCGTACGGCGTCGCGCGCCTTCCGTAGACGATGCGGTCCGCGATGCGCCGCGAGAGGTGGAGCAACGGCCACACGAGCACACCGATGCCGACTCCGGCGATCAGCGCGGCCTCCGGTGACTCGTTCAGTGGTCCCACGATGATGCCCCCGATCACGAGCAACGCCACGCCGGAGGCGATCACCAACAGCAACACGAGCACTGTCGCGACGATCGTCTTCTTCAAGACGACGTCCAGGTCCCACAGCCGGTAGCGAAGGACCGCGACGGCGGCCGCGGCCGGGATCCCGATCCCGAATGCGACGAAGAACGAAATGAAGAGGAGATCGTTGAGGGTCGTCGATTCGCCCTCTTGCAGTCCGAATGAGTTCACGATCGTCATCAGCAGGAGCACGATCGCGATGAGCCCGACGTAGACGAGAAGCCTGATCTGCTGCCGTTCCTCGCCTCGCGCCGCGCGATATCGCACGACCAGGGACGCGACCGCGAGGACCCCGAGGGCGATCCCCGCCACCCCGACAACCCATTGGATCGCTCCGAGCGCCGGAGACAGGGAGGCGACCCCGAGGGGGTTCATCGGGTCGGCACGGCCTGGCGTGTCGCTGATGCCGACCGGGCCGGCCCGGAACATCGACGTCAGGATGCCGAGCCCGAAGTCCACAGCGATCGCCCAGGGGAGCCACCGCCACCGCGGCGAGGCCGCCGACCCGGTCGGGAACAGCGCGATGAGCAGCACGACTGCGCCGACCGGGACCAGGAAGACCCATGTCTGTAGCCAGACGGCGAACGAGCCGAACGGCAGACCCCCAGGGTTCGTGTACAGCGCGTAGATCGCGTAGTCAGACGTGCTGACGGAGATCAGGAACCCGGTCCCGGTGGCCAGCATCAGCCACCCGATCGGGCTGTTCGGCAGGCGCGAGGCGACGAGCGCGCCGATCGAGACGTACCCGACCATCATCACGATCGCCAGGACCGCGAATAGCGGATCCTCCGAGAGCGAGCCGTTGCGAACCGCGATCGTGAGCGCGCCCGCCAGCAGGAGGATCGTCAACCCCCAGATCACCCACGATATGCGCCG
>JBKPKU010000130.1:0-1456 GCA_046731295.1 Actinomycetota bacterium
GTCCTCGGCGTAGCCGATCGACAGGCGCCCGGCCCGCCACAGTGGCTCGAGCGGCGGCTCGAGCCCGAGCTCCTCCGACGGCGGCCCCTCGCCGGTCTCCCGTCCGACCGAGGCCAAGATCTCCAGGATCGAGGTGCCGAGCAGCTCGACCTGTTCCTTCTCGACCAGGATCGTGATCAGGCGCTCGCCCTCGCGGGCCTGGATGAAGAAGGTGCGCTGGCCGGGCTCGCCGACGGCGCCGGCGGTGATGCGGTCGACGTGCTCGAACTCCACGGACCTATCCTCCCAGCCCGCGGCGGGTCCGAAGGAACGCCAGATCCCCCGTGTCGTTGACCGCAAGCAGCCGCGGAGCCCCGTCCGAGAAGGACACGGCGCTGATCGAACCCGCGTCCACGGACCACCGCTGCAGGTGGTCGGGATGCGTGCCGGCGACGTGGGCCACCAGCAGACGGATCACGTCCGCGTGCGACACGACCACCACCGCGCCGCGCGGGTGTTGGCGGGCGAGGTCGAGCGCGGCCTCCACCGCCCGCGCCTGGACCTCGAGCAGGCTCTCGCCGCCGGGGAAGCGGACGTTGGACGGCGCGTGCGTGACCGTCCGCCACAGCTTGGTCCGGCGCAGCTGCGAGATCGAGCGGCCCGTCCAGTCGCCGTAGCCGACCTCGATCCACGCGCGCCGGATCCGAACGGCGAGCCGGCGTGCCTTCGCGAGGGGGGCGGCGGTCTCGCGGCACCGTTCGAGTGGGCTCGAAACGATCGAGTCGATCCTCACGCCGTCGAGGCGTTGGACGAGGCGCTCGGCCTGCTCCCGGCCGCGCGCGTTCAGGTGCACGCCGGGCGTCCACCCGCTCAGACGCCGGCCGGCGGTGTCGGTGTGACCGTGCCGAACCAGCACCAGCGTCGCCATGCGGCGTAGCGTACGCGCGACCGGTTCAGCCGGCCGAGGGCAGCCGAACCTCGAACCGCGTGCCTCGCCCGAGCTCGCTCGTCACGTCGATCCGGCCGCCGTGGTTCTCAGCGACGTGCTTGACGATCGACAGGCCGAGTCCGGTCCCGCCCGTCTCGCGCGAGCGGGCGCGATCGACCCGGTAGAAGCGCTCGAAGACGCGCGGCAGGTCGCGGTGCGGGATGCCGAGGCCGGTGTCCGCGATCGCGAGGACGACCTCGCCGTTCGCGTTGGTGAGCTCGACGTGCACCTTCCCACCCGGCCCGGTGTAGCGGATCGCGTTGTCGACGAGGTTGCGCACCAGCAGCGCCAGGTCTCGGGCAGAGCCGCGGACGCGGGGCACCGCCGCAGCGTCGATCGACAGCCCGACGCCCGCCTCGGCGGCCGGGTCGTGGAAGCGCTCGCCCTCGTCCCTGACGATCGCGTCCAGAGCGACCGTCTCGTCCAGCTCGCTCCCGGACTCGAGCCTGGACAGGTCGAGCAGGTCCGAGACGATCCGCGACAGCCGTG
>JBKPKU010000131.1:0-6718 GCA_046731295.1 Actinomycetota bacterium
GCCCCAGAGCGTCCCGGGCCCCCCGTCCATCGAGTTCTGCCCGTAGTGGTTCAGGTTCTCCACGAACGTGCCGTTCTCGTAGATGTCGCCGAGGAACAGGAACAGGTCGGGGTCACTCAGCGCGATGCTCTGAGCGAGGGCATTCGCGTCGGGCCCGTCGTCAGGACCATCACCGACCGCGGCGACCACCGGATCGGTCGGCTGGGTCCACGGCGCTGGGAGGAAGTTGGCCCAGTCGTTCGGCGAGTGCTGGAAATCCGTCGCATTCCCGTTCGACAGTGTCACCGAGACATTCACCTGGGAGCTCCCGGTTGACCCGTGCTGCAGCCGTAGGACCCCGGAAGCATCGAGGTACTTCTGCGTCGGCCAGACGAACGAGTAGTCGTTCGTCTGCGACGACGGTACGGCCTTGGTCAAGAGGTTGATGGCCGGCTTGCCGGAGGGTATCCAGGTGGCGATGACCGTGCCGTCGTTCGCGCTGTTCGTGACGGTGATGGCGGCTGGGCCCGTCAGCGGCGTGTCCGGGACCGTCACACAGAGCGTGTGGCCGTTGGAGACCCCGCAGGTCGTTGATGCCTGCGCCACTCCAGAACCGATGGTCATCATCGAGGCCAGCAAGGCCTCGATCACGAAGAACCGCAGGATGAAGCGACGTGTCCTAGGCTTCCGCACCGATCACCTATCTCGATTTGACGATCAACGACGAGCTACTGTGCTGCCACCATCAATCGGCGTCGGATCGGGGAGTTGCTCCATCCAACGACAACTCGGTGA
Source organism: Actinomycetota bacterium (assembly GCA_046731295.1). Classification (GTDB taxonomy): domain Bacteria; phylum Actinomycetota; class UBA4738; order UBA4738; family HRBIN12; genus DASSJM01. The sequence continues at coordinate 775 of JBKPKU010000131.1, forward strand.
TTGTGGGGAGTGAGGTCGAAAAAGACCCTCCGACGAACGAGGGATTAGCACTACGGCGCATGCCGTAGAGGGCTGACCGCGTCGTCTCCTTCATCACTCTTGCGTGGCCGCGATCTCAACGAGCTCCTCGTCCGGATGCCCACGGCCGGTCAGCATGCGCTCGAGGATCGCCGAGACCTCGGTCGGGTCCTTGCTTGAGAAATACCATTCGAGCGTGCGCTGGAGCCCCTCGGCGAACGGGACGCGTGGCTCCCACCCAAGGACCCTCTGTGCCAGGGAGTTGTCCGCAACCCGGTTCATCGGGCCCGTGGGCATGTCCGGCTGGAGCACGATCCGAGGACTGTAGCCGGCAAGCTCGCAGACCCTGTGGACGGCGTCGATCACCCGAACGCGCTCTGTCGTACCGAGATTGATCGCGGAACCGTCCTCGACCCGTTCTGCCGCGAGGATGGTCCCCTCGACGATGTCGTCGACGTACGTCCAGTTGCGGATCTGCTGCCCGTTCCCCCAGACGTGGAAGGGGTCCTGGCGGAGGAACGCCCGCGCAATCATCGCGATCACGGCGTGGTTCTCGACCCCTCGGGGCCCGTAGACGGTGAAATACCGGCACGACGCGGTCTTGACGCCGAACTCGTCGTGCATGGCCCGAAGCGTGAGCTCCCCTGCCAGCTTGGCCAGCCCGTACAGACCGTCGGGGTCATAGCCGGGCGATGCCACCATGTCCTCGGTCAGGCGAAGCGTCTCACGCGGATCTGCCTGCAGGTACAGCGGATAGACGCACCCCGACGAGGCGTAGACAATCTTCTCCACGCCGGCGCGCAGGGCGGCTCCGAAGAGGAACGAATCCAGGGCCAGGTTGGTGGAACAGGCATACTGGTGTAGGTCGACGTACCCTCGGCCGCCGTGGTCGGCGGCCAGGTGGAAGAGAACGTCCATCCCCTCGACGGCTTTCGCCGAAACGGCCGGGTCGCGCAGATCACCCCGGATCAGCTCCACCGACCCCTCCCCGAGCAGATGCCTGATGTTTGCGATCGCCCCGCTCGAGAAGTCGTCGATGATCCGGACCGACTTGGCGCCTCTGGCCAGCAATGCCTCGACCAGCGTCGATCCGATGAATGAAGCGCCCCCGGTGACGAGCACCTTGTTGGATGACCAGCCCTCAGCCATGAACGGAACCCCTTTTCCCTCGGGATCTCTTCGGGACCGCCATTCTCTCGGCGAGCCCGGAAGGCAACTTCGCTCAATCGCCGCATTGTAGGTACTCCTTCTGGCGTACCTCCCGTCCGACCTCCTCCCCTAGAATCGGCCGCATGAAGATCAAGATGCTGTGCACCCTGGGGCCGGCGTCCTTCAACCAGGAGGTTATCGAAGGACTCGACAGGTTCGACGTGGACCTGTTTCGGATCAACCTGTCGCATACGCCCGCCGAAGAGGTGGCGGGCGCGATCGAGCTCGTCCGCCGGTATTCCGACACGCCGATCTGCCTCGACTCCGAGGGGCCGCAGGTCCGCTGCGGGCCCGTCGCGGGCGAGGTCACCCTACGCGCGGGTCGGCATGTGCGGTTGACGGCGGAGCCGACACTGGGAACCGAGCGCGAACTGGAGCTCTGGCCGCGAGAGGCTTTCCGCGTGCTCCGGCCCGGCTCACTGGTCGGGATCGACTTCGACGGGGCGCAGCTCCGCGTCATCGACCTCCAGGCGGACGAGGCTGACGCGCTGGTGGTCCGTTCGGGGCGGGTCGGGTCGAACAAGGCGGTGACGATAGACCCCGCCGCGGACCTCCCGGCCCTGAGCCAAAAGGACATCGACGCGATCCAGATCGGCATCGGCTACGAGATCATGCACTACGCCCTGTCCTTCGCGAGCGCCGCGGAGGATGTGGGGAGGCTTCGTGCGCTTGCTCCTCCCGCCGCCCACATCATCGCCAAGATCGAAAGCAGGCTCGGGGTGCGGCAGATGGACCCGATCATCGAATCTGCGGATTCCGTGCTGATCGACCGGGGCGATCTCTCGCGTGAGATCCCCCTCGAGTTCGTGCCCTATTATCAGAAGGCGATCATCCGGCGAGCGAACCGCTGGAACCGTCCGGTCTATGTGGCAACCAACCTGCTGGAGTCGATGGTGACGAGCCGGATGCCGACGATCGCGGAAGCGAACGACATCGCGAACACGTTGCTGGATGGTGTCCACGGCCTCGTGCTGGCCGCCGAGACCGCCGTCGGGGCGGACCCGGTGGGTGCCGCAGGGATGGTCGTCCGGGCGGTCCGCGCATTCGAGCGAGCGAGCGACAGCCAGTTGCTCGACGAGGATCGGATACAGCTCCGGGCTGTGTAGTCTGCTGGCGGCGCGGGAACGAGAGCGAGGATCGGATGAGTGACCTCACCGTCATCCAATGCATCCTTCGCCACGCCCGTCGGCGTAGCGCTCGTACGCCCGATGAAGGATGGGGCAGGGAGGCATGCCCAGTAGGCTCCGATCGGGCGCCGGGTCATTCCCCACGGGTTCGAACCGACCGACGCGCGAGCTTGGGATGGAGAGGATGAGCTTGGAAAACCCCCGGGGACGGACCCCGTCGGACCGGCCCACCGTGACGCTTCACGATGTCATGACGACTCTGCGGCGTCAGAGGTGGTCCGTCCTCGGGGTAACCCTCCTCGTGACCATGCTGGCGGCCGCTTACTCGCTCACACGGACGCCGACTTACACCTCGACCGCTGAAGTGCTGGCGAAGCCCACCCTCACCTCTCCCTTCGATTCCAACTCCCCCGACGTGAACCTCCAGACCGAGGCCAGGGTCGTCACCTCAACGGCCGTCGCCGCGATCGCGCGCACGCTGCTCGACTCGTCGGCCCACCCCGAGCAGCTCCTGAATCGCGTCTCGGTGACTGTTCCAGCGGAAGCCGAGGTTATGGAAGTCACCTTCTCCGATACCGACCCTGCCTCCGCGCAAGCAGGTGCGGAGGCGTTCGCCGAGGCCTATCTCCAGTTCAGATCCCAACAGGCTACGGAGACGGTGGCACGGTATGCGAACTCCCTGCAAACGCAGATCGGTGATCTCGACACTCAGATCGAGGCAAAGAATCGAACGATCAGCGAGCTGGTCCCGAACTCCGCGAGCTGGCGCGAGGCCATGCGGGAGCTCGACTCGCTCGAGGCGATGCGGATCTCGCTCCAGCAGCAACTTGCCCAGGCCACCACCGTGAGCGTGGATCCGGGACAAGTCATCCAGAAGGCCGAGCTGCCGACTACTCCCAGCAGCCCGAGACACCTGTTCGATATCGCGATGGGGTTGTTCCTGGGCCTGGTTCTCGGGGTCGTGGTGGCCCTGGCTCGGGACCGCTACCGAGATCGGATCACCGACGCCGATGCCCTCGAGCAATCGACCGGCGTTCCGGTGCTGGGACTTGTTCCGCGGCTCCGTGCCTCGAGGCGAAAGTCGGCACAACTGGTCAGCCTGACCGACCCCAGGAGTGGCGTAGCGGAGGCATACCGTGCCCTGCGCACGAATCTGCTCGCCGTCAGCAATCGCTCTTCCTCGGCCCAGGGGAGGGGGGGCGTGCACGAGCAGCCCACGACCGGATCACGGAGCAGGCTCAGGCCCCCGTCGCTCAAGACCATCCTGGTTACGAGCGCTGAGATGCAGGAGGGGAAGACCACGACCGCGGCGAACCTCGCGGTCTGCTTGGCCCTGGCCGGCAAGGAAGTCGTCCTCATCTGTGCAGACATGCGATACCCGCGCATCCATGCCCTCTTCGACATGCCGAACGATGAAGGCCTGGCGCAGGTGCTTGCCGGCGAGCTCTCGGTCGCCGACTCGGTACGCGCCTCCGAGATCCCGCACTTGCGGGTGCTCACGAGCGGAGCCGTTTCTCGACGTGAGGCTCGAGCCGCGGGAGAACAGGGAGCGATCACGCTCCTGAACCCCGCCGAGCTGCTCCAGTCGGGTTCCATGCTCGAGGTCCTGGCGTACTGCAGGGACGCGGAGTTCGTCCTGATCGACAGCCCACCGGTCCTCGGCGTCGCGGATAGCTTGCCGCTCGCCAGCATGGTCGACGGGATCATCATCGTCGCCGATGCCAGGAAGGGAACAGCTGAGTCGGTTGGCGCGGCCGCCTACCAACTCGACCAGGCGGGCGGCCACCTTATCGGGGGCGTCCTCAACGCTTTCGACCCGGCAGGGGCGGCGGCTGGATACGGGTCCGGCGACTACCGGATCGGGCTCATGTACCGGCGGCGGGTCTCCAAACCCAGCGATGGCAACGGGTCGGCGCCCGACGCGGAGTCAAAGGAAGCGGCACACCCCAAGGGAAGGCCCCAGAGCTGATCGACGTGCCCGGCCCGCGCCGGAAGCTCTGATCCAAGAGCCGGCTCGGACCGAGAGCCGATCAGCCGGCTCCACGCATCACGCGATCATCGCGGCTCGGATCCCCGGATCGTGCGAGCCTGACCGTTATCCTCGTCGGCTCGTCGAGCCTGAACAGGTCCTCGCTCAACCCCCCGCGCGCCGCGAACGCCGCCGCCTCGAGCCGAGAGTGGACCCCGAGCTTCCCCAGCAGGTTCTGGATGTGCGTGCGGGCGGTGTCGGGACTGATCGCAAGCGCCTCGGCGATGCCTCGGTTGTTCGCGCCTTGTGCAAGCATCGCCAGAACCTGTCGTTCCCGGCGGGTGAGCTGCGACAGGAGGAAGATCGCCTCATCGCGTTCTCGACGGTGCCATACGAGCCTGTTGAGGAGTGTCGCGACGAGCCGGGGCGGAACGAGTGCCTCGCCGCGAAAGACCGCCTTGGTGGCATCGACGAGATCGCCGAGCGCTGCCTCCTCCGTCAGATACCCGCTGGCTCCGGCCTCCAATGCCTCCATCATGGGCCGTTCGTCCTCTTTCCCGCCGAAGACGACGATCCGACAGGAGGACACGGCCTCCCCGATCATCCTGGTCGTTTGCACGCCATCGCGCCCGGGCAGCGCGGCGTCGATCAATGCGACGTCCGGCTTCGCGGTCTTCGCTGCCGCGACCGCCCCCATCCCGTCGCCCACCTCGGCGACGACCTCGATGTCACCCGCGTTCGAGAGCGCGACTCTCATAGCTTCGCGCAGGAGCAACTGCGACTCGGCGAGGAGCACACGCACCCTTGGGATCACGTCCACCGTAGTCTGGCCTCCGCTCGATGTCGGAGGAACCTCAACATGGCGAGGGATTCCGTTGCACGCTCAGCCTGCCGTATGAGCCCTACGCCGAACGCAGCAATTTGGTTGCCTCGTGGGGCACACGTTTCATGACCCCCACCGACTCGGTCGACGTTGCGGCTCGGGCTACCCGTCTACGAGCTCGAGCTCATCTCGCATCCCGCTCTGGGCAAAGAGCATCGCTGCCTCGAGGCGAGAATGGACGCCCAGCTTCCCGATCAGGTTCTGCACGTGGGTCCGAGCCGTGTGTGGGCTGATGAACATCGCTGTCGCGATCCTCTCGTTGTCCGCTCCGTCAGCGAGAAGGGCGAGGACTTCGCGTTCCCGCCTCGTCAGCCTCGAGAGCCATCGAGCGCTCGCTTCCTGTTCGTTCCGACGACGGAGGAGGTAGGTTAGGAGTCCCCCCAACATCCGGGGCGGGACGAGGATCTCGCCCCGCCGAAGCGCGTGCACGCCCCCGACGAGGCTGTGAAGAGGACTCTCCCAGGTGAGGAACCCCCTCGCACCGGCTTCGAGTGCTCCCACGAGGATCTCCAGGTCATCCTCCTCGGAGATCACCAGGACGCGACAATCGGGTGTCCGTTGTCCAATCATCGCCGTTGCGCGGATCCCGTCGAGCTTCGGGAGCCTGGCGCCGATCACGGCAACATCTGGCAACGTTCGGGCGATCTCCTCTACGGTCTCCGGACCATCTTTGGTCTCGCCCACGACCTTGAGATCCGATTCCCCCTCGAGCACGATGCGGAGGGCCTCGCGAAACAA
>JBKPKU010000132.1:0-20406 GCA_046731295.1 Actinomycetota bacterium
CGAGGGGGAGGTCTCCTTCCCGAGAGCGCCGGGCGAGCCGGACAGTCTCCGGGCGTGGCGTCCGTGGGTGCTCGAGGAGGCAGATGCCACTCTTCGGATGTGGTACACGGGCAGTGACGGCACGACCTCCAGGATCCTGACCGCGACCCGGCCGCCAGGTGGCGGCTGGGAACGGCTGGGAGTGGCGGTCGACGCCGGCTTCGCCGGCGACAGCGACTCCTACGGAGCCGAGTCGCCCTGCGTGGTGAAGACCCCCGGCGGCTATCTCATGGTGTACGGGGGGTCCGACGGGGAGATCAGCCGTCTGCACATGGCGACGTCGGAGGACTCCCATCGCTGGGACGCCCAGGGGACCATCATGCAGCGAGGCCCCGAGGACGCGGGCGGGGCCAACCATCCCTGTGTGTTGATGACCGGCGAGCGGTGGTGGCTGTTCTACACGGGCTACCCGAGCTCGGGCGGGGGTCAGCGGTCGGTGCTGGTCGCGGCCGTCTCTCAGACCGGAGCGTCCTGGGACCGGGTCGGGGCGATCCTAGAGCCGGAGGCGGGCGAAGTGGCGGTGTCGCACCCCTGTGCGCTGGAGGTCGCAAGGACCATCTACACGTTCTACGCCAGCGACGTCGGAGGTCCGATTCGCATCGCGCTGGCGACCTCATCCGACGGCCTCGTGTGGGATCGCCGTGGCACGGTCCTGGAACCTTCGGGCCAGGGGCCCGACGGTTCGAGCGTTCACACGCCCTGCGTGGTGAGGCTCCACGACGGGTCCGTTGGGATGTGGTACGCAGGCACTCCGGTCGGAGACGAGGAGCTCGGTTACCGCATCTGCTCCGCACGGTTCCCCGGACCCTGGTCGACCTGACAGCTATCGAGCAACCTGATGCCGTCGGCTTCCGGCCTTGGCTCATCCCGGCCAGCTGACTACGCTTCGGACGACGATCGCGCCTCCCAGCGGAGCGGCGATGCGATTTGGAACACGTGACCTCGTGCAACCACTCGGGATCGCGGCCGCCGTCGTCGCATGGCTGGGGTGGTTCGCGATCGCCACGGCTCTCGGGTTCCCGACGATCGGACCGGCTGCGATGCTGAACCGGCTGTTCCTGCCCGAGTCCGAGCCGGGTGTGTGGTTGGGGTGGGTCCTTATGGTGTTCGGCCTGGTCGCGGTCGCGGCGTTGTACGCCCTCGCCACCGCGCGGGGTTGGGTCCGGCCGGGCCCGCTGTTCGGGCTACTGTTCGGGCTGGCTGCATGGGCCATCGCCGGGATGGTTCTCATGGTGATCATCGGCCACATCTCGCCGCCGGCCCCTGCGCCGCCGGCTCCGCCAGGCCCGCCCCTTCCGACCACGCCGGATCCGATGCACGCGACGTTCCTGATGCTGCATCTGGGAGCGCTGGCACCCCTGGAGGCTCTTGCGGCTTGGCTGCTATTCGGTGCCGTCGTTGGCGCGGCCTCGGTCTCCGTCGAGCCGTCGAGAGCCATGGGCGGCGCCCCATCCCTTGGTCTCACGGGAATCCCCTCGATGGTCGGCGTCCTCATCGTGCTCGCGGGTCTCACGGTGTTGGGATCGATGAATGGACCACGGGCAGTCGGCGCCGCCGGCCAAGGATCTGCCAGCGCCAGAAGTCGCGTCCTCGCCACCGGGCCCGCGGAGGCCTTGCCTGAGGGAGCCGTGTTCGTGAGCGTGATCGAGCTGCCGCAGGCCCCCGGGGCGACGCTCGGTCCACACGCCCACGTGCCCGGGTTCGCGTTCGTACTTCATGGACGGGAGACCATCTCGTTTCCGAACCAGCCAACCATGGAGCTGGACGCAGGACAAGGCGGGTTCATGGGCGCTCTGGCGATCCACTCGCACAGGAACGGGAATCGGGCACCGGGCGCGTTGGCCGCCGGTCTCCTTGCTATCGGCTTGGCTCTCTCGGTCGTTTCCCTCACTCGGATCGCGGCCAGGCGAGCCGCGATGGCTGGGCTGAGCGCCCTGCTTATCGTGGCAGGAGCCGTCGCCCTCTGGGATCCGTGGATCAACGACTGGTACTTCATCAGCGTGCGCCCCGAGGCTGCCCGGGGTAGCGTGATGCCGCTCCCGAACGCGTCTCGGATCTACGAGTCTCCCGATCTGGAGGGCCTGTCGGCCGGCCCGTACACGGAGATGTTGCGGATCACGACGGTCCCCGCAGGCGGCCAGTTCACCGTCGGTCAGGAGCCGGGCTCGGAGACGTTCCTGGTGCTGGGCGGGCAAGCTGCGATCCGGGTGAACGGTAACTCGCCGATCTCGCTGGGGCCGTCCCAGGCCGCATTGGCTCAGCAAGGCGAGTCCGTGCAGCTGTCCAACCCTGGCGGTGACCTGCTGTCCCTGCTGAGCTTCAGCGTGGCCAGTTCGGGCGGGAGCCCGTGAGCAAGCCCTGGCCCTAGCCGGGTGGCACTGGTGGATTTCTCACGTCAGGCTCGCCCTCCGACTCTCCCCATGGACCCCCGGTGGCAGGGCATCTTGCGCGGCGAAACTCCAAGGGCGCTCGCGCCCCGTCTGGGCCGTCGGCTCTTCGGGCTAATCCCCAGTCCTTGGCGGTGCAAGTTCTGTAACGCGCCGTTCCGAGGACCGGCGGCGGGAGCGTTTCGATGGATCGGCTATTCGCCCTCCCGCAAGAACCCAAACATCTGCGCCCGGTGCATCGAGCGGGCTCCGGAGGGAGGGGCCCTCGTTCCGCTCAGCGTCTTCTTCGCCGACGTTCGCGGATACACGACGATCGCCGAGCGGATCTCGAGCGTCGAGGCGACCGTGCTACTGAATCGGTTCTACGAGGCCGCATCGAGGGCCCTCCTGTCTCAGGAAGCCGTCCTGGGACAGATCGCGGGAGACGAGGTGATGGCCCTCTTCGTCCCGGGTCTGGCCGGTGCGGCATTTCCCTCAAAGGCCGTCGAAGCGGGCCGCTCCCTGCTGCACGCGATCGGATACGCCGGGCCTGAAGGGAACTGGCTGGACGTGGGCGTCGGCATCTGCTCAGGCGAGGAGTTCGTCGGAAACGTGGGCGGCGGAGGCTTTAAGGACTTCACGGCCCTGGGGGATGTCACGAACACGGCCGCACGGCTCCAGGCAGCGGCGCGCGGGGGCGAGATCCTGATGTGCGCGTCGACCTATGAGACGGTACGTGACCGGTACCCGGACGCAGAGCGGGTGGAACTCCAGCTCAAGGGAAAAGGAACACCGGTGCAGGGATTCCGCCTCCACGTTGCGACGTAGCTCACCGGTGTAAACGCGCTCATGCTGACGAACCGAAAAGATCTGGTCCGCCGGTAGGAATTTCTCGCGGCGGTCAGCGAGCGCGTTCGTGACTGCGTGTGGGCATTTTTCTGATCGCCGTCATGGCCGATCCTCTCGTAGATGTGGCGCATGACATTCCGAACGGTCGCGCTGGATGTATGCATATCCTCGTGGAGAGTTCCTCGGACACGGGCCGCCCGTGGCGAGGAGGCAGAGAACCTCTACCTCTCTCTGTGCGAGCGGCTGGCCAGATGGATGGCGGTCGCCGCGTCCACCCATCGTCGCTGAACCACGGAGCGGACCTCTCTGACGGTCGAGGAGCGGTCGGATCGGGGATCGGCTCGCCACCGACACGCCGAGGCGCCGCGCGAACGGTGCCACCCTCTGCTCGGTTCCGCGAACTGGCAGCGCTCAAGGCGGCGGCCGCGATCGTCCCGGTTCGATCCGCGACGACGACGCGTTCGTCCTCGTTGGCCCGGCTGCGTCATCCTTTGGCGCAAGACGGCCTCTCCAGGGCAGATACTGCTAGGAAGGTGACAAGCGCCGGCAGTAGCTGAGGACGAGACTCGATCCCGTGACGGTCTGCGGGCGGTCTGTGCGACGAGAGTCCGCGCCCGCAAGAAGGTCAAACACGGCGGGCTACCTGCGGTTTTGCGTGGTGGGCCCCCGGGGACTCGAACCCCGAACCTGCGGATTAAGAGTCCGTTGCTCTGCCAAATTGAGCTAGAGGCCCGGCGCAGTGTAGCAACCTGCGGTTTCGGCTTGGGGTGACCGAGGGGACTCGAACCCCCAACCCCCAGGACCACAACCTGGTGCTCTAACCGCTTGAGCTACGGCCACCGCGTTCGCAGGCGATTGTACCCGCCGGCCTGTGCGCCCTTGCCTTCCCGAGGTCGCTCTGGGATGATTTTGAACGACCGTTCAAACGCGCCGGAGGAGGCCGAACGCCCATGGCGGTTCGCGAGTCGATCGACATCGACCTGGACAAGGTCGACCAGCTCATCACCGAACAGGAGGCCCTGCTCGAACCCAAGCATCTGGCCTCGATCGATTATCGCGAGACCGCGCGACGGCACGTGGCCGGCGGCGTCGCGTCGTCGTGGCAGGCGTCGCCTCCGCACGCGATCTTCATCGACCGCGGCGAGGGCAGCCACATCTGGGACATCGACGGCAACGAGTACGTGGACTATCACCTCGGATACGGCGCGATGGTCGTCGGCCACGCCCATCCGGCGATCGTCGAGGCCGTCCAGCGCCAGGTCCGGCGGGGTACACACTTCGCGCAGCCGACCAGGGACCTCGACGTGATCGGCGAGAACCTGGCCGAGCGCTTCTGGCTGCCGCTGTGGCGGTTCTGCAACTCGGGCACCGAGGCGACGCTCGAGGCCGTGCGCCTGATGCGGGCGACAACCGGCCGCGACCTCGTCATCAAGATCGAGGGCACCTACCACGGCCACCACGACTCGCTGATGTTCAGCGTGATCCCCGACCCCGACCGGATCGGGCCCAGAGAGCACCCGGTCACGCTCGCGCAGGCGCCCGGCATACCGCAGGCGTTCGCGGACCTCGTTCGGGTCGTGCCGTTCAACGACCTGGCCGCGGCGCGGCAGGCCTTCGAGGAGAACCGCGACCGAGTGGCCGGCATGATCGTCGAGCCGGCGATGATGAACTGCGGCGTGATCCTGCCCGACCCCGGCTACCTGCAGGGGCTCTCGGACCTGTGCCACGAGTTCGGTGCGTACCTGGCGTTCGACGAGGTGAAGACCGGGGCGACGCTCGCCTACGGAGGCGCGGTCGAGGCGTTCGGCGTGGTGCCCGACATCGTGTGCCTTGCCAAGGCGATCGGCGGCGGCACGCCCTGCGGGGCGATCGGCGCGACCGAGGAGCTGTTCCGGATCGTGGTGGACGGCGAGTACGACATGGCCGGCACGTTCAACGGGAACCCGCTGACGATGGCAGCCATGAAGGCCACGCTCACCGAGGTCCTCACGCGGAACGCGTACGACACCCTGAACCACATCGACGGCTACCTGAAGGAGGGCCTCGGGGCCGCGATCGAGCGCCACCGACTGCCGGCCTACGTCTCCGGAGTTGGCGCGAAGGGCTCGGTGATCTACTCGGCGACGCCGGTGCGCGAGTACCGGGACACGCTCGGGATCGACGAACGGGTCACGTACCTCGCGTGGCTGTTCCAGCAGAACGGCGGCGTGTTCAAGTCGCCGTGGGCCAAGCAGGAAACCTGGACGCTCTCAGTTCGGCACAACGACGAGGACGCGCAGCGGTACGTCGACAACTTCGAGGCCTTCGCCGCCGCGCTCGCGTCGTAGCCCGGTGACGAGCCGGGTCCTGTCCGTCCCGCTGCCCGACGGCCGCAAGCTCGAGGCGGTCGCCGAGGGTGACGAGGGTGGAACGCTGCTGATCTTCCATCACGGCAGCCCCGGCGCTGCCGTGTCGTACGCGCCGTTCGATCGGGCGGCCGCCGAACGCGGGATCCGGCTCGTGACGATGTCGCGGGCCGGGTTCGGCGGGTCGAGCCGGCAGCCAGGCCGGAGCGTGGCGAGCGCGGCGGCCGACGCCGCCGAGCTCGCCGACCACCTCGGCGCCGACCGGTTCTTGACGGCCGGGTGGTCCGGCGGCGGTCCCCACGCGCTCGCCTGCGCGGCCCTGCTTCCCGAACGCGTGTCGGCGGCCGCGACGATCGCGGGCGTCGCTCCCTACGTCGCCGACGACCTCGACTGGGCTGCCGGGATGGGCGAGGAGAACCGGATCGAATACGGCATAGCGGCCCGCGACCCCGACGAGCTCCTGCGCTGGCATGCGGCCGCAGGTCGCGACCTTGAGGACGGTCCGGCCGAGCGAGATCGTCGACGACCTGCGAAGCCTCGTCTCCGAAGTCGACGAGGCGTCGCTGAACGGGCCGGTCGGGGAGCTGCTCGCCGAGTCCTTCCATCGCGCGTTCGAGGAGGGTCCGTGGGGCTGGTACGACGACGACCTCGCGTTCACCCGGCCGTGGGGGTTCGAGATCGCGTCCATCCGGTCCCGCTCTCGATCTGGCAGGGGCGGCATGACCTGATGGTGCCGTTCACGCACGGGGAGTGGCTCGTCGAACACGTCGCCGGCGCGCGCTCGCGCCTGCGTCCCGAGCACGGGCACCTGTCGCTCGCGGTCGGCTCGATCGGCGAGATCTTCGAGGATCTGCTCGAGGCCGCCGCGCCCGTGAAGCCGTAGCTCAGGCCTCGGTCGCGCCGAGCGTCTCGCGCAGCTGCTGGACCATCTTCTCCTCGCCCTCGCTCACGCGCACGGCGCCGAACCCCATGAAGCCGCCTTCCTTCGCGGCATTCGCGGCCGCCTGCGCCACGTCCAGCAGCCACCGCCGAAAGCCCTCGGCCTCCTCCGGTGTGGCCTTCGCGTTCAGGATCGCGTTCACGGCGCCGAGCTCGTCCAGGACCATCTTGCCGGCGAGCGCCGAGCTGTTGGGCTTGAACCCCTCCAGCGGGTTCTGCTTCTGATTGATCATCGAGGCGAGGTCCTGCGACACCTCGATCAACAGCTGTTCGCGCGACGGCGGGGTGGAGGCGGCCTTCAGGGTCGCCATCGTCTCGTGGGCCAGCTCGATCGGGCCGCCGGGGTCGGCGATCGACAGCGCGAGCCCGGCGACCAGCGGCGCACGGCGCAGGCGCGTCCACTCCTCGTCCACGAAGTCGGCCTTCCCGGTCATCTCTGACTCCTTTCGCTCCTTTGGCCGGTCGCGGGTCTCCGAGGCTACGGGCCTCGTTCCGCCCGTGTCACCCTGGGCGGCCCGGCCCCGGTGGATAGACTCGGATGACCCCACCGAACGAGGAGACGCACCCATGAAGCAGGCCGAACGGTTCGACACCGCAACGCCGCGCACGTCCGAGGAGCACATCGCGTTGGTCGAGCGCACGACGGCGCACAACTACCACCCGCTGCCAGTCGTGGTCGCGACCGCGGAGGGCTGCTGGGTCACCGACGTCGAGGGCAAGCAGTACCTCGACATGCTGGCCGCGTACTCGGCCCTGAACTTCGGCCACCGCCACCCCGAGCTGATCGCGGCGGCCAAGGAGCAGCTGGACCGCCTCACGCTCACGAGCCGCGCCTTCCACAACGACCAGATGGGTCCGTTCCTACGCGACCTGACCGGGCTCTGCGGGATGGACATGGCCCTGCTGATGAACTCGGGCGCCGAGGCCGTCGAGACCGCGATCAAGACCGCGCGCAAGTGGGGCTACGAGGTCAAAGGCGTCGCGCCGGACCGCGCAAAGGTGATCGTGGCCGGCGGCAACTTCCACGGCCGGACGATCACGATCGTGAGCTTCTCGACCGACGAGGAGTCCATACGGAACTTCGGGCCGCTCACGCCGGGGTTCGAGGTCGTCCCGTACGGGGACGCGCGGGCGCTCGAGGCCGCGATCGACGACGACACGGCGGCGTTCCTGGTCGAGCCGATCCAGGGCGAGGCCGGCGTCGTCGTGCCGCCCGAGGGCTACCTGCGCCGCGCGCGCGAGCTGTGCACCGAACGCAACGTGCTGCTGATCGCGGACGAGATCCAGTCCGGGCTCGGCCGCACCGGGCCGACGTTCGCGATCGACCACGAGGGGGTGCGTCCGGACGTGTTCCTGCTCGGGAAGGCGCTGGGCGGAGGCATCATCCCGCTGTCGGCCGTGGTCGCCGGCGAGGAGGTCCTCGGCGTGTACAAGCCGGGACAGCACGGCAGCACGTTCGGAGGCAATCCCGTCGCGTGCGCGATCGGCCGCCGCGTGGTGGCGATGCTGCGGACCGGCGAGTACCAGGAGTCGTCCACGCGCCTGGGCGAGTACCTGCACAAGGCACTCCGCGGCGCCGACCTGCCGAGCGTCGAGGAGATTCGCGGCCGCGGGCTGTGGGCCGGCATCCAGCTGGTCGAGTCGGCCCGCCCCGCCCGGCGCTCGGCCGAACGCCTGCTGGACAAGGGAGTGCTCGCAAAGGACACGCACGAGAGCACCCTGCGTCTCGCGCCGCCGCTGGTCATCTCGCAGGAGGAGCTGGAGTGGGGGCTCGAGAGGATCCTGCCCGTGCTGGAGAGCGCCGGGGAAGCCTGAGCGTTCTTACGGCTGCAAGCCACCTTGTACAAGGACATCTCTCGCCGTCGGGCGCGAGCCCGACCATGGGCGATGAAGGGACCCGAGGGGGAGCGGTCGCACCCAGATCGACTCGCGCGCCGGCTCACGACGATCGACGCCGTCGTGATCGGGATGGGCTCCATGATTGGCGCGGGGATCTTCGTGGCGCTCGCTCCCGCGGCGGAGGCGGCGGGGACGGCCTTGCTCGTCGGGCTCGCGATCGCAGGCGCCGTCGCCTTCTGTAACGCGACGTCGTCGGCACAGCTCGCCGCGGTCTACCCCGAATCGGGCGGAACGTACGTCTACGGACGAGAGCGCCTTGGCTCGTTCTGGGGCTTCATCGCCGGCTGGGGGTTCGTCATCGGGAAGACCGCCAGCCTGTCCGCGATCGCGTTGACGTTCGGGGAGTACGCATGGCCGGACCTCGCACGTCCCTCGGCCGTCGCCGCGGTCGTCGCGATGACGGCGATCAACTATCGAGGGGTCGAGAAGACCGCCCTCGTGACCAGGATCATCCTCGCCGTTGTGCTCTCGGCGCTTGCCGCGGTGGTGGTGGCATCGCTCTCCGATGGAGGCGTCTCATCCGCACACCTGGGGGATCTGTCCGATACCAGCGCGTTGGGGATCTTGCGGTCGGCAGGATTCCTCTTCTTCGCCTTCGCCGGGTACGCGCGGATCGCGACGTTGGGTGAAGAGGTCGTCGATCCGGCTCGAACGATCCCGCGAGCGATACCGATCGCCCTCGGCCTCACCCTCCTGATCTATGCGATCGTCGCGATCTCCGCTCTCGCGGCGCTGGGCCCGTCGGCGCTGGCAGCCTCCCAGGCTCCGCTCGCCGCGTCCGTTCGCGCGGGTTCGCTCGACTGGCTCCTGCCGGCCGTTCGCGTCGGGGCGACCGTAGCCTCACTCGGGGTCCTGCTGTCCCTCCTGGCGGGCGTCAGCCGCACGGCGTTCTCGATGGCGAGGAACCACGACCTTCCCGCTCGTCTCGCCGCTGTGCACGCAAGATTCCGAACCCCTTTCCGAGCGGAGCTGGCCGAGGCGATGCTCGTGATCGTGCTCGTCTTGTTCGTCGATGTCCGCGGCGCGATCGGCTTCAGTTCCTTCGCGGTGCTCGTGTACTACGGCATCGCAAACGTGTCGGCCTGGACGCAGCCGCCGGAACAGCGTCGCTGGCCGAAGGTGCTGCAGGCCCTCGGCCTTGTCGGCTGCGCGGTTCTGGCCCTCACCCTGCCGCTCTCGTCGGTCCTGGGAGGGTTGGCCGTACTCATCGTCGGAGCGCTCGTCTGGCTGCTGGGCAACCGAGTTCCATCGAGCCGATGATGGCGCGTCCTCTCGGTGTTACTCCCCGGCGGGATGGAACAGCTCGATCGGGTTCCCGGAGGGATCCTCGAGCAGGATCTGCTTGCCCCCCGGGCCGGTGACGATGTCGTTGCGGAAGGGCACGCCTTCGGCACGCAGACGCTCGACCTCCGCCTCGATGTCTTCCACCACGAACTCGACCCGGTTCCAGCCCCCGGGAACGGGCTTCGTGCCGTCCGGCATCGGCCGCCCCGCGGAGCTGGACGGCCCACTGAGCAGGAGGCGCAGGTTGCCACGGAAGACGTCGGCGAACGCCGGCGCTGCATGGGTCCCAACGGTGAAGCCGAAGTGCTTCGTGTAGAACTCCACGGCGGCGTCGACGTCGCGAACCATGTACCGGACGTTGACGGTGTCCTCCGGCATGTCACGTCACCTCCTGTTGTCGCTCGAACGAGTTTGGCCACTTGGTGCCTGGACCGATCGCGAGATTCAGATCGGCACGAATCCCTGTCTACCCCGTGGAGGCGGCCGCGAACCAGCACGCAGAGACTCTACGCGCGTCCGCCTTGCCCGGTTCCGCGAGCTCCTCGTGGCATCATCCGGCGGTTGACCCGGGCGCCGAGCGCACCGACCCGTGAGGACCGGCTCGAACGGTGGGAGCGGCGCGCGAACCCGTTCATCGTGGTGGCCGCTATCGTCCCGATCGTGGTCGCGTTCACGCGCGATCCGCTGAGGGCGTCAGGCCGTTCGTCGACATCGCATCGTGGCTGGTATTCGCGGTGGACCTCGGGGTCCACATGCGGCTCAGCGATCGCTATCTGTCCACCGGCGGAGGTTCGACCTCGGGATCGTCGTCCTGACGTTCCCCTGGTACCTGCTGCTCCCGGGGTCCGATGCGAAGCAGGTCCGGGCCCTCGCCAGCCTCGCCCGGCTGGGCCGGATCGCGATGGTCCCGGTCAAGGGATCGCGCGCGGGCTCCGTCGCTTCGCCCAACGCCTCGGCAAGGCCGCCCGCGGCCGCTGGCATCGTCCCTTCACGTGCGCGCTGATCGTCTACAACGTCGAGAGCCCGGCCGACGGCTTCAAGATGTTCGGCGACTCGTTGTGGTGGGCGATCGTCACCATCACGACGGTCGGCTACGGCGATCTCGTGCCGCAGACGACGGACCGGGCGGGTGACCGCCGCGTTCCTGATGCTGTCCGGCCTCGCGTTCCTCGGGGCCCTGGCCGGCAGCCCCGCGCTGCTGGGCGTCTCCGACGACGCGCCGGTCGGGGACGACGATCCCAAGATCCTGGCCGAGATCCGGGCGCTGCGCCGGCAGGTCGAGGCCTTGTCGAAGGGCACTCCGGGGACGAGTGAGCGGGTGGCGCCGCGCCGCCGCTCGGGAGGAACGTGACATCATCGCGTCAGCCCGAGACTGGAGGCCCGGATGCCCGCGTTCGCGAACCTGACCGACGAGCAGCTCGCCGAGATCCTCGCCCTCGTCAAGGACTCCGACAGCGTCGAGCTCAAGCTCACGGTGCACGAGACGGCGCGGGCCAAGACCGCCGCGGCGCTCGGGATCGACCCGCTCGACGCCCAGATGCGCCAGGTCTTCTTCTTCGACACTCCCGAGCTCGCCCTCAACGAGGCCGGGGTCGTCGTCCGGGCACGGCGGCGGCAGGGGGAGGACGGCGACACGGTCGTCAAGCTCCGACCGGTGGTGCCCTCGGACCTGCCCGAGGAGATCCGTCGCTCGGACAGCTTTAACGTCGAGGTCGATGCGATGCCCGGCGGGCACGTGTGCTCCGCCTCGTTCAAGGGGCTTGCGGACAACGCCCTGATCCGCAAGGTCGGGCTGGGCCAGGAGAAGGTCGGCGCGCTGTTCTCCAAGGAGCAGAGCGCGTTCTATTCGGAGCACGCCCCGGAGGGCATGGGGCTCGACGACCTGTCGGTGCTGGGGCCGATCCCGACGCTGAGGCTGAAGACCAAGCCCGAGGGGTTCGGACGGAAGCTGGTGGGGGAGCTGTGGCTCTACCCCGACGGCTCACAGATCGTCGAACTGTCCACCAAGGCCCTGCCCTCCGACGCGTTCCAAGCCGCGGCCGAGACCCGGGCGTTCCTCTCGAGCGTCGGCGTCGACCTGGAGGGCGAACAGCAGACCAAGACGAAGACCGCGCTCGAGTTCTTCACCACGAAGGCGTAGCCCGGCCGCGAGGCGGTGCCCGGCCTCTCGTCCAAAGGTCTTTGACACTGCCTTTGGGCGCAACCACACTTTCCCTTGAGCGGCCGGGCATTCCGGCTGGTCGAGAGGGGGAGTCGCGGATGACCATGGACCGGACCGGCATGGAGCCGGAGACCAGCGGCTGGGCAGCCGGTTGGATCACGTTCGCCGGGATCGCGATGATCATGATCGGGGTCTTCCACGCGATCGCCGGCCTGGCCGAGGTCTTCGACTCGGACTCGTTCGTCCTGACCCAGGAATACGTCCTCAAGTTCAACGCCACCACCTGGGGGTGGATCCACCTGATCGGCGGGATCATCGTGGTCTTCGCCGGGTTCGGCGTGTTCCGCGGGGCGGTGTGGGCGCGCACGGTCGGCGTGGTCATCGCGATGATCAGCGCGATCGCGAACTTTGCGTGGCTGCCCTACGTGCCGTTCTGGTCGATCCTGATGATCGTCATCGACGTGTCGATCATCTGGGCCCTGACGGTGCACGGGCGGGACATGGCACGTATGTCGGATATGTAGAGGGAGATGTTGAGGAGGTAGAGGATGTCGATGTCTGACAGGGAACCGAGCATGTGGGCGGCCGGTTGGGCGACGTTCGCCGGGCTCATGATGATCATGCTAGGGATCTTCCACGCGATCGCCGGCTTCGCCGAGATCATCGATCCAAAATCGTACGTCGTGACCCAGGAGTACGTCTTCAAGTTCAACACGAGCACGTGGGGATGGATCCACCTGATCGTCGGGATCCTGGTGTTCTTCGCGGGGTTCGGCATCTTCCGCGGCGCCGTGTGGGCTCGCACCGTCGGCGTGATCCTGGCGATCGTGAGCGGGGCAGTGGCCTTCGCGTGGCTGCCGTACGTCCCCTTCTGGTCGCTGCTGCTGATCTTCGTGGCGATCTCGGTGATCTGGGCCTTGACGGCGCACGGGCGCGACGTCGTCACGTAACGAACGATCACGGAGCGGTGGGCCCGCGCGGAGCACGGGCCCCCGCCGCCTCTCAGGCCGCCGCCGACTCCGCCGCCTGTGCCTCGAGTTCGCCGGCGATCGAGCCTGGGGGCGGCGTATCCCGCATCCAGCTCTTCTTGCCGCGCCAGACGAAGTAGGTGAAGGCGCCGATCGGGATCTGGATGCCGTACGTCAGCACGCGGAAGATCAGCACGCCGGCGACGATCGCCGCGTGCTCACCCTGGTAAAAGGCGCTCAGTCCGGCGATGTACCCGAGGTCGATCACGCCGACGGCCCCCGGCGTGATCGGTATCGAAGAGAGCAGGCGGCTGAAGGCGTAGACGGCGAACACCTCGACGGTCGCGACCTCCTGTTCGGACACGCCCATGTCTCGCAGCGAGAGCAGCAACACGAAGAAGAGCGCCAGCTGACTGAGGACGGTCGTCCACGTCAACCGGACCCAGCGGCGCGAGACCAGGACGATCGTCTCCTTGCGAAACTTCACTGCCTTGTCGCCCATGTCGGTGATCGGGCCCTTGCGGAACGGCTTCAGCACCACGCTGATCACCTTGCCGAGGAACTCGCCGACCCGCCGAGCCATAGCTTTGCTCTTGAACACGAGCGCGAGCAGGACGACGGCGGCCACCAACACGCCGATGCCGACCGCCGCGGCGCCCACGAGCGCCGGGTACGTGTGCCCCGTGATCACCAGCAGCGCCAGGGCCAGGACGGGCAGCGCCAGCTTGGTGAAGATGTTCCAGATCCCGGTCACGCCGACGAACAGGGTGGCTTCACCGGCGGTGAAACCCCACGACTCAAGGATCGCGTAGGTCACGCCGATCGCGATCGCGCCGCCGGCCGGCAGCGTGTTCGCGACCGACGTCCCCGTCTGCGTGACCACGACTGATTGGGACATCCGCAGCCCCGGAAGGGCCGCCTGATTGGCGAGCCAGTACGTGTACAGGTTGAACATGGTGGCCGCGAGCAACGACAGGGACTCGAGCGGCGTCAGGGTCTTGATTGCCGCCCACACGTCGCTGTAGTCCGCGAACTTCGGGATCGCGTAGACGAAGATCGCGACCACGATCACGATCCCGAACACGAAGACGACGATCTGCTTGGTCCCGATCTTCTTCTTGGAGGCCTGAACGGGGGTCTCGGTCGTGGCCATGGTCGCTCCTTCGGGATCGGTCATGCCAGCACGTCCAGGAAGGCGTCCACGCCCCAGATCGCGACGACGATCGCCGCCAGCAGGACGCCCACGATCAGGGCGAGACGTCGGAAGCTCCATCGCTGGATCGAGATCTTCGGGTGGGTCGGGGCGAGCTCCTTGAAGCGCGCGATCAGGTCCCGGTCGTCCTCCTTGAGGTAGCGCTGCAGCTCGGTGGGGATGGCCATGCCCTGCGCGGCGGCGAACGCCTCGCCGATCTCGTCGGGCGAGAAGTACGCGAGGGCCCGCTCGTAGACCCGGTCGGGGTCGGTCCGGACCGCGAGCACCAGCATCATGTTGGCCAGGTCCACCGCCTCCCGCCAGGGAGACGGACGGATCTCGAGCCCCGACACGTCGATGACCTGCAGCGCGCCGTCCACCACCAGGAGGTTGGCGGGCTTGATGTCGCGGTGCGCGAGGCCCGAGTCCCACAGCCGGCGCACCAGCTCGAGGCCGCCGTCGATCACCTCATCCGAGACCTCGGCGTGCCCGAGTGTCTCGGCCCCCTCGAAGAACTGCGTGGCGAGCAGGTACTCGCGGTTCGGCGTGAGCTCGACGAGGCCGTACGAGTGCGCGACGGTGAACCCGTCGTCGTCGAGCAGTCGCAGCGCGTAGTCCTCGTACGCGATCAGGCGGCGGACGCTGGAGAACGACGTCTCGTCCTCGAGCCGCCCATACAGGATCGTGCGGCCGATCCGGTACCAGCGGTCGGCGCGGACGTGGCTGCTCGCCAGGATCTTGCCGAAGATCCGGGTGCCGTCCGCCGTCGTCATCAGCAACGGCGTCGAGCCGCCCGACCCCTCGTCGCCGAACGCCTTCAGGCTCGTCACATCGATCCCGAGCTGGTCGCGCATCGCGCGGATCACGGCCTCGGTCCGCGCGCCGGCGAGCTCCAGGTGCGCGGCGTTGCTTCCCCGCCTGTAGGCGACCGGGAAGGAATCCTCGGGCGCCAGCCACCCGAGCAGGGTGGCCGCGATGCAGAAGCCGAGCAGGAGCGAATACAGGCCCGCGACCGGGTAGGTCACGCCCAGGTAGGCCCGTGCAAGGACCACGACGACCCCGAGGGCAACGGCGGCACCCACGGCGCGATCACGCGTCCGCCCGGCCGGGGCGAGGGTCGCCACCATCGCCCACAGCGTGATCGAGAGCGACGCGACCGCGTACGCGGGGAAGTGGTAGACGCCCCCGCCCGGTGTGACGACGGCCTCGCCCGGCGCCGGGAGGTCGACCGAGAGCCTCGATACCACGAAGTCCATGAAGAAGAAGCCGAGGACGGCCACCGCGATGTGACGCCAGCGCTTGAACAACACCAGGGCGATCAGCAGGGCGACCCGCAGCGCGAGGATCGCGGGCTGGGTGGCGACCCAGGAGAAGACCTTGGCGACGTCGGTGAGCCAGTCCGTGCGATGGTCGGCGAGCCAGCGCATGAGGCCACCGTCCGGCGGCGAGGTGTCGTACCACCATCCAAGAAGCACGCCGGCCACGATCGTGATGACAAGCACAGCGACGTACCGAGGCCACCACGCGGGCTTGGGCAGCGGCGGCGGCTCGCCGGACGGGCGGCGGCGCATCGCGCGTGGGACCTCGGGGCGTGGGGGAGCGCTCGTCACGGCGCCGCGAGGTTGGTTCGAAGACGCTCGCACGCTCCCCCCGATCCGGCCTCCTTCTACGCAGACGATCCCGGCGGGATCGCCTCGACCTCAGATCCCGAGGATCTTGGCCTTGGCCGCCGCGAACTCCTCGTCGCTCAGTGCGCCCGAGTCGTGGAGTTGCGCGAGCTTCTGGATCTGCACGGTCGCGTCCTCCTCCTCGGGTGCCGCATACGCGCCCTGCGTCGCCGCGGCCGTCTGCTGCTGCACGTACTCGGCGTCCTGGTCTGAGTACCGGCGCGCCTGGCGCCGGGCCACGCGCCCCGAGACCGCCGTGGCCGTTCCGGCAACGACCGCCGTCCGGGCCGCCATTCCGACGAGACCGGGACCTCTGCGCATCATCATCGTGTCGCTCCTCTCCTCGTGGTGCTATTTGTTGGCGTCGGCGAACTCCATCGCGGCGTTGACGACCTGGTAGGGCACTCGCTCGAGGTCGAGAACCTCGCCGCCAGCGTTCACGATCGCGTCCCGCAGCGTGGTCGCCCAGGTGTCCTCCCATACGAGGAGGGCCGCGGACGAGTTGGGGTCGAGCTCTTCGCCGGCCGCGGCCAGGTCCTCCTCGTTCAGCAGGCCCATCGTCTCGGGCGACAGGGCGTCGAAGGCCTTGAACACATCCGAATCCAGGTCGCCGAGCTCGGCGGTGACGACGGCGCCGTCCGCGTCCTTCATGACGAAGGCGAGATCGATGATCCGGATCGTGCCCGCCTCCACCAGGTCGGCCAGGGCGGGGATGATCTCGCCCTTGAACTGGTTCCCCGGGAACGCGACGATCAGGTACTCGACGGGGCCGATGCTCATACGCTCCTCCTCTTTCTCGGCAGGGCCCCGCGGGAGGCGGGCGCCCGAACGGCCGAACTATCTCACGAACGCAACCGGGCCGTAACCCGGGCCCGTTGCGCAGGTCACGGCCGCGTCGGATATCGTCGGCGGGATGTCCGCGACCGAGCAGGGGAGGGCTCCGGAGCGAGCGGGATTGGTCCTGCTCGCGCTGATCCTGGTCGCGGCCGTCGCCAACCTGAACCTCGCGGTGGCCAACGTCGCCCTGCCTTCGATCGGCGCCGCGTTCGACTCGTCCCAGACGACCCTGAACCTGATCGCGGTCGGCTACTCGCTGGGGCTGGCGGCGTCGGTGCTGTACCTCGGCGCGGTGGGCGACCGGCACGGGCGCAAGATGATGCTCCTGCTGGGCACGACGTTGGCCGTCCCGTTCAGCCTGCTCGCTGCGTACGCGCCCTCGGACACGGTGTTGTTTCTCGCGCGCGTCGGCGGCGGGCTGGCCGCGGGCATGGCGTACCCCACGACGCTGGCGCTCATCACGGCGCTCTGGTCCGGGCCGGGACGAACCCGTTCGATCGCGCTGTGGTCCGCGATCGGCGGCGCCATCTCGGCGCTCGGCCCGCTGATGGCCGGGTTCCTGCTGCAGCGCTTCTGGTGGGGCTCGGTCTTCCTGCTCACGTTGCCGCTCGCCGTGGTCGCGCTCCTGCTCGCCTGGAAGCTGGTCCCCGCCCACGTGAACGAGGCCACCGAGCCGGTCGACAACCTCGGAGGCATCCTGTCCGTGGTGCTGGTGGCGGCGCTGATCCTGGCAATCAACTTCGCCCCCGTCCCCAACGAGGCCTCGCTCGTCCTGATCCTGAGCGCCATCGTGATCGCGGCGGCGATCGCGTTCATCCTGCGCGAGCGCCGGGCCGCGAACCCCCTGTACGACCTCCGCGTCGCCGGCCGCCGCACCTTCTGGGTGGCGGGGTGCGCGGGGATCATCGTGTTCGGAACCCTGATGGGCGCGATGTTCATCGGCCAGCAGTTCCTGCAAGACGTGCTCGGATACGACACGCTGGAGGCCGGCGCGGCGATCCTGCCGGGCGCGGTGTTCATGGTGCTGGCCGCCCCCCGTTCGGCCAAGCTGGTCGAGTCGCGCGGGGCGCGCTTCACACTCCTGGTCGGCTACGCGTTCTGCCTGCTCGGGTTCGTGTGGATGCTGCTGCGCTGGAACGAGGGCATCTCGTACTGGGAGGTCGGCCTCGCGTACGCCCTCGTCGGCACCGGGGTCGGGTTCGCCGGGACGCCGGCGTCGCACTCCCTGACCGGCTCGGTGCCGGTCTCCCGAGCCGGGATGGCGTCGGGGACGGCCGATCTGCAGCGCGACCTTGGCGGCGCCATCATGCAGTCGATCCTGGGCGCCCTGCTCACGGCCGGGTACGCCGCCGCCGTCGCCTCGGCGATCGCCGCGGCGCCGGCGGCGGCGCAGAAGCAGATCACCGACGGCGTGCAGGCCCAGCTCACGAAGTCGTTCGCGGGCGCCGAGGCCGTCGCGCAGCAGTTCCCCCAGTACGCGAGGCAGATCACGGCGGGGGCGAAGCAATCGTTCCTGGACGGGGCCGACTGGGCCTACACGGCGGGCATCATTGCGATCCTGCTCGGCGCGGCGCTCGTGTTCTACCTGTTCCCGAGCAAGGACCGAGAGCAGGAGCAGCTGGCCGAGTATCAGCGGGAGGACGCGGCCTTGCCCGCGTTGCGAAGCCCGGGAGGCTGACCCTCTGTCCCATTGACGCATCCGATCGATCGGAGTCAAGTGATCCACCGAGCGAAGGAGGAGGCGGGATGAAGGACGAGATGGAGGACGCGGCGGTGGAGGCCGCGGTCGACGCGGTCGAGGAGGGGGCCGCCGCCGAGGCGCTCCACGAGGACGCGATGGAGCGTGCGACCGAGGCCGTGGCGCTCGAGGAGGCGGCGACGGAGTTGGCGGAGGAGGCGGTCGCGGAGGAGGCCGTCGCCGAGGCGCTCGCAGCCGATGCCGTGGCTGACGCGGAGGCTGCGTCGGATCTGGCCGATGCGGCGGAGGAAGAGGACTAGGTTCTCGGAACACAGCAAGCCGGGGACCTCGGCGGGGCCAATCATGTGGTGCTGTTCATGCGCGTGATCGGCGTCGCCGGCCTCTCAAGATCGGCTGCCTAGCATGGCCGGCTGGCTCTATCGGATCGGGCGGGCGGCCGCGGCCCATCGACTGGTGTCCATCGGCGTCTGGCTCGTCCTTGTCGCGATCGCGGTCGTCTCGGTTCGCGCCCTCGGCGCGGAGACCAACAACACGCTGACGCTGCCCGGCACCGACAGCCAGGCGGCGTTCGATCTGCTCGCGGCGAAATTCCGACCGCAGCAGAACGGAGCCAACTCGTTCGTGTTCCGAGTGGAGCACGGGACCCTGGGCGACCCCACCTACAAGCCGGCCGTGGACGCCACCTATCACGCCTTCAAGGCGTCGCGCTACGTCTACAGCGTCCAGAACCCCGTGGGGAAGAACGCGGAGACCGCCGGGATCATCTCGGACGACGGGAAGATCGGGCTGATGCCCGTGGTCCTGAACGTGGGTGGCGGGTTCATCACCACGGAGCTCGCCCAGAAGACCCTGGACGTCACCAAGCCGGCTCGGGCGGCGGGGATCGACGTCGCGGTCGGCGGCACGGTCGGCAGTGTCCTGTCGGCTCCCGACACGCAAAAGAGCGAGGTGATCGGGAACGTCTCCGCGATGGTGATCCTGGCGCTCGTCTTCGGCAGCCTGGTCGCGATGGGGCTGCCGATCGTGAACGCGGCGATCGGCCTGGCCATCACGACCTCCGTGATCGGGATGCTCGGACACGTCTGGGCCGTCCCCAGCGTGGCACCGACCCTGGCCGTGATGATCGGTCTCGGCGTGGGGATCGACTACGCGCTGTTCCTGATGACCAAACACCTGGAGCAGCTCGGGGAGGGGGTCGAGCTGCGCGAATCGATCGCGCGCGCCGTCTCCTCGTCCGGGAGCGCCGTCGTCTTCGCGGGCGGTACCGTCGTCATCGCCCTGCTCTCGCTCGTGGTCGCGGGGATCCCGCTCGTCAGCACCCTCGGGTTCGCAGCGGCGATCGCGGTGTTCATGGCGGTGCTCACCTCGATCACGCTGTTGCCTGCCATCCTGTCGCTCGTCGGGCACGGCGTTCAACGAGTCGGGGTGCCCGCCTTCCTGCGCATGCGTCCGCGACCGGAGGGACAGAGGCGATGGGACGCCTGGGCGCGTTGGGTGGCCGGTCATCCATGGATCGCGGTGGGCGTCGCGTTGGTCATCCTGGCGCCGCTCATCGTTCCGCTGTTCTCGCTCGAGCTCGGGCAGCCGGACGTCGGGGTGACGCCGACATCGACGACGCAGCGCCAGGCCTACGACTGGATCACCGAGGGGTTCGGCGTGGGGTACAACGGACCCCTTCTCCTCGCGATGAGCCTGGATCCCGTCGCGGAGCCGAGCCACGCCTACACCAAGAAGTACGACCGGGCCACGCGCCTCCAGAAGGAGTTGAAGCGCGAGAAGAAGCAGCTGAACGCCCAGAAGCGACAGCTCGAACGCCAGCAGACGCAGCTGGAAGCCCAGGAACGGGAGCTCCGGCACGAGGCCGCCGCGCTCCAGGCGCGGAGCGCCCAGTTGGAGGGCCAGGCGGCCGCGCTCGAGGCCCGGGCTCGGGCCCTGGCCCGCCAGATCGTGCCGCTGGCGGTTCGGTTGCGGATCATCGACGCCAGGGAGCAAGTCCTGAAGGACCGCATAAGGGACGCGACCGACCCGGCCACGATCCGTCGCCTGCAACGACGGCTCGAGCGCCTGCAGGAGCGCGAGGCGGCGTTCCGAGACCGGCTGAACACCCTGCACGCGCAGGCGGAGGCGATCGCCGCCCAGGCCCGAAGCCTCCAGGCTCAGA
>JBKPKU010000133.1:0-5840 GCA_046731295.1 Actinomycetota bacterium
TCCGAGACGGGGTGCCGATGTCCGACAGCATCCAGCCGTTCCGCAACCAGACGCGGACCGACGACGGCGTGACCGTGACGATGGACTCCCTGTTCATGTTCATGCCCACCTGGCAATTCAACGTCGTCGTCGAGAACGCCGGCGCGCACGCCGCGCAGATCGCCGAGGACGGCGCTGCGTTGTTCGTGGACCGAGGCGACGGGTTCGAGCGCGTCGGCGGACAGCCACGGGTCACCTCGTCGCTTGTGACGATCCCTGCCGGCCAGACCGTCGAGGGGCTCGTGGCGTTCCGGGCGCAGCCGTCGGCCGACGGCCGGGTCTTCTCCTTGACCTACGGACAGGGCAAGGGCGCGCTGAGCTTCGAGTTCCCGCTGGGCGACCTGGTCACCCAGGTTCCCCCGCCGCCCCCGACGGACCAGCCGACGGCGACGGGCGCGCCGAGCTGACGCCCTCACCCGCGAGCCAAGCGTCGACGCCTTCATTGGCCAGCCGGTCCGCCTCGAAGTTGCGTTCGCGGCGGACGTGCTCGAGCCGCACCTGCTCGAAGGCGCCGAGCAGCGCCCGCGTCTGCCGGTGCAGCTGTTGGAGGACCGGGTTCCTTACCTTCCAGTGACCGGCCAGCTGCTCGATCAGCAGCCGGCTGTCCGAACGCAGGAGCACCTCGGTCGCCCCGAGCTCCCTCGCCCGTTCGAGCCCCCGGATCGCCGCTGTGTACTCGGCGACGTTGTTGGTCGTCTCGCCGATGCCCTCGGCGATCTCGGCGACGACCGCGCCGTCATCGTCCGTGATCTCGACACCGATCCCCGCGGGCCCGGGGTTGCCCCTGGCCGCGCCGTCGCAGTGCAACGTCAGGCGAAGACCACGATCCGCCGGCAGTACTCACACCTCTTCACGCCCTCGGTGCGCTTCAGGCGGTCCAGCTCGACGGCCGAGAGTTTCTCGTGGCAGGCCTGGCAGACGCCGTCGACGATCGCCGCGGCGCCGACGCCGTGCTTGCTCTCGCGCAGCTCGTCGTACAGCTCGAGCAGCTCCTCGTCGACCGCCGGGACCATCGCCTCGCGCTCGGACCGGCGGGCGGCGAGCTCGGCGCGGATCTGGTCGAGCTCCTTCACGGCTTCCCCCCCGACCTCCTCTACCCGCGCCCGGGCGGCGATCGCGTCCTTGTCGGCCTCGGTTCCGCGCGCGTCCAGATCCTCCTTGCGGACCATCTGCTCGAGCAGGTCGTCCTCTGCGCGGGCCCTGCGCTCCTTCAGGCTCCCGATCTCGTGCTGGAGCGCCTCGAGCTCCTTGGGGTGGGCGATCGAGCCGTCGTACATTCGCTTCTGCTCGGCGTCGAGCTTCGCGTTCATCGACTCGATCTCGTGCTCGAGGCGGCGCGACTCGGACACGACGGCGTCGGAGGCCAGACGGATCTCGCCCAGGCGCGCGTCGGCCTCCTCCATCTCCTTGCGGATCGCCGAGAGCTCCTCGCCAGCCTCCAGCTGCCCACGCCGGTGTTCGAGGCGATCGATCGCCGAGTCGAGCTCCTGCAGTTCGAGGATCCGGTCCAGCCCGCGCATGGGAGCGCAAGGGTAGCCGATGCCGTCGGCTAGACGAGCGTGAGCTGTTCGCCCGGGGGCTTCGGTGGTTCGGCGCTCCGGCCGTGGCGGAACCGCTCCGGCGGCGGCGTGGCGGGCCGAACGCCTCCGAGCGCGCGGATCAGTCCGGACACGCGCCGCCCGAGCGCGTCTCGGTCGGCGGCGGGCGGGTACGGGCGGGCGTACATCGCCTCGTAGCGCTCGACCAGGTCTGGGTAGTGCTCGGCGAGCCAGGGCATGAACTCCTCCCGAACGCCCGGACGCAGGTGCAGCAGGATCGGCGAGACGTGGGTCGCGCCCGCGTCGATCGCCGCGGCGACGACCTCTCGGAGCTGCTTGGGGTCGTCCGTGATGCCGGGCAGGATCGGCGCCATCAGGACGCCGCACGGGATGCCGGCCTCGTTCAGCGCGCGAACGGCGTCGATCCGCTTGCGCGGGTGCGGGGTGCCTGGCTCGCTCGCGCGCCACGCATCCTCGTCGAGCGTGCCGATCGAGAACGCGGTGCTCACGTCGGTCACCTTCGAGGCCTCCACCAACAGGCCAAGGTCGCGGAGGATCAGCGTGCCCTTGGTGAGGATCGAGAACGGGTTCCGGTAGTCGGTGAGCGCCCGGATGATCCCGGGCATCAGCTTGTAGCGACCCTCGGCCCGCTGGTACGGGTCGGTGTTGGTGCCCATCGCGATGCCCTCGCCCTTCCACTTCTTAGCGCCGAGCTGACGGCGCAGAACTTCGGGCGCGTTGATCTTGACGACGATCTTCGATTCGAAGTCCTTGCCCGCATCCATGTCGAGGAAGGTGTGGGTGGGACGAGCGAAGCAGTTGTGGCTCACGACGCCGTCGGCGATGAAGTCGCCCGTGCCGGTCGTGATGTCGAACATCGGCAGGTCGATTCCTAGCGGCTCGATCCCAACAACGCGGAGTGGCGCATCGCTTTTGATGGCAAGATCGTCGATGGTTCGCTTGCGGGTGATAGCGGGATCTACCGTGTGGAGGAAGGCAAGTCGTTCTCTAAGTCCGCCGATGACGCGAACGTTCCGACGACCGTTCTCCCGATGCAAGTCCTCGACCACGAACGAGAACTCCAGCGCGCGTAGACCTTCCATCACCCGGCTGACGATCTGATTGTCCGTGTTGGCGATCCGGATCACATCGCGGGCGCACGAGCCTTCAGCGTCGAAGATCCCGGAGAGGAAACCCTTCAACCATGAGATCGTCGGGCTGTTTGGCCATGCCACGACCTCTCGGACACGTGCGACGTCATCGCGACGGCGGTTCGCGATGGCGAAGAGCGCCTTTCTGGTCGACGTGGCTGCTTGGAACCGATAGCGCGTCGTCCCAATGCCCAACGTCGATAGGTACTTCGCCGTTCGATCGAGACCCTCGTCGTCGACGAGTGCGAGCCGAAAACCGTGGATTTGACGCGCGCATCGCGTTTCTTCCTGGTACCAATCCGACCCGATTTGCCCGTCGCCCCGGATCATGCCGGTCAGATACCCCCGCCTGAAGTCCTCGTCCTCAGTTGGAGGCGCGGCGAAGGCTCCCACGCCCAAGAGCTTGTTGTTGGTGGTGAGGAATGGCCGTTGACCGGCTCCAGGCTCGGCCGGCGCGACGTGCTTCCACCCTCGGAATGCAGTCAAGAAACGGTGATCCCCGCTGGTGATGAGCTCGGTTCCATCCTCGAGGGTGACCCGGTAGGCAGGCTTCTGTGTCTCCCAATGCGCCAGGACCTGAGTGGCGACGTATCGCCGGTAGTGACCGCGCCGCTCCGTGCCATACACGGCGTCACCAACCTCGATCTTCGCGAGGGGCTTCATGCGGCCGTCTGCCAGGAGAACTTGTGTGTCCCCGTATGCGCAGTACCGGCAAGCATGGCTGCACCCTCTGTATGGGTTGATCGACCAGCTGAATGGCAGGTAGTTGCCGGGGACGTGGTTGATGATCGTCTTGCACTCGGCCTCGATGAACTCGATCCCGCGGAACTCCGGCGTGTCGAAACGCCGCCGCGCGATCTCGAACAGGGGCTCGGGGGCCATGCCGGAACGATAGAACATATGTTCGATTGAGGCAACCCCTCCACGCCGCTCCCGGACTCGGCCTAGGCTGCTACCCGATGACGATCTGGCTGGTCAGGCACGGAGAGACCGAGTGGTCGCTCTCGGGACAACACACCGGCAGCACCGACATCCCGCTCATCACCCAGGGGCGGCTCCAGGCGGTCGCGATCGGCAAGCTCCTGTCGGGCCGGCGCTTCGACCACGTGTTCTCTAGCCCGATGGGGCGCGCCGTCGAGACCGCGACATTGGCCGGCTTCGGCGAGCACATCCGGGTCGACGAGCGACTGTGCGAGTTCGACTACGGAGAGTTCGAGGGCAAGACCACCGTCGAGATCTGGGCGACGCACCCGGGCTGGGAGATCTTCCGCGACGGCTGCCCGGGCGGCGAGACGCCCGAACAGATGTCCAAGCGCGCCGACGCGCTGCTCGAGGAACTGCGCGAGCTGGAGGGCAACGTCCTGCTCTTCGGACACGGTCACTGCTTCCGAGCCGTCGCGGCCCGCTTCCTCAACCAGCCGATCGGCTCGGCGACCAGCCTGCAGCTCGACGCCGGCACGATCTCCGTCGTCGGGGACGGACGCGACGGGCCGGCCCTGCTGCTGTGGAATCGCCGCGTGCAGCCGCAGGCCATGGTCGTGGCGGACATCGCCTCGGCCATCGCCGACGCCGTGCCTTGAGCCGCAACGCGTCCGGGCCATGCCCGGGTTAGGATTCGGTCGTGGGGTGTCTGTTCGCGCTCATCGCGCTCATCACGCCGAGGTTCATCCTGTTCATCCTGTGGCTGTTCACGGACTACCTGAACACCGCGTTCTCGAGCGGCGGGTGGGGCCTGCTCGGATTCCTCTTCCTGCCGACGACGACGATCGCGTACGCGATCGCGCAGAACGAGTTCACGACGGTGACCGGCGGGATCGAGGCGGCGGGCATCATCCTGATCGTGCTCGGCGTCGTGATCGACCTCGGCATGCTCGGCGGCTCGGGTCGCGGCATCGCCAAGCGCGAGTGAGGTGACCGCATTCGAGCACGAGGAGGCAACGGTCGCCGGCCTTCGGGCGTCGATGTCCTCCGGCGAGCTCACCTCCAGTTCGCTCACCGAGGCCTACCTCGCCCGGATCGAGGCGATCGACCCCGAGCTCCGGAGCGTCCTCGAGATCAACCCGGACGCGCTAGGGATCGCCGAGCGGATGGACGAGGAGCGCCGCGCCGGCAGGGACCGAGGCCCGCTCCACGGCATCCCCGTCCTGGTCAAGGACAACATCGACACCGCGGACCGGATGCACACCACCGCCGGCTCGCTCGCACTCGGCGAGGTGACGCCGGCCCGTGACGCGTTCGTCATCGAGCGCATGCGAGACGCGGGCGCGGTCATCCTCGGCAAGGCGAACCTGTCCGAGTGGGCCAACTTCCGCTCGGAGCGCTCGACCAGCGGGTGGAGCGCCCGCGGCGGCCAGTGCCGCAACCCGTTCGCGCCCGATCGGAGCCCCTGCGGCTCGAGCTCGGGTTCGGCCGTGGCGGTCTCGGCCAACCTGTGCGCGGTCGCGATCGGGACCGAGACCGACGGCTCGATCATCTGCCCGTCCTCGATCAACGGGATCGTCGGCATCAAGCCGACGCTCGGGCTCGTGAGCCACTCGGGCGTGATCCCCGTCGCGCATTCGCAGGACACGGCCGGGCCGATGGCCCGAACGATCGCCGACGCGGCCGCGCTCCTGTCCGTGCTCGCGGGCGTCGACGAGCGGGATCCCGCCACCCGGGACGCGCGGGTCGAACCCGACTACGCAGCGTTCGTCGATCCGGACGGTTTGCGGGGTGCGCGGATCGGCGCGGCCCGCAACCTCGCGGGATTCAACGACCGCGTGGACCGGCTGTTCGACCAGGCGCTCGACGCGATGCGCGCGCTCGGGGCCGAGATCGTCGACCCCGCCGAGGTCCTTCATGTCGACGAGCTCGAGGAGCCGGAACTCGAAGTCCTGCTGTTCGAGTTCAAGACGGACGTCGAGGCCTACTTGGCGAAGCTCGGACCGTCCCAGCCGCACCGAACGCTTGCCGGCCTCATCGCCTTCAACCACGACCACGCCGACGAGGAGATGCCGTACTTCGCGCAGGAGCTGTTCGAGAAGGCGGTCGAGAAGGGGCCGCTCACGGAGAGCGCGTACCTCGACGTGCTCGCGACATGCGGACGGCTTTCACGCCAGGAGGGACTCGACGG
>JBKPKU010000134.1:0-3423 GCA_046731295.1 Actinomycetota bacterium
GGTCGACCAGGTCCACGAGCCGGTTGGAGTAGCCCCACTCGTTGTCGTACCAGCCGACCACTTTGACCGTGTTGCCGATCGCCATCGTCGAGGCCGCGTCGAACGTGCACGAGGCCGGGCTGCCCACGATGTCGGACGACACGATGGGGTCCTCGGTGTACACGAGCAGGCCGTTCGCGAGCGGCCCGCTCTCGGCCGCCGCCCTGTAGGCGGCGTTGACCTCCTTGACCGATGCCTCCCGCCTGAGCGTCGCCACGAGGTCCGTGACCGAGCCGTCGGGGACCGGGACCCGCATCGAGATCCCGTCCATCCGCCCCTTCAGGTGCGGCATCACGACCCCAGTGGCCTTGGCCGCGCCGGTCGAGGTCGGGATGATGTTGACGGCGGCCGCGCGGGCGCGCCGGAGGTCCTTGTGCGGCAGGTCGAGGATGTTCTGGTCGTTCGTGTATGCGTGGATCGTGGTCATGAACCCCGTCTCGATGCCGAACGCGTCGTCCAGCACCTTGGCCATCGGCACCACGCAGTTGGTGGTGCACGACGCGTTCGAGATCACGTTGTGCTGCGACCCGTCGTAGGCGTCGCCGTTCACGCCGAGCACGACCGTCAGGTCCTCGCCCTTGGCGGGGGCGCTGATGATGACTTTCTCCGCCCCGGCCTCGATGTGCTTGTCGGCCCGCTCCCGGTCGGTGAACAGCCCCGTGGACTCGATCACGATCTGGGCCCCGAGCTCCTTCCAGGGCAGCTCGGCAGGGTCCCGGACGGCCAGGACCTTGAGCGGGTCGCCGTCCACGGTGATCCCGTCCTCGTTCGTCCCCACCTCGGCGCCGAAGCGCCCGAGGACCGAGTCGTACGTGAGCAGGTGCGCCAGCGTCGGCGCGTCCGTGATGTCGTTGACCGCCACGAAATCCCAGTCCTTGCCGAGCTGCTTGGCCGCGCGGAAGAAGTTCCTGCCGATCCTGCCGAACCCGTTGATGCCGACCTTGACGCTCATGGCTCCGCCTCCTGAGGGGTGGAGAGCCATCCTAGCCAATCCCCCCCGAGGTCCGGCCGTGGCGTCCGGCCCTCGCCCGCGGGTCGAACGGATCAGCGATCGAGGTCGCGGTGGTCCACGGAGGCCGGCATGCCCTTCTCGTGGAAGAAGGCCGCGAGGTCCTCGACCACGACCACCGAGCGGTGCCTGCCCCCGGTGCACCCGACGCCGACCGTGAGGTACGACTTTCCCTCTGCGACGAACCCGGGGACCATGAAGCCGAGCAGCGAGCGCAGGCGGCGGAGGAACTCGCGGTACTGCTGCTGGTCCCGCACGTACGCGCGCACGTGGTCGTCCGTGCCCGGCAGCGGCCGCAGGTCCTCGACCCAGTGCGGGTTCGGCAGAAAGCGGCAATCGATCACCAGGTCGGCGTCGCGGGGAGCGCCGTACTTGTAGCCGAACGAGACCAGGCTCACCTGCAGGCTCCGCTCGGGCGGCGCCTCGGCGAACGCGTCCCGGATCCGGTCGCGGAGCTCGTGTGGCGTGAGCCCCGACGTGTCGATGATGAGGTCGGCGACGCCTCGGAGGCCCGCCATCATGGCGCGCTCCTTACGGATGCCCTCGACCACCCGGTCGGCCGGCGCGAGCGGGTGGCGGCGGCGCGTGGATTCGTACCGGTTCACCAGGTCCCCGTCCGAGGCCTCCAGGAACAGGATGCGCGACGGGACGCTGAGGTCGGCGAGCTCGGTGAGCGCCTTCGACAGCTCGCCGAAGAACACGCCCCCGCGCACGTCCAGCACGATCGCCACTCGGCCGGGGCCGCCGGGGCGCGACCCGAGCTCGGCCATCTTGGGGAGAAGCGCGGGCGGCAGGTTGTCCACGACGAAGTACCCCAGGTCTTCGAGGCACCGAGCCGCCTCCGAGCGCCCGGCGCCGGACAAGCCGGTGATGATCGTGAAGCCCTCCCGGGCGGTCTCGCGCGCCGGAGGCGGCTCGGCCCTGTGTCGTTGGCGGTCCGAGAGCTTCGTGGGCTCCGGCGGGGCGCCGCGGCTGCGTTCGGCCTCGGCGGTCACGCGGTTCGTCTCCCCGCCGGCTCGACGGAGGTGAGCCGCTCGCGGATCGCGCGGGCGAGCTCCGGCCCGACGCCAGGAGTCGCCGCGATCTCCTCCTCGGTGGCCCGGGCGATCCGCGCCGTCGACCCGAAGCGCTTCAGGAGCGCCTTCTTCCTCGACGGCCCCACGCCGGGCACGTCGTCCAGGGGCGATGCCAGCGCACGCTTGCCGCGCTTCTCGCGGTGGTACGAGATCGCGAAGCGGTGCGCCTCGTCGCGGATGTGTTGCAGGACGAAGAGCGCCTCCGAGCCCCGTGGGATCACCAACGGGTCCGGGCGATCGGGGAAGTAGACCTCCTCGAGCCGCTTGGCCAGGCCGATCGCGGGGATGTGCACGTCGGCGTCGGCGAGCGCCTTGGTCGCAACCGAGAGCTGTCCCCGGCCGCCGTCCACCACGATCAGGGCCGGCGGGTAGGCGAACCGCCGGCGCCTGCCCGGATCCTCGTCCCGGTCCTTGACCAGCCGCGCAACCCTGCGTCGGAGCATCTCCTCCATGCTCGCGAAATCGTCCTGTCCTGGGACCCCCTTGATCTCGAAGCGCCGGTAATCGCTGCGCTTGGGCAGGCCGTCCTCGAACACCACCATCGAGCCAACGGTGTCGGTGGGACCGAGATTCGAGATGTCGTAGCACTCGATCCGCAGGGGCGCCTGCTCGAGCTCGAGCAGCGCCCCGAGCTCCGAAAGGGCACGCGAGCGGGCGCCGAAGTCCGAGGCCCGGCGCAGCTTGTGCCGGTGGAACTGCTCGCGGGCGTTCTGCGCGACGGTGTCCATGAGCTTGCGCTTGGTCCCTCGTTCGGGCACGGCCAACCGGACCGGGCCCTTGCGGCGGGAGCTCAGCCATGTGGTCAGGACGTCGGCGTCCGCCGGGGTCTCGGGCACCAGGACGCGGGGTGGCACGTCCTGTCGCTGCATGTACAGCTCCTGCAGGAACGACCCGACCAAGCCGGCGCGGTCCAGGTCCTCGACGCGGTCCACGACCCATCCCTTGCGGCCCACGACGCGCCCCCGGCGGACGAAGAAGACCTGGAAGGCCGCCTCCAGATCGTCCTCGGCCAGGCCGACCACATCGAGGTGCTGGGGGCGCGAGAGCACCATCTCCTGGCTCTCGAGGGCCCGCCGCGCGGCCGTGATCTGGTCGCGGTGCTTGGCGGCCAGCTCGTACTCCTGCCGTTCGGCGGCATCGCGCATCTCGCGTTCGAGGCGCTCGAAGATCGGCCGCTCGTGGCCGGACAGGAACTCGCTCAGCGCCTCCACGTCCGCCCGGTAGCGCTCCTCGGTGACGCCGGTGGTCTCGGGCACGCACGGCCCCGAGCACCGGCCGATGTCGTAGTACAGGCACGGC
>JBKPKU010000135.1:0-1348 GCA_046731295.1 Actinomycetota bacterium
TCGAGCTTCGGCTCCAGGCCGATCTCCGACAGGACGTCCGTCACGTACTTCATCGCCTCGGTGGCGCCGGGAGGCAGGCCGATGTCGGTGACCAGGACGTCGACGGGCGTTCCGGCGGCCCCGGCCTCCTCGATCAGCCCCTGCGCCCGGCTCGGGTCCGGCGCCGACCATACGCCGCCCTGGGGGTCGAGGGTGAAGGGGCAGAACGGCTCGTATCCCTGGTAGTTCGGTGGCAGGATCTGGCAGGTCTGGCGCTGGGTCTCGGGGCCGCCGAGGAGATCGACGATGTGCGCGCGGTCGATCGCATAGCTGACCGCTTGACGCACGCGCTCGTCGTTGAACGGCGCTTTGACGGTATCGAACCCGACGAAGAACGTGACCGGAGCAGGCGAGGAGAGGACCTGGTCGGGATGGGTCGACCGCAAGACCGCGAGGTCCTCGGGGACCGGCTCGTTGATCATCACGTCGAGGTCGCCGGCTTGCAGTCGTTGGAACGCCTGGCCGGGGTCCTCGCCGAATCGCCACGAGATCGCGTCGACGAACCCGTCGGGCTGCGCCGCGGCGGACCACTCCTCGAACGCCGGGTTCCGTTCCAGCTCGACGCCGCGCCGGCTCGCGTCGGTGACCATGTACGGACCGGTCGCCGGGAGGGGCTCGAGGCCCTGATCCTCGGCGGGCGTGTCGGCCGGAACCGGGAAGGCGAACGGCAGGGCGAGCTTCAACGGGAGGTCGGGGTCGGGCGTCGCGAGATGGAACGTGATGGCCTCCTCGTCCGTTTCGATCCCCCGAGAGAGATTGCAGTTGGCGGGCGCCTCGGCCAGGCATGCATCCGCTCCCCGGACCGCGCTCAACAGGTCGCCCACGTCGTGCAGGACGAGCGATCGCTCGATCCCGCGCCGGTAATCCTCGGGCCGGATCGGCTCGCCCGTCGAGTACGTGATGCCCTGTCGCAGCGGGAACCGGTACGTGAGGCCATCCGGGGACACGTCGGGTAGCGCCGAAGCCAGGTCCGGGACGAGGGTGGCGCCGTCGGGGCCGCCCACCTTCTTGTAGGCGATCAGCCCGTCGTTCGTGATCGTCAGGATCCCGTACCCCTCGGTGTCGTAGACCCTCGCCGGGTCGAGGGACTCGGGGGCCCGATCCTCCGCCGAGACCGTCAGGGTCCCGCCCCGGTGCTCGGTCGCCGAGGTCCCCACGGCCAGCCACACGCCGTCACCCTCCCCGGCGAGCGACGCGGCGGCGCTGCCGATCGGCACGGTGTTCGCGACGTCGTTGGTCGTCGGGTCGACGGCGACGACCGTGTCTTCCAGCTCGTTCCCGACCCAGAGCGACCCGCTCGCCGCCGCGA
>JBKPKU010000136.1:0-14121 GCA_046731295.1 Actinomycetota bacterium
GCGCCGGTCGGATGAGAGATGGCCCCGGTGGTGGCCCCCGACCCGCCGGAACTGCCGGCTCCCGGGCCGCCGTCGTTCAGCCGGCCGCACCCTGTCGCCAGGACCGCCAGGGCCACGATCGTGACGCCGATCCGCCTCGCGTTCATCCGTCCTCCGTCGGTCGGGGTCGTGCTTCGACGCCGCCCGTGGCCGAGAGGGTCCCGCGTCCGGGAACGTTCTTGCCCGCGTTAGGCTGTCCTGGATGCGGGCACTTCGCAAGACGGCGCCCACCCCCGGTGCCGAACTCGAGGACGTTCCGATCCCCGAACCGGGCGAGGCCGAGGTGCTCGTGCGCGTGCACGCGGCCTCGATCTGCGGCACGGATCTGCACATCTACGACTGGAACGAATGGGCCGAGGGCCGGATCCGAACGCCGATGACGTTCGGTCACGAGTTGGCCGGAACGGTCGAGGAGGTCGGCCCCGAGGTCCATCACCTGCGCCCGGGGGCGTTCGTCGCGGCCGAGACCCACATCGCATGCGGCGTGTGTTCGACCTGCCGAACCGGCCGGGCCCACATCTGCCGGAACCTCAAGATCCTGGGCGTCGACACGGACGGCGCGTTCGCCGAATACGTCGTGGTGCCGGCCGAGAACGCGTGGATCGTTGGCGAGGGCATCCAACCCGACCACGCCTCGGTGATGGAGCCGTTCGGCAACGCCGTGCACGCGACGTTCGGCACCGAGGGCGGCGAGGACCTCCTCACGAACCCGGTGGCGGTGATCGGGTGCGGGCCGATCGGGCTGTTCTCGGTGGGGATCGCCCGGGCGCTCGGGGCCTGGAAGGTGATCGCGATCGAACCGAACGACGAACGACGGGCGCTCGCCGCCAAGATGGGCGCCGACCTGCTGGTTGACCCGAAGGCCGACGGCCCGGTCGAGGTCGTCATGGACGCGACCGACGGCAACGGCGCCGAGGTCGTCCTGGAGATGTCGGGCAACGCCACCGCGATCGACCAGGGGACGCGCATGCTCGCCCGGGGCGGGCGGATGTCGCTCCTCGGGCTCCCGGACCGGCCCGTCACGCTGGACCTGAGCGACCAGGTGATCTTCAAGGAGGCGCGGATCCTGGGCATCACCGGTCGCCAGATGTTCCGGACGTGGCAGCAGACTACGACGCTGCTCTCGACCGGCCGCGTGGACATCTCCCCGGTGATCACGCACCGGCTCCCCCTCGAGCGCTATGAGGAGGCGTTCGAGACGGCGGCGTCCGGGCACGCGGCCAAGGTCATCGTCTTCCCGGACGGGCGGCCCTAGCGTTCGGTCAGAGGTAGCCGGCCGTCCCCGTGGCCGGCGGCTCCTCCCGGCTCGCCACCGGAGCCTGCCGGCGGCCGGTCTGGGCGATCGCCACCACCGTGAACCCCATCGTCTTCGCGTCCTCGCCCTGGACCGAGACCACGACGCGGTACGCGCCCGTCGCCGGGAGCGCGAGGCCGTTCAGGTTCAGCGCGATCGGCACGATCTGCTCCTCGGCGCCGCCGGCCGTGAACTCGCCGCCGATGCGGTTGATCGGGCCCTCGGGTCCCGCGCCGAGCGTCATCTCCCGGCCGTCGGGTCCGATCAGCCGGAGCTCGAAACGCCGGGGCTCGGCCGGCGCGCCGGCCGGGACCCGGAACAGGAGCCCGACGCCCACGCGGTCGTGCTGCGCGGGCACCTGCACGACCCCGATGCGGTTCCACCCCGCCCCGAGCGCGAACAGCTTGCCCTGCACCGCGGCGACCGAATCCGCCAGGAACCCGTCGAGCTCGATGTCCATCTCATGCTCCTCGGCCGGATCTCCCGCTCGTGTGTGCGCCGCCGGCCGGCACAGCGTAATGCGGTAGCGTGGGTTCCCGATGCCGGGCGCGCTCGACTACCTGAACGAGGAGCTCGCGAAGCTCGACGCGCAGGGGCTCCTGCTCCACACGAGGACCCTCGAGGGGCCCACGGGGGCGCGGGCTCGCTTCGACGGGCGCGAGGTCATCAACCTCGCGTCGAACAACTATCTCGGC
Source organism: Actinomycetota bacterium (assembly GCA_046731295.1). Classification (GTDB taxonomy): domain Bacteria; phylum Actinomycetota; class UBA4738; order UBA4738; family HRBIN12; genus DASSJM01. The sequence goes on from JBKPKU010000136.1 coordinate 2,029, forward strand.
CTGGCCAACCATCCCCGGATGAACGCGGCGGCGGCCAGGGCCGCGACCCAGCTCGGGGCCGGGAGCGGCGCCGTGCGCACGATCGCCGGGACGATGACCATGCACAGGGAGCTCGAGCGGCGGTTCGCGGCGTTCAAGCACGCCGAAGACGCCCTGATGTTCCTGTCCGGGTTCACCGCCAACGCGGGGACGGTCGCGGCGATTCTGGACAAGCAGGACGTGATCGTGAGCGACCGCCTGAACCACGCATCGATCATCGACGGCGCGCGCCTGTCGCGCGCCGAGATCAAGGTGTTCGAGCACAAGGACGCGAACGACGCCGAGCGGCTCCTGCAGGAGACGAAGGCGCCCGACCGTCGCCAGCTGCTGATCACCGACGGCGTGTTCTCGATGGACGGCGACATCGCGCCGCTGCCCGCGCTCGTCGAGGTGGCCGAACGCCACGGCGCGATCATGATGGTCGACGACGCGCACGCCTCCGGCGTGCTTGGCGCCGGGGGAGCGGGCACCGTCGACCACTTCGGGCTACACGGGCGCGTGGACGTGCAGGTCGGCACGATGTCCAAGGCGATCGGCGTCCTGGGCGGCTTCATCGCCGGTCCGCGACAGCTGATCGAGTGGCTGCAGAACCGGGGGCGGCCGTTCCTGTTCTCGACCAGCGCGCCACCGGCCGCCGTGGCCGCCTGCATCGAGGCCCTCGACATCATCCGGGACGAGCCCGAACGCCTCGAACGCCTGTGGTCGAACACGGCTGCATTCAAGGAGGGGCTGCACGAGCTCGGGTTCGACACGGGGGCGAGCGAGACGCCGATTACGCCCGTCATCACCGGGGACGAGGAGGCCACCCAGGCGTTCGCCCGCCGGCTGTTCGAGGAGGGCGTGTTCTGTCCGGCGATCGTGTTCCCCACCGTGGCGCGCGGGCAGGCCCGAGTACGGACGATCGTCACGGCCGACCACACCGGGGACGACCTCGCCGAGGCGCTCGAGGTGTTCGGTCGCGTGGGGCTGGAGCTCGACCTGCGTCCAGGCGGCTAGGCCGAGCCCGCGACGCCGGCCCGGATGCCGCGGAAGATCAGGTCGAGGCCGAACTCGAACTGCTGATCGGTGTTGCAGCCGGCGAAGTGCGGCAGGCAGGCCACCACGTTGTCCAGGCCCGAGCCCTGCAGGGCGTCCATCGCCAGGTCGTGCTGCTTCGCCTGCTCCTCGTCGTTGCCGAGCATCAGGCCCTGCTCCATCGTCACGTACCCGAGGATGTAGCTGCCCAGCGCGTTGAACGCCTGCGCGGCGTCGCCATCGGACAGGCCGGCGCTCCGGAGCAGCCCCAGCGCGGCGTCCATCGCCCGGTATGAGGCCAGCCCCTCGAGGGGTTTGTGTCGTTCGGCGAGCAGCTGGCAGACGCTGGGATGCAGGCCGAGGAGCCGTCTCCACTCCCGCGCCATCGCCCGGGCATCCTCGAGCCAATCGCCGGTGAACGGCGAGTAGTCGAACTGCGTCATCACGCGTTCGGTGACGCCGTCGAGGATGTCGTCCTTGTCCTCGACGTGGTTGTACAGGGACATGGCCTCGACGCCGAGCTCGCGCCCGATCCGGCGCATCGTCACGGCCTCCAGGCCCTCCGCGTCCATGACGCGCAGGGCGGCGTCCACGATCCGTTCCTTGGTGAGCGGCTCCCGCCTGCCTGCCGGCTCCGTCTGGGTCGTCGCGGTCTTCACGTTCATCCACCGTCCATGTTCGTTGTGGAATCTTTACCCGTCGGAGGAAGGAGGACCCCCTCTTCGGGGTTGACACCTTACATCGTACGCCTATACTCCGTACACCGTAAGCATATGGTGTAAGTTCGTCAGGTGCAAGCGCTCGGGGCGAGACCGAGCAGGAAGCGAAGGGGGACGAGATGAGGCTTAACCCCGAGTCGATCGCACGAGCGAGCAGCCGCCATCCATGGCGAACGGTTGCGATCTGGGCGGTGATCCTGATCCTCGGGTTCGGAGCGTCGGGGGTCCTATTGAGCGACGCGCTCACCACGGACTTCGACTTCACGAACAACCCCGAGGCGATCCAGGCGAGGGATCTGCTCGAGCAGGAAAAGCTCGAGCAAGACGTCACGCCGGAGACGTTCGTGATGACGGGTCCCGAGGGCGCGACGAGCGATCCCTCGTTCGCCGACAAGGTCAACGCGGCTCTGAACGACATCCGCGGTCTGGATCCGAAGGTGGTGCTCCAGGTTCCGTCCTCCTTCCCGCTCCCGGAGAAAGAGGCTTCGGACCCACAGGTCGCCGCGCTCGGACCGATCCCATCGGACGACGGCACCGCCGTGCTGTTCAACGTGGTGCTCGTGGGCGACAGCGATCAGACCGCCACGATCGTCGAGGGTCTGAACGCGATCCGTGATCGGTACAGCGCAGGGGACACGCAGTTCTACATGCTGGGTGAACCGACCTCGACCGATGACTTCAAGAAGATCTCCGAGGAAGACATTCAGAAGGGAGACTTCGTCGGGGTCGTCGTGGCGATCATCGTCCTGCTGGTCGTGTTCGGATCGCTGATCGCCGGCATCACGCCGATCATCATGGGGATCTTCGCCATTGGTGTCGCACTCGGGCTGGTCGGCCTGTTCGGGCTGGTGTGGCGGTTCAGCTTCTTCGTCCCGAACCTGATCTCGATGATGGGGCTGGCCGTCGGGATCGACTACTCGCTGTTCATCGTCTCCCGGTACCGCGAGGAGCGGCAGCGTGGGCGTGACAACCTCGAGGCGGTCGGACGGTCCGGCGCGACGGCGAACCGAGCCGTCTTCTTCAGCGGCATGACCGTCGTCCTCGCGCTCGCCGGGATGCTGCTGGTCCCGACCACCATCTTCAGGGGCTTGGCGGGCGGGGCGATCATGGTCGTCCTCATCTCGGTCGCCCTGTCGATGACGCTCCTCCCGGCGCTGATGGGCCTGTTCGCGGACCATCTCGTGAAGCCGGGCTGGCTCTTCGGCCGCGGCCGCACCCTCGAGCAGGGCCGGGCCGGTGGCTTCTGGGATCGGATCACGCGCACGGTCATGGCCCGGCCGTGGGTGTGGTTGATCGTGACCGCCTCCTTCATGATCTTGCTCTCCGTTCCGTACTGGGCGCAGTCCAACCCGCACGACAGCAGCCGAGGGATCAGGACCGGTTTCTCGGGGATCTCGACGATCCCGGATGACATCCAGACGAAGCAGGCGTTCGACGTCCTGGTCGCGAAGTTCCCGAAGACCGGTCAGCAGTCGACCGCGGACGTCGTGATCCCGGGGGCCCCGTCGGACCCGGCCGTCCAGCAGGGGATCCGGGACCTCGAGACCGCGGCCGCGAGCAACCCCTCGTTCGGCGAGCCTCAGCCGCCGCAGACGAGCGCGGACGGCACGGTCACGCTCGTGCGGTTCCCGTTCGCGGGCCAGGCGACCGACGAATCGAGCGAGGCGGCCGTCGATGCCGTCACGGCGTTGCGTGACGAGTACGTGCCTGCTGCGTTCGGGGCGGCCGCGGGCGTCCTCGTCGGCGGGGACACCGCCCTCACGAAGGATTTCTTGGACATCTCGAACTTCTACACGCCGATCATCATCGCGCTGGTGCTCGGGCTGTCGTTCATCCTGTTGACGGTGGTCTTCCGCTCGATCGTCGTGCCGGCGAAGGCGATCGTGATGAACCTGCTGTCTGTGGGCGCCGCCTACGGCCTGATCGTGCTGATCTTCCAGAAGGGGGGACCGGCCTTCGCGAAGACGATCGCCGACGGTCTGAACTTCATCCAGGTCGACGCGATCGAGGCGTGGCTCCCCTTGTTCCTGTTCTCGATCCTGTTCGGCTTGTCGATGGACTACCAGGTGTTCCTGATCAGTCGGATCCGAGAGGAATACGACAAGTCGGGCGACAACTCAGAGGCGGTCGCCTATGGCCTGCGGACCACGGGCGGCATCATCACGGGCGCAGCGATCATCATGGTTGCGGTCTTCGCCGCCTTCGCGACCGGACGGATCGCCGGGATCCAGCAGATGGGATTCGGCCTGGCGGTCGCGGTCTTCTTGGACGCGACGATCGTTCGATCGATCCTGGTGCCCTCGGCGATGAAGCTGCTGGACTACCGCAACTGGTACCTGCCGAAGTGGCTCCAGTGGCTGCCGAAGTTGGACGTGGAGGGTCACGCCGAGCCGAGGAAGCCGGTGCTGGTGCCCGAGGTCGAGCGCGTCGGCGCCCGCGACGACGCCTGACCGAACCGAGCACCGACCGAAGGTGGGGCCTCCTGCGGGAGGCCCCTCTTCGTTGATAGGGTCCGGCGCCATGGAGGAGGCGGGTCCGTCCGGCGCCGCATCCGAGCCCGAGGCCCCCTCGGCCGAGGAGCTGCAGGACCTCGAGCTCCGCAAGGAGCGGGACGCCCTCCGCGAGGCGCTCGGGCGGATCGGCGCCTGGAGCTTCGCGCTGGAGGCGATGCCGGCGGCCGAGGAGCGGGAGGCCGCGGCCGAGATCGAGTCGTCCGGGTACCGCGGGATCTGGGTGCCGGAGGCGGTCGACAGCCGCGAGGCGTTCGCCCATGCGGGCTGGCTGTTGTCGAGCACCGAGCGCGCGATCGTCGCCACGGGGATCGCGAACATCTGGGCCCGAGACCCGACCGCGATGGCCAACGGCTGGCGGATGCTCTCGGACGCGTATCCGGGGCGGTTCCTGCTTGGGATCGGCGTGAGCCACCAGGGCTCGGTCGCGCGCCGCGGGGCCGCGTACGAACGGCCGCTCTCTGCGATGCGCGAGTACCTGGACGCGATGGACCGCGCCCCGTCGACGGCGCCCGAACCCGAGGCGGCCCCCCGCCTGGTGCTGGCGGCGCTCGGTCCCCGGATGCTCGAGCTCGGTGCCGAGCGCGCCCATGGCGTGCACCCGTACTTCGTGCCGGTCGAGCACACGGCGTTCGCGCGGCAGCGGCTGGGCCCGGGCCCGGTCCTGGCGGTCGAGCAGACGGTCGTGCTCGAGAGCGATCCGTCGCAGGCGCGCCAGGTCGCGAGGGGGTTCGCCCTGGACTACCTGCAGACCGAGAACTACGCGCGGAACCTGCGGCGCATGGGGTGGACCGACGCCGACCTGCGCGGGCAGGGCAGCGACGCGCTGATCGATGCGGTCGTGGCCTGGGGCGACGTGGATCGGATCGCGGTGCGCGTTCGCCAGCACTTGGACGCCGGGGCCGACCACGTGTGCGTCCAGGTCGTGGGCGAGGACGAGCTCGACCCCTGCCTGCCCGCGCTCCGGGAGCTCGCCCCCGCGCTGCTCGAGCTGTAGCTCACCGGGCCTTCAGGCGCGATTGCACCCCGTCGCTCCGCAGCTCGCGGAGCGCGTCGCGGGCGACCCACCGCCAGGCCCGTGCGTCGATGCGCCCGATGAGCTCGGCGGTTCGGATCGCCCTGGTGTTCAGCCCGGCGCTCCGCTTGCCGATCCGCCGCAGCGCCCACGAAACCGCATTCTTGACGTACGTCCGGTCGTCCGTGGATGACGCGCGGATCGTGGGCAGGAGCGCCGCGAACGCTCGGTCGGGAAGGTCCCTGCGGTGCACGGCCGCCCACCCCATCAGCGCGAACCCGGCGCGGCGCTCGAACTCCGGCTCGCGCCCGGTCCACTCGACCGCCTTGTCGAGCGCGAACGGCGTGCGATCGAACAGGTTGCCGCAGACCGCGTCACAGACGTCCCACGAGTCGAAGCCCGACCCACGTGTCCATCTGCGTTTCCCTGACGAGCGCGGGATCGGCGACCAGCGACGCGAGGATGCGCGCCTCGTGGACACCCGAGCTCCACAGGGCGGCCGCGAGCTCGTGGTTCGGCCGCAGGCCGCGCGCGAGGCGCCGGAGCTCGGTGACGGTGACGCCGACGGTGTCGTCCATTCGGATCCCGTAGCGGGCCGTCCCCTCAATGCGGTAGGGATCGCCCATCTGCTCGAGCGTGCGCAGGACGTCGCGGGCCGTGTGGGCGGTGCCCGGCCGAGGGGATGGTCGCGCCCGCGCTACCGGCCGTCGCCGAGGCGCCCGGCGGGGGGACCGGCGGGCGGCTGGTGGCCGATGTCGTACGCCTCGCCCTTGCGCCGGGACTGGTCGACCCGGATCTGGAAGTCGCGCTGGAACGCGCGCATCCGCCGTTTGGCGTACCAGGCGCCGATCCAAGCGAGCAACACGACGGCCAGGACCAGCGACAGGACGATCACCAGCGTGGCCTTCAGGACCGCGCCGAGGACGCCGGCCATCGCCGCGAGCAGCAACAGGATCAGGATGACGACCGCCATGGCCCCTCCATCCTACGGGCGGCGGCCGCGAACGTTCTCGGAGGCGAAGCGGGCGATGCGGCGGGCGACGGCCTCCGGGCGCTGCAGCGGCACGTCGTGGATGCCCTCGATCCACTCGAACGCCACCGGCGGGCCGATCGACCGGACGCGGCCCGCCGCTTCCACCTTGGCGCGGGCGAAGTCGGCCTGGTCGGGGGCCACGTCGCGCGTCCGCGCCGCCAGGACGAGCGTCGGCACGCGCACCCTGCGCAGCAGCCCGTCCGTGTTCTGCGCCCACAGGGCGTGGAGGATCTTCAGGTGGTTCGAGCGCGCGAGGCGGGGGTGGACCCTCCCGCGGCCGTCCACGCGGACCAGCGACAGGACGACGGTCTCGATCTCCGGCGTCCGCGCGAGGCCGGTGTGCTCGGGGATCCCGGCCACGAACGCCTCGACCGGGATGCCGCCGAACGCCGGCGGCGACAGCACTGCTTTCGCAGTCCGCCAGTCGAACCGGTCGCGCATCGACGAGAAGCCGCCGTCAAGCAGCAGCGCCCCGGACACCAGGCGCGGGTGGCGCACGGCGAGCTCGAGGGCGACGTTCGCGCCCCAGGAGTGGCCGACGACGAACGGGCGCCGGAGCCCGGTCGCGCGGATCACGGCCGCGGCGTCCGCGGCGGTGCGTTCGAACCCGTAGCCCGACGACGGCTTGGTCGACAGGCCGTGCCCACGGTGGTCGTACGCCACCGGCTCGATCCCAAGCCGGCCGAGCCGCGGCGCGACCAGGTCCCAGATGTGCGACGAGGAGGCGAGGCCATGGATCAGCAGGGCCCCGTTCGGGGCGCCCGGCCATCGCCGGACGTGGAGACGGACGCCGCCGGCCCGAACCTCCTGCGAGCGCGCGGCGTCGGGGGCGTTCGGCACGCGGGCGAGCCTACCGTCGCCGGAACGCGGTCGTATGCTCCGCCCGCGTTCGGGCGAAGGAGGAGGCGGACAGATCCCCAGACCGACGAGAACTTCGGTCGGATCATGGCGCTGCTCGAGGAGGAGCCCTCCTGGACCGACGGGGAATGGATCGCCCCCGACTAGCCCCTCGACCCGGCGCTCGGCCGCGCGCTAGGCTGAACGGGCGTTCAACGACGTCTGCGGGAGGCGAGGGTCGTGGCGGAGGAGCTCAAGAACTACGTCGACGGGACCTGGGTCGACGCGCGCGACGGTGAGCGGTTCGACGTGTTCAACCCGGCGACCGGCGAGGTGATCGCGACCGCGCCCGACTCCAAGCCCGCGGACGTCGACGCCGCCGTTGACGCGGCGCGGCGAACGTTCGACTTGGGGTCCTGGTGGCCGGGGACGCCGGCCCGGACGCGCGGCCGGATCCTGCTGGACGCCGCAGACATCGTCCGGCGCGAGCAGGAGCGGCTCGCACGCGTCGAGTCGCTGGACTCGGGCAAGCCGATCGGCGACGCGCGCGAGGACATCGCCGAGGTCGCGTACATGTTCGAGTACTTCGGCGGGTGGGCGACCAAGATCGACGGCGACGTCCAGCACCCCTCGTCCGATGCGATGTTCATGGTCTGGAAGGAGCCGATGGGCGTGGCCGCCGGCATCACGCCGTGGAACTACCCGATGATGATGGCGGTGCAGAAGCTCGCGCCCGCGATCGCGGCCGGCTGCACGTTCATCCTCAAGCCGCCCGAGCAGACGCCGCTCACGTGCCTCGAGCTGCCGAAGATCCTCGAGGAGGCGGGCCTGCCGACCGGCGTGCTCCACGTGCTCACCGGGATGGGTGAGACCGCCGGCGCGCCGCTGGTCGCGAACGCGAAGGTCGACAAGATCGCGTTCACCGGCTCGCGCGAGGTCGGCAAGGTCATCGTGCGTGAGGGCGCCCAGACCCTCAAGCGCGTGACGCTGGAGCTCGGCGGCAAGTCGCCGAACATCGTGTTCGCCGACGCGGACCCGCAGGCCGCGTTCGAGGGTTCGGCCAACGGCGTGTTCTGGAACCAGGGCGAGATCTGCTCGGCCGGCACGCGGGTGTTCGTCGAGCGCGGCGTCTACGACGACGCCGTGAACGCGTTCGTGGACCGGGCGTCGCAGATCGTCCTGGGCGACGGGCTGGACGAGTCCACCGAGATGGGGCCGCTGGTGAGTCGCGAACAGCAGGAGCGCGTCGAGCACTACATCGAGATCGGGTCGAAGGAGGCCACGCTCGCCAAGCAGGGCGAACGGCCCGCCGACGCGCGGCTTTCGGGCGGGTACTTCGTCCCGCCGACGGTGTTCGCCGACGTGGACAACGCGGCCACCATCGCGCGCGAGGAGATCTTCGGGCCGGTCATGTCGGTGATCCCGTTCGCCTCGGTCGAGGAGGTCGTGGCGATGTCGAACGACAACGACTACGGCCTGGCGGCGGCGGTCTGGACCAATGACATCAAGAAGGCGATGCGGACTGCCCGGGAGTTGCGGGCGGGGATCGTCTGGATCAACGACACGCAGCCGGCGCCCACCGAGATGCCGTGGGGCGGCTACAAGCAGTCGGGGATCGGGCGCGAGCTCGGCAAGCACGGCGTCGAGGACTACCTGGAGAGCAAGTCGGTCTACGTGAACCTCGCGTAGGCCGTCCCGGGCTCAGCCCTCCGAGGACGCCTCGGGTATGCTCGCGCACATGGCCGGAGGAGAGGTCCAACTCGTCGACCTCGTGAAGCGGTTCTCGGAGGTGACCGCGGTCGCGGGCATCAACCTGGACATGCCGCCCGGGGAGTTCTTCTCGCTGCTCGGGCCCTCTGGGTGCGGCAAGACCACCACGCTGCGGCTGATCGCCGGGTTCGAGCGCCCCGACGAGGGCCAGATCCTCCTGGACGGCGTCGACATGGCGCAGACCCCGCCGCACAAACGCAACGTGAACACGGTCTTCCAGAACTACGCGCTGTTCCCCCACCTCACCGTGGCCGAGAACGTGGGGTTCGGCCTGCGCTACAAGGACGTGTCCAAGCAGGACGCCAAGAAGAAGATCGCCGATGCCCTCGAGCTCGTGCGGTTGTCGGGGTTCGAGCGCCGCCGCCCGTCGCAGCTGTCGGGCGGGCAGCAGCAGCGGGTCGCGCTCGCCCGCGCCCTGATCCTGAACCCGGCCGTCCTGCTGCTGGACGAGCCGCTCGGCGCGCTGGACGCCAAGCTCCGCAAGGCGCTGCAGATCGAGCTCAAGGCCCTGCAGGAGGAGGTCGGGATCACGTTCGTGTACGTCACGCACGACCAGGAGGAGGCGCTGACGATGTCCGACCGCCTGGCCGTGATGAGCAACGGCAGGGTCGAGCAGATCGGTACGCCCTCCGACGTGTACGAGGAGCCGACGACCGCGTACGTGGCCGACTTCCTCGGCGTGTCGAACCTGATGGACGCCGAGGCCGAGGGCCTGGGCGCCGACGGGCACGCCAGGGTCAGGCTCGGCGAGTTCGAGCTCGCGGCCGGTCAGGGCGACACCGACGCGCGCGGGAGCGTCAAGATCGTGATCCGTCCTGAACGCATACGGCTCGAGCCTGCTGGGACCGCGGGGCAGAATCGGATCCCCGGCATGGTGGAACGCGTCGTCTACGTCGGGTCCACCATGCAGGTGATCGTCCACCTCCCGCCCGGACAGACGGTCCAAGCCTGGATCCAGAACCAGGGCGAGGACCTGCCCTACCAGCAGGGCGGATCGGTCGCCGTTCATCTGCCCCCGGATTCGCTGCGGGTCTTGATCGACACCGGCGCGATGGCAGTTCCGACCCTCGAGTCGACCGCCTTCTAGCGGCACCCCCGGATCGGTCAGACCTGTCCGGCCTCTCGGTGACTTCGCGACGTTGCCCTTTGCTTGCTGCCACCATGCCTTGCGCGACCGAGCCGGCTGTGGTACTCAGCTTTCGTCGAGTTGAACGGCGGATCAAATGTCGCCCGAGAGGAGGCGCACGCGATGGCACCGCATCCTATGAACCGACGACAGTTCCTCCGGCGCGCTGGAGGAACGGCCATCGCGGTGCCGAGCCTGTCGGCGATCCTGGCCGCCTGCTCGAAGCCGAGCACCTCTGGCGGATCGGGTTCCTCGCCGAGCACGATCCCGATCGCGACGTACGCCAACCCGGTAACGCTCCCGTTCAACGGCGACCCCATTCCCGCGAGCACGCCGATCGAGTCGGGGCCGCTCGTCTACTACAACTGGGCCGACTACATCTACAAGCACGAGGTCAACAGGTTCGAGGAGAAGTTCGGCGTCGACGTGGAGATCACCACCTTCAACAACATGGAGGAGGGCATCGCGAAGGTCGAAAGCGGTCAAGTGAAGCCCGACGTCTTCTTCCCCACCAAGACGTACCTGCGCCGGTTGGTCCAGAACGACCTGATCCAACCCTTGCAGCACGAGCTGATCCCCAACATCGAGAACATGTGGCCGGTCTTCTGGCAAGACCCGGGACCGTACTACGATCAGCAGTGGCGATATAGCGTTCCCTACGTGACCTACACGTGGGGGGTCGCGTACCGTCGCGATCGCGTGAGCGACGAGGAGGCCGCCGCCCAGGGCTGGGACGCCCTGTGGAACCACGACTATGCGGGTGAGATCAGCCTGTACGACTCGTACGGGGACACGATCGCCGTCGCCATCCTCCGGGACGGCAGCCTCGACGTGAACACGGACGATCCCGAACTCATCACGGCCGCCAAGGACGCGATCATCCAGACGATCAACGAGAACGGGGCGAAGCTCACGATCAACGGCGTGTACGCCAAGCTGCCGGCCGGCGACTACACCGTGGCCGAGGCCTGGTCGGGCGACATCGTCGGGGCCCAGTGGTATCTGCCGAAGGGCGTGGATTGGGACGTGCTCGGGTACTGGCGTCCGGACCCCGGAACGAGCATGACCGACAACGACCTGATCGCGATCCCGATGGGGGCCAAGAATCCTCGCCTGGCCCACGAGTTCATCAACTTCTTCCTCGACGAGCGAGTCAGCTACGACAACTTCCGGTATTGGAACGGGTACCAGCCGCCTCTGACCTCGATCGACCCGGACAAGCTGATCGCCGACCGGGTCGTGCCGCCGAACCTCCCGATGGCGGTCGTGAGCCAGGACATGTTCAGGGAGGACCTGACGCCCTACGAACTGCCGCCGGAGGACGATCAGCTGTGGCAGGCCGCTTGGACCGAGATCAAGGCGGGGGCCTGAGGCCATCGCGCAGGCGGCCGGAACCGATGTCGTGACCTCGCGGCGCCGCCGGCGGCGCCGCGAGCATCCTACGGAGCAACCGAGCGGCGTCTGGTACCCACGCTGGTACTGGCCGTCCTTCACCCTTCCCGGCGTTCTGGTGCTGGCCGTCCTGTTCGTGCTGCCGGCCTACGTGGTCGTCTCGGTCGCGTTCGGCACCGTGGACTTCGAGAACTTCGGCCGGCCGGTCCCCTATTACGCGCCGTGGTGGTGGTCCTTCGACACGTTCAACCAGACGCTCAGCCAGTTCTGGGGAAAAGACGCCATCTACCAGGATGCGCTGATCCGGACGTTCGTCTACGTCTTCGCCGCGTCGGCGATCTGCCTCGTGCTCGGATACGCAGTGGCCTACTTCACCGCCCGGAAGGCGACCACCCACAAGGGCCTGCTCCTCATCCTGCTGATCTCGCCCCTGTGGATCAGCTACCTGATGCGCATCTACGCCTGGCAGGGCCTGCTCGACCGGGGTGGGCCGTTCAACGTCCTGCTCGGCCCGTTCGGCTTCCAGGACACCGACTTCCTGTCCGGCTTGCCGATCACCGTGATCCTCGGACTCGTATACGGCTACATCCCATTCATGATCCTGCCGATCTACGCCTCGCTCGATCGCATCCCGGAGA
>JBKPKU010000137.1:0-21204 GCA_046731295.1 Actinomycetota bacterium
GTGTCCGAGACCTTCATGCCGGCCAGGTTGGGCGCGACCTCGTGGAGCCGTTCGACGAGCTCGACCGGGACCGGATAGCCGGAGCGCGCCGCGAACTCGTACACGTAGAAGGGCAGCCCTCCGCAGGCTTCGGCCGCCGAGCGCAGGTGCTCGAACAGGGCGTCGAAGTCAAGCGGGAAGTACGGCGGAGCGATCACCGCGACGGCGTCGGCGCCGATCTCCTTCGCGTGCGTCGACAGCGCGATCGTGTCGGCGGTGGACTGCGCGCCGGCGTGGACCGCGATCGCGAGCCCTTCGGGACGGGCCTGCACGAAGCGTTCGGCGACGCGCCGGCGCTCGTCGACGGTGAGCAGCACGCCCTCGCCCGTGGTCCCGCACACGAACGCCCCGTCGACGCCACCGTCGGACAGGAAGCGGACGAGCGGGCCGATCGCCTCCTCGTCCGGCCGGCTCCCACCGTCGCGCAGCGGGGTCACGGCCGCCGCGATCGCGCCCGAAAGCATGGGCCAGATGCTAGTGGACCGGTGGTTCCCGACCCGGGCGAGGGGGTACGGACGCACCATGGAGGCATCGGCCGAGCGGCAGCGCTGCCCCGTGTGCGGGCGGGGCGTATTCACCGACGTGATCTACGAGGAGCCCGAACCAGGAGGCTCCGAACCCCGTCTGTCCGCCGACAGCCACGAGGTCCTCCTGTTCTCGTGTGGTCACCGCGTGACGGGAGCGCGGCTCGACCTGGCCGATCCCGGCGTAATGACCGTCGAGCGCAGAGAGACCGACGAGACGGCCGAACCGGTCACGCGCGAGGAGGTCGAGCCGACGACGAACGAGGAGCCCTGATGCGTCTAGAGACCCCCGATCCCGAGCCGGAGCCCGTTCCGGGTCCCGTTCCTACCCCCGATCCGCAGCCACCGGGCCCGGATCCTCAACCGCCGACGCCGGACCCACTGCCGCAGCCGTCGCCGCCTCCTGATTCGGAGCCGCCGATCCGCGTCTGAGATCAGGCGACCCGGTCGCGCGCACGCGTGCGGATGCGCGAGCCGTCGCCGTTCGGGTGGTCGAACTGCGCGCGCTCGGTCGAACCCTCGAGCGCGAGCGTCGAACCCGCGCCCTGGCTCACGATCTCCGAGACCTTGTCGAAGTACCCGGTCCCGACCTCCGCCTGGTGGCGCGTGGCCGTGTATCCGGACCGCTCGAGCTCGAACTCCCGCTCCTGCAGTCGCGCGTAGGCGCTCATGCCCTCGCCCGCGTACCCGTGCGCGAGCTCGAACATCGACGCGTTCAGCGCGTGGAAGCCGGCGAGCGTGACGAACTGGAACCGGTACCCCATCGCGCCGAGCTCGCGCTGGAAACGGGAGATCTGGTCCTCGTCCAGGTGCGCGCGCCAGTTGAAGCTCGGCGAGCAGTTGTAGGCGAGGAGCTTGTCGGGGAAGCGGTCGTGCACGGCCTCGGCGAACCTTCGCGCGTCGGTGAGGTCCGGCGTCGCGGTCTCGCACCACAGAACGTCGGCGAACGGCGCGTACGAGCGCGCCCTCGCGATCGCCGCCTCGATGCCGCTGCGAACGCGGTGGTACCCCTCCGACGTTCGCTCGCCGGTGAGGAAGGGGCGGTCGGCCTCGTCGACGTCGCTCGTCACGAGGGTCGCCGCGGCGGCGTCGGTCCGCGCCACGAGCACGGTCGGGACGCCGAGCACGTCGGCCGCGAGCCGGGCGGCAGAGAGCGTTCGGATGAAGTGCGAGGTCGGCACCAGGACCTTGCCGCCCAGGTGCCCGCACTTCTTCTCGCTCGCCAGCTGGTCCTCCAAGTGCACGCCGGCGACCCCGGCCTCGATGAGCGCCTTCATGAGCTCGAACGCGTTGAGCGGCCCGCCGAACCCGGCCTCGGCATCGGCGACGATCGGCGCCATCCACGTGGTGCCGGTGTCGCCCTCGGCCCACGCGATCTGGTCGGCTCGCTGGAGCGCGTTGTTGATGCGCCGAACGAGGCTCGGCACGCTGTTGGCCGGATACAGCGACTGGTCCGGGTAGGTGTGGCCGGACAGGTTCGCGTCGGCCGCCACCTGCCAGCCCGAGACGTAGATCGCGGAGAGCCCGGCCTTGACCATCTCGACCGCTTGTCCGCCAGAGAGCGCCCCGAGCGCCGACACGTAGTCCTTGGTCGAGAGCAGCCACCACAGCCGCTCGGCGCCGAGCCGCGCCAGCGTGTGCTCGACCGTGATCGAGCCGCGCAGCGATATGACGTCCTCGGCGTCGTAGGTCCGCTCGATGCCCTCCCAGCGGCCGTTCGAGTCCCAGTGGGTGCGCAGGTTGTCCGCCTCGTGGCGGATCCGCTCGTCGTGGGTGCGTTCGTCCATGACCGCCTCTCCTTACCCGCTCGAGATACCTGGGTAACGAACGACCCCCGCGGGTGCGAGGGTCGGAACGGGCACGTGAGCAGGCCGGATGCGGCCGGGGACGCGCCCTAGGCCATTGCTACGCGGAAGCCGGAGAGGGATTTGAACGGCGATTCAAACATCGGGCGCAGTCTGACACGGAGGCGACGCCGGCGCAAGGCCTTTACACCTGCAGTAGGAACTTCAAGCGTCTGAAGATCGTGGATCCGTCGACGGGCTGAGCTCGTCCTCGTCGTTCGGGGTCGTCCGGCCGGCGCGCCGATCTCGCACGAACAGGATCCATCCCGCGACCGAGACCACGGCGGCGGCCGCGATCAGCAACCCGAGCGTGAGCAGGAAGGTCGACTGGCGATCCACCGACGCCGAGGCTACCGGAACGACCCCACCCCGGAGCGATCGAACGCCTTCGGGGCGTCGACGAGCGCGGGAACGTCACGAAACCGACGCCGCGGCCGCGTGATGGAGATCATGCCTACCGCCCCGACGAAGGCCATCACCAGCAGGATCGGGATCCATGGGAACGTGGACCGACCAGCGTCGGCTCGGGCGTCGGCCAGCGCGCTCCGGAGCCTCACCACCGTGGCGTACAGCTCGCTTCCCTGCATGCCGGCATAGCTCAGGTGGCCTTCGAGGTCCGCGTCGTCGTTCCGGAGCCGCTTGATCTGCCGACGGAGGGCGAATCTCTTCCCGATGAGATGTCGCTGCTTCGTCAGGAGCTCGGCCTCGCGCGCGGTCTGCACGACCGAGATCTCCCCCGTGAGCGGCTCGCGGAACCCCGAGATCGTGCACGGGTCATTGCACACGGCGAGCGCGTAATAGTCACCGGGTAGGTCCGGCACCGTGAAGTTCGCGGACAGCTCGAACGCCGTGCCGCGATCGTGCTCGATCGTCATGGTGGCCACGCGCGTGGCCGTGCTGGGGAGGCGCCGGCCCTCGATGACGGGCGAACGGATCGGCGTGACGTACAGGTAGAACGGGCCGCGCTCGAACAGATGCTGCTTCCTCGCCGGCACCGAGACGTAGGTCTCGGCGTGGCCGCTCGAGCCGACGACGAAGTGCGTCCGGTCGAGGTCGATGTACGCGCCGCCGTCCGCCGAGGCGCCGCCCGGCATCAGCGCCAGGACCCATGCGAGCGGGAGAACGAAGCTCAGCCAACGACGCGTACGCATCCCGAACCTCCCGTCTCCGACGTTCACGAGCCAGACCGGGCGGTAGGTCCCCGGGTTCCCCCGGAACCTTCGGTGCGCTCGGGGAGTAGGTGTGTCGGGTGCCCCCGACCGGGGTGGCGTCGAGCCTCAACGGAGGTCGGCATGCGAACCAAACTGATCCTGGCGGTCTCGGTGGTCGCGCTGGTGGCCGCCGCGTGCACGCAGGGCACTTCTTCACAGCCGTCCGAGACGGCCGTGCCCTCCGAGACGCTCTTCGTCGGGACCGGAGCGGGCCCGCTGCTCGTCCGCGTTCCGACGGGCTCGGTGCTGTTCGAGCACCCGGGTGCCGTGGGCAGCCTGGGCGGCTCGTTCGTCGTCTCGCCGTCCGCGTCGCAGGGGTCGACGCGCCTGCGGACCGTCGACGCGTCCGGCGGGTTCGTCGGCTCGACGCGCGTGGACGGCACGATGGACGTCGGCGTGGTCTCCGAGAGCGGCCGGGAGGTCGCGCTCGTCGAGCCGCTGCCGAAGGGGTGGGACCCGTCCGTTCCCGTGCCCCGCGCCCGCACGACGATCGTGGTCGCCGACCCGAACGGCGCGCGCGACCCGGTGACCTATGACCTGCGCGGGAACTACGAGCCCGAGGCGTTCTCGACCGACGACCGCAGCCTGTTCCTGATCCAGCACCTGCCGGCCGAGACGCCGACCGTGTACCGCGTGACCGTGCTCGACCTCCGCCGGGGGGAGGTCTACCCGGTGTTCGGTCCCTACAAGGGCCCGGCCGAGCGCATGCCGGGCATCCGCCTCCAGCAGGTGCTCGCGCCCAACGACGATCAGCTCTACACGCTGTACTCGAGCGCGCAGCCCGGATACGCGCCGCACCAGGCACCCGTGGCCTCGGACGCGACGGTGTCGTTCGTGCACGTGCTCAGCCTGCAGGAGGGGTGGGCGCACTGCGTCGGGCTGCCCAAGATGCTCTGGGACCGTCCGGCGTCCGAGCAGGCGCTAGCGCCCTCGCCGGACGGCCGCCGCCTGTACGTCGTGAACGCGGCGCTCGGCCTCGTGTCCGTCATGGACACGCGGACGCTGCAGATCCGGCGGACCGAGGAGATCGGCCGGACCCTCGACGGCATCTCGAGCACCTCGGCCGTCGTGGGCGAGGACGGCGCGTCGCTGTACGTGGGGGCGGCGGGCCAGGTCGAGCGCATCGACGCGGACTCGCTCGCGGTCGCCGACGTGTGGGACACCGGCGACGTGACCGGCCTCGGCCTGTCCGCGGACGGGCGGCGCCTGTACGTCGCCGTAGGCGAGGACGTGAAGGTCCTGGACGCGGGGACCGGCGCCGAGCTCGGGAGCGTGGCCGTGCCAAGCCCCGCGCCGATCGACCGGCTCTCGACGCCCGCGGCCTGAGCCGGTCGCTCGCCGGCGCCGGCGGTCGTGCAAGATAGGTGCGTGCGCCTGCCCGTCATGCCCCCGGTATCGCCGATGCTCGCCAAGGCCGTCAAGGACATCCCCGTCGGCGACCTGAGCTACGAGCCCAAGTGGGATGGGTTCCGATCGATCGTCTTCCGCGACGGCGACGAGGTCGAGATCGGCAGCCGCAACGAGCGCCCGATGACTCGGTACTTTCCCGAGGTGGTCGACGCCGTCAAGGCGGAGTTCCCGGAGCGTGCCGTGATCGACGGCGAGATCGTGGTGCCCGATCCCGCCGAGGGGAGGCTGGACTTCGAGGCCTTGCAGCAGCGGATCCACCCGGCCGAAAGCCGGGTGAACATGCTCGCGAAGGCGACGCCCGCGCACTTCGTCGGGTTCGACCTGCTGGCCGAGGGCGACGCGGACTACGTGCGCCGTCCGTTCGCCGAACGCCGCGCGGCACTCGAACGCGCGTTGTGGAAGGCGCGCTCGCAGATCCACGTGACGCCGGCAACCCTGGACATCGGCCTGGCGCGGCAGTGGTTCGAGGAGTTCGAGGGCGCCGGGTTGGATGGCCTGGTGGCCAAGCCGCTCGACGGCACCTACCAGCCGGACAAGCGGGTGATGCTCAAGATCAAGCACGAGCGCACGGCCGACTGCGTGGTCGCCGGGTACCGGCTCCACAAGAGCGGCCCGGACGCGGTCGGCTCGCTCCTGCTCGGCCTGTACCGGGACGACGGCGTGCTGGCGAACATCGGGGTCATCGGCGCGTTGCCGATGCAGAGGCGCCGCGAGCTGCTGAAAGAGCTTGAGCCGCTGGTGACGACGTTCGATCAGCACCCGTGGAACTGGGAGGCCGAGATGGCCGCGGCCCGAACGCCCAGGAGCGCCGAGGGCAGCCGGTGGAACCCGAAGAAGGACCTGATGTTCGTCCCGCTTCGCCCCGAGCGGGTGGTCGAGGTCCGCTACGACCACATGGAGGGCGACCGGTTCCGGCACACGGGGCAGTTCGTCCGCTGGCGCCCGGACCGCGATCCGCGCTCGTGCACGTTCGACCAGCTGGACGAGCCCGTGAGGTTCGATCTGGCCGAGATCCTGGGCGGGTAGAACTCAGCCGGCGCGGGCCGCCCGGCGGCGGGCGTCGGCGCGGCGTTCGGCCTCCAGGCGTTCGAGGTCCACGTCGCTCGTGTCGAGGTAGCTCATCGTCGCGGCGATCGCGCGGTGGCCGGCGGTCCGCTGGATCAGTTCGTGCATCTGCTGCGCGACGCGGCGGTAGCTCGGGTGGCCCTGCGGCGACGACCGGAGCTCGATCAGGTGCATCGCCTCGCGGGCGCTCATCTGCATCACGAACCGGATCCGGTACGCCATCGAGACCGCGTACTGGGCGACGTCCTCGCCGGCGTGCTCGGCCACGGTGGCCCACGTAGAGGCCGACTCCTCCATCACGCGGTCCCACTCGGTCGTCATCCCGGCGTCGCCGATCACCTCCGGGGTGTCGAACCCGTCCGAAGGCGAGAGTCGCTGCCACTCGAGCGTGAGCAGGCGGTGGCGCTGCAGGTCGCGGAAGGCGCCGTAGTCGCACAGGACGTCGAACCGATACCCCGTGCGCTCGAACGCCCGGCCGGGCTTGTGTCGCCGATTGCCGCGCTCGCCCACGTAGGCGCGGAGCACGGCGTCTCGCTCGTCCGCGCTCATCGAGTGCGCGAGGGACCGGAGGCGATCGTCCGGCAGGTCCGAGGCCGCGTACATCGCCGCCGCGACCACCTTCTCCTCGCCCAGCGGGTCGTAGTCGGTGAGCGTCACCGTGTCGCGCTGGCCGGGCTCGACGCCCTCGGTGAACTTCGCCGTGACCTCCCGCGTCGCCTCCCGGGTCTCGGCCACGTATCGCGACCACACGACCCCTCGGTCGGGCAGGTCGACGCGCTTGAGGAACGCCGGGATCACCTTGCGGAGCTCCACGAGCATGAGGTCCGCGTACTCGCGCACCTCGGCCAGCGGGCTCGCGCGCATCCGGATCAGCATCTGCTCGTAGGACTGACCCGTGGCGAACACGCCGAGGTTCGACCGCGTGCCGGCCGGCAGCAGGACCCGAAGGGTGTCGCAGGTCTTCGCCGTGATCGTCGAGCGGTACAGGAAGTCGGAGTCATCGGGTTCCTTCGGGAAGCGCTCGGCGAAGAGGTCGTACAGCGGCTGGAACATCCGCCCGTACGCCTCGAACGTGCGCGTCGCGTATGCCTCGTAGGCCTCGCCGGCGGGCCCGCCCTCGATCTCGGGCGGCGTCGTGAGCCGCCAGCGCCCGCCGGGCCGGTCGTCGTAGCGCATGTAGCGGGTCGACTGCTCGAGGTAGGCCGCCAGGCGCCCCCACTCGATCGCCTTGGCGAGCGGCTGCGAGGCCTGCTCGCACGCGAGGTGCACGCCGCCGAGCTGCGCCACGGAGTCGTCGCCGAACTCGAAGAACACGCGGTCGAAGAGCTGCTCGGCCTTGTCCACCTTCACGCCCCCGAGACCGGAGACGGCGCCGGCCGCCAACGGCTCCGCGAACTCGTCCAAGAACAGCCGTCGGAGCGACTTCGGCGTCCGCGAATAGCGGGCGAAAAGCGCGCCCTTGACGACCTCGGGAAGGTTCGTGAGCGCGAACACCGGCCCGTCCAAGTTCGTGAAGTGCGGCGCGAGACGGACGCGCTCCTCGTCCGTGAACGCCTCGCGGACGAACCAGAGGGTCATTGCCCGGTCCCGCCGGTCCCGCCGGTCCCGCCGGTCGGGCCCGTCGCACTCTCCTCGCCCGGGAACAGCGTGACGGTGGTGCCGGGGGCGACCGCCGTCCCGGAGGCCGGGTCCTGCTGCGCCACCTTGTTCCCGTGGGGGCACTGCGGGTTGATCGCGACCTTGCTGTCCGAGATGGCCGGCTGCAGCCCGGCGTTCTCGATCTCGTTCTGCGCCGACCCGAAGCTCTGGCACGTGACGAACGGCACGGTGACCTGTTCGGGACCGGACGAGGTGAAGATCGTCACGGACGATCCCGGGTCGACGTCCTGTCCGGCCGCCGGGTCGGTGCGCGTTACCAGGCCCTGGTCGACCGTGTCGCTGGGCTCCTGCTGCGGGCCGTCTGGCACCAGGCCGAGGTCGAGCAGCGCCGCCTGCGCGTCCGCGACGCTCTGTCCCTGCAGGTCGGGGATCGTGACCGCCTCCGGTTGCGCGACGACGGTCAGGTTCACCGACGTCTGGCGTTCGACCTTTTCGTTCGCCGCGGGATCCTGATCGAGCACCGTACCCGGCGTCTGCGTCGAGCCGCTCGGCTGCACCCTCGTGACGGTTCCGACGGCGAGGCCGGCATCCTGGAGATCCGCCTCGGCCTGCTCCCTCGACTTGCCGACTACGTTCGGGACGGTGACGAGCGTCCCGCCCTGCTGGTTGTCGTCCGAGAGCAGGTTCGCGGCGAGGAACCACAGCAGCCCCCCGAGGAGGGCGATCAGGATCAGCGTGACGACGAGTGGGATCCAGTTGCGGTGGCGAGGTTCGCTCGGGGGGGGCAGGACCTGCGTTGCCTGCGGCGCCGGCCGGTCGATGACCTGGGTCGTGCCGGCGAGCAGGGGCGTCGCCTCCACGGGCAGCCCGCGCTTCGCCCGGTCCAGGTCGGCGTGCATCTCCTCGGCCGACTGGTAGCGGTTGGCCGGATGCTTCGCAAGCGCCCGAAGGATCACCGCGTCCAGGTCGCCGGTCACGTCCGCGTTCAGTCGCGACGGCGGGACCGGCTGCTCGAGCACCTGCTTGGACGCGACCGCGACGGGCGAGTCGCCGAGGAACGGGGGCCGGCCCGTCACCATCTCGAACATCACACATCCAAGCGAGTAGATGTCCGAACGCCCGTCGACCGGCAGCCCCTGCGCCTGCTCGGGCGACAGGTACGACGCGGTCCCGAGGATCGCCGCGGTCTGCGCGACGGTCTCCGCGGTCGTCGTGACGCGCGCGATGCCGAAGTCCGTGACCTTCACCTCGCCGCGCCCATTCAGCATGATGTTCCCGGGCTTGACGTCTCGATGGATCACTCCCTGCGCGTGCGCGGCCTCGAGCGCGGTGCACACGTCCATCGCGATGTCGATCGCGCGGTCTGGCATGATCCGGCCGCCCCCGGCCAGGTACTCGGCCAACGTCTTGCCCTCGACATACTCCATGACGATGTAGTGCAGCCCGTCGTCCGACCCGGTGTCGAACACCGAGACGATGTGCGGGTGGCTGATGCTGGCCGCCGCCTGCGCCTCTCGTCGGAACCGCTGGACGAACCCGTCGTCGTCCGCGAACTGCGGCGCCAGCATCTTGATCGCGACGGTGCGGCCGAGCACGGTGTCGGTGCCGAGGAAGACCTTGGCCATGCCGCCATGGCCGAGCTCGCGCTCGATGCGGTATCGCTGCCCGAGTACGATCGGCTGCTCGATCCTCGGAACCTCCCTGGTCAGCCGCCCAACGCGGCCTCGACGACCTGCCTCGCGATCGGGGCGGCCAGCTGCCCACCCGTCGCCTCGTTGCTCAGGCTACCCCCGTTCAGCACGATAACCGCCACGGCGACCTGCGGATTCTCGGCAGGCGCGAAGCACACGAACCATGCATGCGGAGCCTCGCCCTCGCCGTGCTGCGCGGTTCCGGTCTTGCCGGCCACCGTCACGCCGGGGATCTGCGCGGCCGTGCCCGTCCCGCTCTGCACGACCGAGATCATCATCTGGGTGAGCGCGGCCGCGTTCAGCGTCGAGAGCGGCCGCGAGAACTCCCTGGGCTGGAACTCGGCGACCACACGCCCGCTCGGGTCGCGAGCCTCGCTCACCAGGCGCGGCTGCATCTCGACGCCGCCGTTGCCGATCGCGCCGGCGACGAGTGCCATCTGCAGCGGGTTGGCCGCCACGTCCTGCTGCCCGATCGCCGAGACGGCCACCGCGGGATCGCGGCCCTCGAAGGTCTCGGGCGCCGGGAACACGCCCGAGGTCCACGGGATGTCGAACGTCACCAGGTCGTCGCCGGCCTCGGCCGTGAACCCGTACCTGCGCGCCTGCTCGGCCAGCTTCTCGGGCCCGAGCTCGAGCCCGATCTCGCCGAACACCACGTTGCACGACTGGCGGAGCGCGTCGGCCATCGTGATCTGCGAGCCGCCCGAACACGTCACCCCGCCGAAGTTCTGGATCGTCGCGTCGGTGAGCGGCAGGTCGAGCTCGCTGGGGTTCGGCCACAGGCTCTCCGGGCCGAACCCGTTCTCGAGCGCCGCCGAGGCCGTGACCAGCTTGAACGTCGACCCCGGCGGGAACAGCTCGTCGCTGGCCTTGGACAGCAGGGGCTTGTCGGGGTCCCGGTTCAGTTCGTCCCACGCGTCGCGGACGACATTGGGATCCTGCGACGCGAGCAGGTTAGGGTCGTAGCTCGGCTCCGAGTACAGGGCCAACACGTCGCCCGACGACGGGTCGATCGCGGCGATCGCGACGTCGCCGGACTCTGCCGCGGCCGCCTGTTCGGCCGCCTCCTGGATCGTCGGGTCGAGCGTCGTCACGATCGTGGCGCCCCGCTTGGGGCGGCCGAGGATCAGGTCGGTCAGCGTCTGCGGGAGGAGTTCGGCCGCATCGCCGGCCAGGTAGTCGTTGAACGAGGCCTCGAGCTCGGTCCGGCCGAAGACGAACGAGTAAAAGCCGGTCTGGTGTGCGTACAGCTCCGGGTGCGGGTAGCGGCGCTGGAACCGCAGCTCACCAGGGCTCTTCCGGCTGGAGGCGAGCACGGTCGTGCCGTCCGAGGCGAGGATGCTGCCGCGGTCCACCTTGTATTCGGCGATGAGCTGGCGCTTGGCGTTCGCCGGGTTCGACGAGATGCGGTCGGCCGCGAACACCTGGATGTAGTTCACCTGCGCCAACACGATCAGGAAGAGCACCAGGAGCGCGACACCGAGCGTCTTGATCTGACGGTCCATCTATGTGGCCCCCCTGGAGGCGAGCGAGCCGCTCGAGACGCGGACCAGCAGCGCGAGCAGGACGAAGTTCGAGATCAGGCTCGAGCCCCCGTAGCTCACGAACGGGAGCGTCACGCCGGTGAGCGGGATCACGCGCGTGACGCCGCCCACGATCACGAACGCCTGGATCGCGACCAGCGCCGAGAGCCCGACCGCCAGGAGCTTGGAGAACGCGTCCTGCGAACGCAGCGCGATCCGCAGTCCCTTGCCGACCAGCACGACGTACAGGAGCAGGACCGCCGTCGTCCCCAGCAGCCCGAGCTCCTCGCCGATCGCCGCGAAGATGAAGTCGGTCGACGCGAAGGGGATGAGCCCCGGCGAGCCCTGGCCGAGGCCGGCTCCCACGATCCCGCCGGTCGCCATGCCGAACTGCGCCTGCGCGAGCTGCCCGTATCCGAGGTCGAACACCTTTCTGGGGTCGAGCGCATGCAGCCAGATGTCGACGCGCAGCTGCACATGGTCGAACAGCAGCCACCCGGCGTACGCGCCGATCACGAACAGGATCAGCCCGATGACCAGATACGCGGCCCGGCCCGTGGCGACCCAGAGCATCACCACGAAGATCCCGAAGTACAGCAGCGAGGCCCCGAGGTCCCGCTGGACGAACAAGATCGCGAGCGAGGCGCCCCAGGCCAGTAGCACCGGCCCGAGGTGCTTGGCCGGCGGGACCCGGAACGGTCCGATCCGCGAGGTGGCGACCTGCAGCAGCTCGCGCTTCTGCGTCAGATACGACGCGAGGAAGATGAGGATGAGCACCTTGCCGATCTCGGCCGGCTGGAAGCCGATCGGCCCCACCTGCACCCACAGCCGCGCGCCGTTGATCGTCCTTCCGATGCCGGGCGCGACGGGCAGCAGCAGGAGCAGCAGGCCGATCAGGCCGATCGTGTACGTGTACGAGTCGAGCATCCGCGCGTCGCGCACCACGAGCAGCGTCGCGCCGAACGCGGCCAGCCCGACGATCACCCACGTCGCTTGCTCGGCGGCGAGCCCGCCCGACAGGCGGAAGATCATCGCGAACCCCAGACCCACGAGCACCGCGGCCGTCGGGAACAGCGCCGGGTCGGCACGCGGCGCCAGCACGCGGATCGCGATCAGCGCACCCGCGTACCCGGCGGCGAAGATCGTCGCATACAGCACGAAGGTCGCCGGGAGCTGCCCGCGCTTCCCGTAGCCGGCGATCACGTAGGCGCCGATCGACAGGATCAGGGCGAGGACGGTGAAGGCGATCGAGGGGGCGAGCGAGGTGCGACCTCCCGCGGTCGCGGCGCGACTCACGACGCGGGTTGCTCGGCCCGCTCGAGGTCCCTGCGGATCTGCTCGACGACCGCGTTCGCGCCCTCGCGATCGTCGGTGGTGATCCCCCCGGGAAGGCCTCGCCACGCGAACTGCGCCTCGGCCTTGGCGGCCGAGAGCGAGGTCTCGACCACGACGGAATGCAGCTCGAACCCCGCGACCTCGGAGGGGATGCCGCGGAAGATCGCAACGCGGCCGTTCGAGACCCCGACGTACCACTGCGTGTCGAGGAACAGGCGCAGGCCCACCAACGCGAGCACCAGGACCGAGATCGTCACCCCGGCCCAGATCCCCGCCTTGCGACCCCGGTTCGACCGGGGGCTCGCCGGCTTCGGCCGGACCGCAGGCAGCGACGGCCTGCTCGTCGAGAGCGACTCGATTCGGGACGGCGCGGCCTCCGGCACCGGCCGCTCGACCGTGTGCTGCTGGTGGATCGCAGACTCCTCGGTGGCCCCGGAGCCGCCGCCGTCCTCAGCGAAGTCCAAGACGACCGCCGTGATGTTGTCGATCCCGCCGGCGCGGTTCGCGACCTTGACGAGACGATCGACGACCTCCTGCGGGTCCGCGGCGTCGAGCATGATCTCTTGGATCTGCTCTTCGGGCACCATGCCGGTGAGGCCGTCGGTGCACAGCAGCAGCCGGTCGCCGGTTTCGACCTGCACGTCGCCCTCGTCGACCTGGACGCTCTCGTCGACGCCGAGCGCGCGCGTAAGGATGCTGCGGTGCGGGTGGGTCTCGGCCTCCTCCGGCGTGATCTCCCCCTCCACGACCATGCGGTGCACCAGCGTGTGATCCTCGGTGAGCTGCCTCAGCCGCGCGTCGCGCAGCAGGTAGGCGCGCGAGTCGCCCACGTGCACCAGATGCACCTCGCTGCCGTCGATCAGGGCGGCAGTGAGCGTCGTGCCCATCCCCGAGACGCTGCGGTCGCTCCGGGACCGGTCGTAGACGGCGCGGTTAGCCTGGGCGACCTGATCGGCCAGCGTTCCCTCCTGCCGTTCGAACAGCTGCTGCACGGTCTCCAGCGCAAGGCTAGAAGCCACCTCCCCGCCGCGGTGTCCACCCATCCCGTCGGCCACGGCGTACAGCGGCGCCACGACGAGATAGGCGTCCTCGTTGCCCTCGCGCACCTGGCCGATGTCGGTGGCCACACCGACCCGGATGTTCATCGCCTGAGCTCCAGGACGGTCTTGCCCACCTTGAGGACGTCCCCCGCGTGGACCTCGACGGGCGCCTGCACTCGGTGGTCGTTGAGCAGGGTGCCGTTGGTCGAGCCGAGGTCCTCCACGTACCAGGCCCCGTCCTTCTGGTACAGGCGGGCGTGCACCTGGGAAACGTACGTGTCCTGGAGGCGAATCGCACATCGGTCGCCCCGCCCGATCTCGACTTGGTCACGGAGCTTGACGGGCGTCGGCCTGGCCCCCGCGCCGTCGTGGATCACGACCTGCGTGGGGGCCCTGCCGCCGCGAGAGGCCTTCGCGGCGCTCGGCGCGGCCGGTGTCTTGGTCTGCGAGGTCGCTCCGCGCTTGCGGCCGGATACGTCGACGGCGACGGACCGGATCGCCCGGTAGACGAAGAAGTACAGCAAGACGATCAGGGCGTACTTCAGCACCGACAGGACGAACGGGGACACTCAGCTGCTCCGGAACTCGAGGACGGTCTCGCCGATCGTGATGCGGTCCCCGTTCTCGAGCACGTGCTCCTGGATCGGCCCGTCGTTGACCAGCGTCCCGTTGGTCGAGCCGAGATCGACGAGGACGAACCCGCCGTCGGTGCGCCGGATCCGCGCGTGCTGCCGGGAGGCCCCGGGATCGTCCACGACGACGTCACATTCGGGCAGCCGGCCGATCGTGACCTCGGGCTGCGTGAGCGGGACCGAGCGACCGCCGGCCAGCACCAGTGAACCGCGTTCGCCGACCGCGGGCTGGGGCGCGAGCTCCTCCTCGCCTTCGACGAAGGAGGCCTCGCACTCGAACCGGCCCTTGCCGAGGTCGTTGTCGACCTGGAACACGACCTCGGGCGGGCCCACCAGACCCCAGCCGCGTTCGGCCGCCGCCTCCCGGACCACCTGCTTGAGCTCGTTCACCAGCGCCTGCTCGGCCTGCTCGAACCGCTGCCCGTCGGAATCGGACAACGTAAACAGGTATCGGTTCGGCGCCCAGACCTCGCGGACGCCGACGGTCTTGTTGGCGTCCATCTCCCGTATCATCCGCTTGGCGAGCTCGACCGGCTGCAGGCCCGAGCGGAAGGTGGTCGCGAAGAAACCCTCGACGAGGCCGCCGAGACGTCGCTCGAAGTCACGAAGGATAGGCACGGACGCTGTTTGCGCTGGTCGGGAGCTGGATTGCGCCGATTCTACCCGGCAGGCCGAACCCGGGACCCCGAGCGGCGACTGCTACGATTCGAGGCCCCCGGGCGAGTGGCGGAATTGGCAGACGCGCAGGATTCAGGTTCCTGTGTCCGCAAGGACGTGGGGGTTCAACTCCCCCCTCGCCCACGGGATCCGGACGCCGGCGGGGCCGGCGGCGTTCGTCGCCGGCCCCGCCGGCCCGCCCACGACCCTACGGCGCCGTCAGGAAGTCGAGCGCCAGCTCCATCAGCTCGTCGCGGGCTCCGCTGCCTCGACGTTCTCGTGCAATCGCGCCCGTCACTCACGTCGTTCCGGGTACGCGGTTCCCGCCGAGTTCCGTCCACCGCAACGTGTGACGAGCCCTCGGCGCGGGCAACCCGGCCGAAAGACCTAGCTCTGACAAGATGTGAGCTCAACCCGCGTCGCCGGGATCGTCGCGCTCACTCGGCTCGGGGACCAGTCGAAGCTCCGGCGTGCCCGGGACGCTCGGACGCGAGGCCGCCGACTCCTCGGTCCCGATCAAGACGCGTGTGACGTTCGGGAAGTCCAGGCGCGCGGTGCCGGAGCCGTAGCCCGCGTCCTCGACGCGCATGATGGGGAGCTCGCCGTAGCCCTCCACCGTCGCCGCCAGGATCGCCGCGCCGGTCGCCGTCGTGAGCTCGGCCGCGACCCCCCGCGAGAACATCGGGGCGCCGCGAAGCAGCTCGACCACGGTCGGGCTCGGGATCGGCATCATCGCGCCGTGCTCGGTCCTGGTCATGCCGAGGCCGGTCGGCACCGCCGAGGAGAACACCCGCTCCACGCCGAGCATCGTGAGCGCGAGTGCGGCGCCCGTGACGTCCACGATCGAGTCCAGCCCCGTCAGCTCGTGGAAGGTGACCGTCTCGATGTCGCGCCGCTGCACGCGCGCCTCGGCCTCCGCGTAACGCCGGAAGATCCGGTGCGCGAGAGCGAGCGCGTCGGCGGGCAGGTCGGAGGCGTCCAGGAGTGCCCGGACGCTGGCATAGGTGCGGATCACGCCGGCGATCGCCGAGCCCCGAACGCCCGCATGCACCGCCCGCACGCCGTGCTCGTCGACCTCCTCGAACTCGAGCTCGAACGGCTCCAGCGGCAGCGTCGCGAGGTGGGTCCGCAGTTGGTCGGTGTCGACGCCCGCGTCCACGAGCGCTCCTAAGGCGGAGTCGCCCGAGATCCCTGCGATGCAATCGAAGTAGGCAAGACGCATCCGGTCGGCTTCCCACGAGCGATCCGCATTCGACCGCGCGGGCGTTGATTGTATACTTCGGCCTCGCCAGAATCCGCAGGTCAGTGGCCCTTTCGAACGCATCTCGACGATGACCTTCTCTCCCGAAACCCTGAGCCGCCTCGTGCTGATCGCGATCGGATTGGGCGTGCTTGCGGTGGCCCTGTCCGCGCTCGCGGCCGGCCGGCGCCGGCAGAACGAGCCGGTCGAGATGGATGGCGCCTTGGAAGGGATCCTGGACGCGCAGGGCGATCGCATGACGCGGCTCGAGTCCGCAGTCCGCGCGTTGGCCGGGACGGACCGGCGCCAGCAGGGCGAGATCGAGGGGGCGGTTCGCAACGTCGGGCTGGTGCGCTACGACGCCTTCGAGGATGTCGGGGGGCGCCTGTCGTTCTCGTGCGCGCTCCTGGACGACCTCGGCACGGGGGTCGTGATGACCTCGATCAACGGCCGACACGACACCCGGGTCTACGCCAAGCCGGTGTCGGAGGGACAGAGCTCCTACAGTCTGTCGAT
This sequence comes from Actinomycetota bacterium, assembly GCA_046731295.1. Taxonomy (GTDB): domain Bacteria; phylum Actinomycetota; class UBA4738; order UBA4738; family HRBIN12; genus DASSJM01. The sequence goes on from JBKPKU010000137.1 coordinate 16,327, forward strand.
CGAGGAGGAGGAGGCGATCCGGCAGGCGATGGCGGCCGGCACGAAGCGCGCGGTGACGGCGACGTGATCTGGCGTCGCGATGACCCGGTGCCGGAGGATGTCACGGCGGAGCCGAACGGCTCGGATCCGCCGGAGGAGCAGGCGGGCATGGTTCGACGACGGACGGAGGTGCGAGGGATGGCGGATCAGGGCGGTGAGGTCACGATCGTCGGCCAGGGGGCCAAGCTCGAGGGCACGGTCGTCTCGGCTGGATCGCTGCGGATCGACGGTCAGGTGAAGGGCCAGATCAATGCCGAGGGCGACGTGCTGCTGTCGCCGCAGAGCCAGGTGGAGGCCGACATCCGGGCGCAGAACGTCGTGGTCGCCGGCCGCTTCAAGGGCTCGATCAACGTGAAGGGTCGCGCCGAGCTCTCCCGCGGGGGACGCGTGGACGGAGACATCACGTCCAAGACCCTGGTCGTGGAGGAGGGGGGTGTCTTCCAGGGCCAGTCGATCATGGACCAGCAGGCGGCCCAGGCTGGCCAGCCCGCCCAAAAGTCGGCCGAGAAGGGCGCCGCAACCGAGGCAGCGGACGGGGCCAAGGTCTGACGTGCTCGACATCCGCGCGATCCGGGAGGATCCGGAGCCGTTCCGAAAGGGCCTGGCCCGCCGAGACCTGGCCGATGCGGTCGACCGGCTGCTCGAGCTCGACCGGCGGCGCCGCGAGCTCACGGTGCAGGTGGAGGAGCTGCGCGCCGAGCAGAACCGCGCCGGCAAGGCGATCGGCGGGGCGCAGGGCGACGAGAAGCAGCGGCTGATCGCCGAGGTCGGTGAGGTCTCGGCGCGGCTGAAGGCGTTCGAACCCGAGCTCGAGCGGGGAGAAGCCGAGCTGAACGACCTGCTCGGGCGCACGCCGAACGTCCCGCACGAGTCCGCGCCTGACGGGTTCACCGACGAGGATGCGATCGAGGTTCGGCGCGTCGGCGAGCCTCCCACGTTTGACTTCGAGCCGCGCGATCACGCGGCGCTCGGGGAGCTCCTCGGCGTCCTGGACACCGAGCGCGGCGCTCGCACCAGCGGGTCCCGGTTCGTCTACCTGCTGGGTGACATCGTCCACGTCCAGTTCGCGCTGGTGCGTCACGCGCTCGATGCGCTCGTCTCGCGTGACTTCGTCCCGGTGATCCCGCCGGTGCTGGTCCGCGAGGAGGCGATGTTCGGCAGCGGGTTCCTGCCCACCGACGCGGTCAACATCTACGTGACGACGCCCGACGAGCTGTACCTGGTCGGAACCTCGGAGGTGTCGCTCGCGGCCCTGCACGCGGGCGAGATCCTCGACGAGGGCGACCTTCCCATCCGGTATGCCGGCTACTCGACGTGCTTTCGCCGTGAGGCGGGGACCTACGGCAAGGACATGGGCGGGATGTTCCGCGTCCACCAGTTCGACAAGGTCGAGATGTTCTCGTTCTCGCGTCCGGAGGACTCCTGGGACGAGCTAGAGCTGATCCTTGCCGTCCAGGAGGAGATCCTCGGCAACCTCGATCTCCCCTACCGGATCACCAACACGGCGGCCGGCGACCTCGGGGGCGCCGCGGCCAAGAAGTACGACCTCGAGGCCTGGCTCCCGGGACAGGACCGGTACCGCGAGCTCACCTCCTGCTCTAACTACACGGACTACGGCGCGCGTCGAGCCCAGACGCGCATGCGCTTGGCCTCGGGCGAGACCACGACGCCACACACGCTGAACGGCACCGCCACCGCGATCGGCCGGACCCTGATCGCGATCCTGGAGAACAACCAGAGGGCCGACGGAAGCGTGTCGTTGCCCCCGGCTCTGCACGTGTACCTACCCGAGCGCCTGCGCGAGCTGCGGCCGAAGGGCTGAACCCGGGCCGCCGGGCGTCCGCGCTACTCGGCGTCGACCCCCAGCTCGCCGAACAGCATGCCGGCGAGATCCCGGTAGCGCGTCTCTAGTTCGCGATGCGCGGTGACGTCGATCGCCACACCCTGCCAGTATTTCGGCAGACCCTCCTCGTCGCGGACCAGCACCGCACGGCTGTCGAGCCACACGACGCGGCCGTCGGGACGCACGATCCGGAACTCCTGGTTGAACGGCTCGCCAGTCGCCTCGCAGCGCGCGTTGGCCGCGTGGACGCGGTCGCGGTCATCCGGGTGGACGAGCTCGTCCAGGTGGCCCGGGTTGGCCATCAGATCCTCGCTGGTCAGGCCGAAGATCTCCTCCGCCTGCGGGCTGAGGTACGTGAACCACGTCTGGTCCGGGGGCCCGCCGGGGGTCTCGATGAACGTGACGGCCGGGATCTGCTCGACGAGGTTCCGGTAGCGCTCCTCGAGGAGACGGAGGCTGCGTTCGGCCTCCTTCCGATCCGTGATGTCGCTCGTCACCCCGTGCCAGAAGCGCGGGGTGCCCTCGTCGTCGCGCACCAGTACCGCCCGGTCGTGCATCCAGCGGTAGCCGCCGTCCTTGGTGCGCTGGCGGAACTCCTCGTCGAACGGGTCGCCCGTGTCCTCCGCGCGGACGTTCGCCTGCCGCATCCGCTCCAGGTCGTCCGGGTGCAGCGTGCCCTCGAAGAACATGGGGTCGCTGGTCGCCTCCTCGGGCGTGAACCCGAGGATGCTCTCTATCTGCGGGCTGACGTAGGCGAACCGCGCCTCCTCCGGCGCCTCGGGGCTCGCGTACTCGAGGTATGTGATGGCCGGGATGGCCTCCACCAGGGACCGGTACCGTCGGCGGACCTCGCGGCGTTCGCGGTCGAGCAGCCGGGCCTCCGTGAAGTCCATCATCAGGCCCTGGATCTCGGTCGGCCGGCCGAGCGCGTCCTTGGTCAGCACGCGGGACTGGTCGCGGACCCACCGGACGCCGCCGTCTTTGTGGAAGATCCGGTACTCCATCTCGAAGCCGCCGGTCTCATCGAGCGTGCCGTCGGTGGCCCGGACTCGGTCGCGGTCGTCGGGGTGGACGGTCGCGAGCCAGGCCTCGGTGTCCCCCCATTCCTCGGGGGTGTATCCGAACAGCGTGGTGAGTTGCGGGCTCACGTACCGAAGCCGGTACCCGGGTTCCCCGGGGCTGAGCTCCGCGACGTAAATGACGCCCGGAACCTGCTCGGCGAGGTCCCGGTAGCGAAGCTCGGTCTCCTCGGCCGTCCGCTCGGCTTCCTTGCGGGCGGTGACGTCGAGCATCACGCCCTGGAAGAGCCTCGGCTGCCTCTCGTCGTTCTGGGAGATCGCGATCGCCTGATCGGCGACCCATACGATGCGGCCGTTCTTGTGCAGGTAGCGGTACTCCTGCACGAACGGCTCCCCGGTGGCCTCGGACCGCAGGAACGCGGCCAGGACCCGGTGCCGGTCGTCGGGATGCAGGCGCGCCATCCAGAAGTCGGCGGTCACGTGCCACTCCTCGACCGTGTAGCCGAGGAGCTGCTCGATCCGCGGGCTCGTGTAGTAAGCGGGCTCCGCATCCGGCGGCCGGTGGGCTTCCCAGACGTAGGTGACGGCCGGGATCTGCTCGGCGAGCAGGCGGTAGCGGTGCTCGGCGGCGCGCAGCTCGGACTCGGCGCGCCGGCGCTCGCTGATCTCGAGCGCCATGAGGGCGTTGGCCTCCTCGAGCTCGGCCGTGCGCTCGGCCACGCGTAGCTCGAGCTCGTCGCGCGCGGACCGCAGATCGGCCTCGGCGGCCTTGAGCTCGGTGATGTCGAGCTGGACGCCCAGCCAGTACTCGGGTCGTCCGTCCTGGCTCCGGACCAGGTTCGCGACGTCGCGGAACCACACCACGCGCCCGTCGTTGGCGATCAGCCGGTACTCGCGGCTCCACGGCCGGCCGGTCTCGTTGTGCAGGTCGTGGGCCGCAAGCGTCTGCTCGCGGTCGTCCGGGTGAAGCAGCTCCATCCAGATGTCCGGCTGGTCGAGCCACTCCTCGCGCGAGTACCCCAGCGCGGTCTCGACGTGCCGGCTCACGTACATCGTCCGGCGGTCGTCGTCGGGGGCCACCTGGTAGATCACGGCCGGCAGGTTCTCGACGAGCGCGCGGTAGTTGGCCTCGTCCGCGCTCCGCTCGAGGTGGTCGCCGGCCGGGGGGCCCTGCTCTCGTCCGCTCGTGTCCGTGCTCAAGGTCCGGACCATGGTGGCAGAAACTCGGAAGCTCGCCACAGCCGCTACCCTTCGTGCGGGAGGGTGGCCGAGCGGACGAAGGCGGCGGTCTTGAAAATCGCTAGTCCCGCAAGGGGCTCCCGGGTTCGAATCCCGGCCCTCCCGCCATCTACCTGCGGCTTCGCGGGTATTCAGGCCATGGTGGGGCCACATTGAGGCCACAATTGGCGGAATCGTCGGCTGTCGAGTGTGCCCGCCGGGTGTGAAGCTGCTGGTCGCGGCGGCGACCCCATCAGCGCAGCTCAGACGGCTCGCCGGCACCGTTGCGAAGCTCCCTCGTGACCGGCAGGAGCGTCACGTATAGGCGCTCGCTACCTCGTTCGCGACGCCCTGACGGCCGTGGAAGAGCCGCCGACGCTCCACCCCCGAGATCTCGCCTCGAGAAGCGGTTCGACCAGCCCCTCAGCCTCGTTCAGATGTGCGGTCAAGAGCCCGACATGCGTCCCGAAACCGCTCACGAAGGCGCCGGGCGATTCCCGCGTCCCATCCCTTTGGTCCTCCTCGGCCCGACGCCGAAGAGACTTCAGGAGCATGTGCTCGCTCGCCTACTGCACCCATAGGCGGCTGAACAAGATCCCCCATTGCGGGTGGACCTGGACATTCTCGACGCGGGCCGAGACGGCCCGTGTGAAGATGGGATTCGTCAGCGGAGCCAGCGCGGCATCCTCCACCAATCGGTGCTCGATGTCGGTCCACAGGCGGTCCGCGGCCCCGGGGTCGGTCGCCTGCAGTCCCAGA
>JBKPKU010000138.1:0-2627 GCA_046731295.1 Actinomycetota bacterium
GCGCCCACCTCCGGTGAGGACATCGGGCTCGGCTTCCCGGTCTGCAACGTGTCGTCGATCGACGGGCATTTCATTACACCCCAGGAAACGGCGACCGTGTTCGTGGCCACGAAGGCGAGCGACGCAGGTGGATGCCCGGCACCCGAGGACGCGTTCAACGTGGTCGCCCTCGACGTCGATCGCGATGGACTCTCGGACTCGTCGTTCGGCCCGATCGAGTGCACCTACGAGTGCCGAACGTTCTCGGCTCCCGACATCGGCGGGGACGGGACGGACGAGATTCTCGTCCTGCAGCAAGGCGGTGCCGTCGTAGGCCTGCGTCCCTACGACGTCATCTCGAACGGTGCAGAGCCGGCGATCGTTCCGCTCGTCGTCGCCGAATCCGGTGAACCGAGCGGTCGGTTCGAGGCTGGCAAGCAGCCAATCCTGTTCCTGGGGGGAGACGGCTTCGGGTTGGATACGCTTCGGTGCGGCGACATCTCGGCGCCGGACGGTCCGGGCATCGTGGCAACGTCGGCCGAATCGCTTCCACACGACTCTCCCGACGCCCAGTGGCACGCGCACCAGACGACGTTCGTCCTGCGGGACGACGGGCTGCTCCACATCGTGGATGTTCGGAACTTCACGGAACCGGTGACGGACGACCCCGCAGGTCCGTCGTTCCTCTCGGGCGAGGCGCTCTGCGGCTCGAACCTCGGCCCGTAGCTACTCGACGAGCGCGAGGACGAGCTCGTTCAGGACGAGCATCCCGCGCTCGGTCGGCACCAGGGCCCCGTCGTCGTCTCGGAGCAGCCCGCCGTCGAGGAACGGGGCCGCCTTCGAGGGTTCGACCCACGACGACGGCACGCCCCGGAGGATCCGAAGGCGCAGGAACACCTCCTCGAGGTAGGCGTCGTTCGGCTCGAGTACCTCCTCCCCACCGACCGGCAGGTTGCCGGCCTCGACGAGCTCGAGGTACATCTCGGGCGGCCGGACGTTCCACCAACGTCGGTCGTCGCGATAGGAGTGCGCCCCGGCGCCCAGGCCCAGGTAGGGTCGGCGCTCCCAATAGCCGAGGTTGTGCACGCAGGCGAAGCCTGGTTTGGCCCAGTTCGACACCTCGTAGTGCTGGTAGCCGGCCTCGGCCAGCACCTCGCAGGCGAGCTCGAACATGTCCGCCTGCAGGTCGGGGTCGGGCGCGGGCACCACGCCCTGTTGCACCTTTCGGCCGAGGGGCGTGGATGGCTCGATCGTGAGGGCGTACGCGCTCACGTGTTCGGGTGCGAGATCCACGGTCTCGCGGAGCGTGCGCTCCCACGTGTCGAGCCTCTCGCCGTGCGCGCCGTAGATCAGGTCCAGGTTCACGTTCGCGTAGCCGGCCGCGCGCGCATCCGACATCGCCCGGCGCACGGATGCGGGGTCGTGCATGCGTTCGAGCGCCGCGAGCACGGCCGTGTCGAACGACTGCGCCCCCATCGACAGGCGTCCGAACCCGGCCTCGAGCAGGCCCTCGAGCCTCGGCCGGTCGACCGTGTCGGGGTTGGCCTCGATCGTGACCTCGGCGTTCGGCGCGATCGGGTAGGCCTGGCGGAGCCGAGCGCTCAGGCCCTTCAGGTCCGAGACCTCGAGCGTCGTCGGCGTCCCGCCGCCGAGGAACACGCTCACGACCTCTTCGTAGGACCAGGCCGGCGCGGCCAACTCGGCCTCGCGCTGCAGCGCCGAGAAGTATCGCGACGTCAGGTGATCTATCCCCGCGTACGCGTTGAAGTCGCAGTAGCCGCACCGGGTGAGGCAGAACGGCACGTGGACGTAGATGCCGGCCGTCACCTCTTCGCCTCCGCCTTCTGGTCGACGCGGAGCGCCGCGATGAACGCCTCCTGGGGCACGTCGACGCGGCCGACGCGGCGCATCCGCTCCTTGCCCTTCTTCTGCTGCTCGAGCAACTTGCGCTTGCGCGTGATGTCGCCGCCGTAGCACTTGGCCAGCACGTCCTTGCGCTTGGCCTTCACGGTCTCGCGCGCCACGATCCGGGAACCGATCGAGGCCTGGATCGCGACGTCGAACAGCTGCCGCGGGATCAGCTCGCGAAGGCGCTCGACCATCTGCCGGCCGTACTGCTGCGCCTTGTCGCGGTGGACGACGCAGGAGAACGCGTCCACGGGCTCGCCGTGCAGGAGCACGTCCACGCGAACGAGCTCCGATGGCACGTACCCGAGCGGCTCGTAGTCGAGCGACGCGTACCCGCGCGTCCGGGACTTCAGGTGGTCGAAGAAGTCGAAGATGATCTCGGCGAGCGGGAGCGTGTAGTGCACCTGGACGCGCTCGGGCGACAGGTAGTTCATCTCGCCGAGCTCGCCTCGGCGCGACTGCGCGAGGTCGAACACCGCGCCCAGGTATTCGCTCGGCGTGATGATCGTGGCGAACACGATCGGCTCCTCGACGCGGTCGTACGTCCCGGGCTGGGGCATCTCGCTCGGGTTGTGCACGACGACGATCTCGTCGGCGCGGATCACGTGGAACTCGACGTTCGGCGCGGTTGCGATCAGCTCCAGACCGAACTCCCGCTCCAGTCGTTCCTTGACGATGTCCATGTGCAGCAGGCCCAGGAACCCGCACCGGAAGCCGAACCCGAGCGCCTGCGAGGTCTC
>JBKPKU010000139.1:0-1759 GCA_046731295.1 Actinomycetota bacterium
GCCCTCGACGGTCGGCACCGCTCCGCCCGTGACCAGGCGCGCGCCCTCCTTCTGTCCGATCTCGAGGTAGTCGAGCGTCGTCTGGCGCTGCCCGGCCGAGATCATCGGGCCGAGCTGCGTGTCCTCGTCGAGCGGCGTGCCTACGCGCAGCTCGTCCGTCCGCCGGGCCATCGCGTCCACGAACCCGTCGTACGCGGGGCGCTCCACGAACACGCGGCTGCGGGCGCAACAATCCTGCCCCGTGTTGCCGAACACGGCCCACGTCGACCGCTCGACGCATTGGTCCATGTCGGCGTCGGCGAACACGACGTTGGCCGACTTGCCGCCGAGCTCGAGCGAGACGCGCGTGATGTTGGTCGCAGCGAGCGCCATGATCTTCGAACCGACCTCGGTCGAACCGGTGAACCCGACCTTGGACACGCGCGGGTCGGTCACGAGGGCGTTCCCGACCGCCGATCCCGGACCCGGCAGCACCGAGATCGCCTCCGCCGGCAGGCCGGCCTCGATCAGGATCTCGGCGAGCGCGAGGATCGACAGCGGGGTGTACGACGCCGGCTTGACCACGATCGTGTTCCCGCACGCGAGGGCGGGCGCGAGCTTCCACGTCGCGATCACCAGCGGGAAGTTCCACGGCGTGATGAGCGCGCACACGCCGACGGGTTCGCGGAGGGTCACGTCCAGCCCGGGGTCCTGGACCGGCACGGTCTCGCCGAAGATCTTGTTCGCGGCCCCGCCCCAGTACTCGAGCGTGTTCGCGACGATGCCGAGCTCGTCGCGCGCGTCGGCGATCGGCTTGCCGGCGTTCGTCGCCTCGAGGCGCGCGAGGTCCTCCAGCCGCTCACGAACCAGGAACGAGGCGCGAAGGAGCACCCGTCCGCGCTCGGTCGCCGAGGCCATCGGCCACGGCCCCTCCTCGAACGCCCGGACCGCGACGTCCACGGCCCGCCTCGCGTCCCCGGGCCCGGCCTCGGCGACCTCGGCCATCGGGGCACCGGTCCCGGGCTCGACGACGTCGAAGGTCTTCCCCTCGGCGGCCGCCACGCGCTCGCCGCCGAGCATCAGCAGTTCGGTGGTCATGGCAGTCCCCCGGTCCGTGTGAGGCGGCGATGATAGCGCCGGCCGCTCACCGCGTGCGCCCGAAGCCCAGCAGTGGCAAGCTTCGTCCGTGGCGACCGAGACCGACCCGAGCGCGACTGGGGGGCCCCTGAGCCCGGTCGTTCCGACCCGGCCCTCGAGCCTGGCGGCCAGGCACAACATCGGGGACCTGGCCGAGGTCCTGGACAACCTGGGGGTGTTCGGGATGCTGGCGGGCGAGTTGTTGGCCCCGTGCCCGTCGGGGTTCCGGCGCGTGCCGATCAGCCAGGGCGCCGACTACTACCTGTCGATCCAGGGCTTCACGCCGAACCAGATCGCGTACGCGCACACCCATCCGGATTCGGAGGAGTGGGTGATCGTACTGAGCGGCGGCGGGCACGCGCTCGTGGCCGACAGCCCGGTGGGGCTCGCGCCCGGCCTGATCATCGGCCGGGCGGCCGCGCACCCACACGGGTTCCTGAGCGGCGACGACGCGCTGCAGCTGCTCTCGGTCCAGCTCCCCCGCCCGTCCGAGGGCACCACGACCTGGGATCAGCCGGGCGAGACGACCGAGCCGATCGACTGCGCCGTGGCCGGCACGTGCCGCCGATGCTGGCGATGCGGGGGACACAGCCTGAACGTCCGGGCGGACGTCTTCCTGTGCGAGAACTGCACCCTGGAGTTC
>JBKPKU010000140.1:0-5849 GCA_046731295.1 Actinomycetota bacterium
TGGAGACCGGCTCGAACGCGAAGATGCCGATCACGAGCATCAGCCAGCCCAGGGCATTGCCGGGGCGTCGCGAGGCGAGCAGCACCCCGATGAACGGGAACAGGATGAACGAGAGGAGGAAGCCGAGGTCGCCGAGGGTGACACCCGCCTTGTCGGTCTCCTGCGCCAGCAGGATCTCGAGGACGACCGATCCGGCGAGCTCGAGCACCACCAGGCCGAACAGCGCCCACGCCAGCCGGCTCGCGCTCTTCTCGGTCATCGGGCGGGCCTCAGCCGGCGACGAGGACACGGAACACCTCCACCGGCTCCTCACGTCCCTTGACCTGGCGCGGGCCGATCGGCTCGCTGGGGATCCCGTTCGCGGCGGCCACCGTGGATGCGCTCGCGACGATCTCGCCACCCTCCGCCTGGGACTGAAGCCGCTGCGCCACGTTGACCGCGTCGCCGATCACCGTGTACTCGAGGCGGCCGCCGCCCCCGACAGCGCCGGCGACGACGAGCCCTGTGTTGACGCCGACGCCGATCGCGAGGATCTCCACCGCGTCGGTGCCCCACCCCTGGGCGTTGAGTTCGGTCTGCCGCCGCTGCATCGCGATCGCGCAACGGAGCGCGCGCTCGGCGTGGTCCTCGAGCGGCTCGGGCGCGCCGAACACCGCCATCACCGCGTCGCCCTGGAACTTGTCGATCGTGCCGCCGTGCTCGGTCACGACCTCGGCCATCGCGCCGAGATGCCGGCCGACGATCCCCGCGATGTCGCGCGCCGACAGGCGCTCGGCGATCGTCGAGAAGCCACGGATGTCGCTGAACAGGACGCTCACCTCGAGCTCCTCCTGCGTCATGTCACCCGAGGCCAGGCGCTCGGCGACCTGCTGGGGGACATAGGAGGACAGCGTCGTCGCGGCCGTCTGCTTGGCCACGACCGCGGCGTGCAGCCGCTTCATCTCGTCGACCGCGCTGGCATCCCCGGTGCCGGCGCCGGCGGCCATCTTGGTGAACAGCTCGGTGACGCGCCGGTCCACGGCCTCCTGCGTGGTTCGCAGGCGGGCCGCCATCTCCTCGTAGCCGAGACCCTGCGACATCAACTCGAGCAGCGCGCGATCCTGTTCCGCCGTCTCCCGGCGGCCCGAGAGCCGCTCGGCGATCACGGGGTCGACGACGCTGCCGCCCGAGTCGACCTCTCGGATCGCCCGCACCAGCTCGTCGCCCTGGGCGATCCGATCCTTGAGCAGGTAGGCGAGACCGCTCTGGCCCTTGCCGAGCAGCGCGATCGCGTACGCCTCGTCGTCGTGGGCCGAGAGCACCACGACGCCCGTCCCCGGGTGCTTCTCGCGGATTGCATGCGCGCAGTCGATGCCCTCCAGCTGGAAGTTCGGCGGCATCTTGATGTCGGTCACGACCACGTCCGGGGTGTGCTCCTCGGCCGCGATGAGCAGCGACGGGCCATCCTCGGCCACGCCGACGACCTCGATGTCCTGGTAGGAGTCGAGCAGCGCACGAACGCCCTCGCGGACGAGCACGTTGTCCTCTCCCAGAACCACCCTGATGCTCACGCCGCCGGCCTCCCCGACGCTACGATTCGCGCATGGTGCGCGTGGTGTTCGCCGAGGATAACTACCTTGTCCGCGAGGGGACGGCGGCCCTCCTGCAGGCCTCCGACGATGTCGAGCTGATCGGCACGGCCAGCGCGCTCGACGAGCTCCTGCGGGCCGTGGAGGAGCTCAAGCCCGAGGTCGTGCTCACCGACATCCGGATGCCCCCCACCAACACCACCGAGGGGATCGACGCCGCCCGGCGCATCCGGTCGGAGCATCCGAACATCGGCGTCGTCGTCCTGTCCCAGTTCGCCGAGGAGGAGTACGCCTACGAGCTCCTGAAGGACGGTGCGGCGGGGCTTGGGTACCTGTTGAAGGAGCGGGTCTCCAACATCGACGAGCTCGTCCGGGCCATGAACGAGGTCGCGAAGGGCGGTTCGGTCCTGGACCCCAAGGTCGTCGAGGCGCTGGTCTCGGCCAAGGACCGCATGGCGCACTCGCCACTCGCCACGCTCACCGACCGCGAGCGGGAGGTCCTCGAGCACATGGCGCAGGGACAGAACAACGCCTCGATCGCCAAGTCGCTGTTCCTGACCGAGCGGGCGGTCGAGAAGCACATCAACTCGCTCTTCCACAAGCTCGGGCTCTCGGAGGAGACCGACGTCCATCGCCGGGTGATGGCGGTGCTCGCGTTCCTGCGCGAGAGCGACCACCCGGCCTGACGCCCGTTCGAACGTCACTGCGCCGCCCGCGTGTCCACGATCATCACCGAGCACGGCGCGTGCCGGAGCACGATGTTCGGGACGCTGTCCCGAACGCGCCACCACGAGCCATGCGTGCCGCGGTTGCCGAGCACGATCGTGTCGACGCGTTCGCTCTGGGCGACGGCGACCAGCCGCTCGGCCGGGTCCCCGGCCTCCGCCCAGCTCCGGACCTGGAGCGTGGGGAACCGGCGGGCCATGTCGACCAGGTAGCCGTTCGGGTCCGCCGACTTCTTGGGGTCGACGGCGTCGCGCGCGGATGCGTCCGAGCGCACGTGGAGCACGAGCAGCTCCGCGTCGCCGGCCGACGCGAGCCTGGCCGCCTCCCGGACGGCCAGGTCCGCCGAGGCCGAGGTGTCCGTTCCCACCAGGATCTTCTTCACTCTTGTCGCCTCCTTCGCTGAGGCCACGGTAGGGCTCCTGCAGGCCGGCTTGGACCCGGCCGGCACCACAACATCTGGATGCCAGCACGCGGGCCAGGAGGGGGTTCGTCACGAGGTGCACCGGCGACCCCCCTGGAAGACCGGTCGGCGTGGTGGGACCATCCGCGCGTGAGATCGCCAACCGTTCGAGCGCTGGCCGGCGGGTCGTTCGTGGTCTCGGCGGCGGGCGATGTGGGCGGCGGTCGCGGTCAGCCTCGTGCCCACGGCGCTGAACGCCCTGATCGCCGACACAGGGACTGGCGGCCGCGCTCGAGGCGCAGGGCCCGCAAGTCCCCCGTCCCCGTCTCGGTGGACGCGGACGGCATCGGGCACCCGCAAGAGGTCGAGGCCGCCGTCTACTTCTGCTGCCTCGAGGCCGTCCAGAACGCCGCCAAGTACGCGTGGGCCGGACGCGTGACGATCTTGCTCGCCGCGTCGAACGGCGACCTGAGGTACGCGGTCGCCGACGACGGCGCGGGCTTCGATCCGGTCGAGACCCCCGCGGGGCGGGCCTGACGAACATGCGCGACCGCGTCGAGGCGCTCGGGGGTGCGTTCTCGATCGAGTCGGCGACGGGCCGCGGCACAACTGTTCGCGGCAGGGTCCCGATCGGGGCCAAGCCGTGACCGACCCGGTCGCGGCGCTCGGCGGAACGATTATGGTCGAGAGCACGGCCGGTCGTGGCACGATCGTCAAGGGCCGCGTGTCCACGAGACTCCTCGAAGGCGCGCGCTCGTGAGCCGGCGCACGGCGAGGACCCTCGCCGGTTCGATCGTCGCGATCGCCGTCGCCCTGTTGGTGGCCGGGGTGATCGTCGGACTAACCACGTTCCCGCGACAGAAGGCCGGCGAGATCGCGGTCGTGCCCGCCGGTCGCACCTCCACGATCCGGGCGGCCGCCGGTGCCCTCGATCCGACGCGGGCCTGCGAGGGCCGGGTCACCACCTCGGACGTGCTGGGCGACGCGCCGCGCGTGTATTGCGAGCTGGAGGTCGACCGGCGCAATGGTGCCGACTTCCTGACCGGATGGGCTGGGGGACTGGTCGGTTTCGCGCTTGGCTTCCTCTGGGTCGGCACCGGCTTCCTGATCGTCTCTCGGCAGCCGCGGAACACCGCCGGCTGGATCTTCATGACGATCGGGTTGTTCGCGGTCGCCGAGTGGGCCACGTACCCGATCCTGGTCCGGGGCATCAAGGTCGATCCGGGTTCGGTGCCGTTCATCGGCTTCTGGGCGGTCCTGAACGAGTACGCGCTGGTCCCCGTGGGACTCATCACGCTGCTCTTCCTCCTGTACCCGAACGGGCGGCCACCGTCGCTCGGGTGGCGATGGGCCGAGTGGGCGCTGCTCGGCGGTCTGACGATCGCGGTCCTGAGCCTCGCGCTCGACCCGGGGCCCCTCAACAACCTGGTCGAGGCCGGCGTGTTGTACCTGAACCCGATCGGCGTGCCGGCGCTCGCGGGGACGGCCGGAGGGATCGCGGCCATCGGCACGGTCGTCGCGCTTGGCGCGTCCTTGTCCACCGTCCTCGCCGTGCGCAGACGGTTCAAGCGTTCGACGGGCGAGGAACGCCAGCAGATGCGATGGCTCGTCTTCGTGGCTACCGTCGCCGGGATCGTGTTCCTGATCCTGTTCGTCGGCAGCGTGACCGTCGGCCTGATCGTCGGAGACGGCGAGTCCTTCAAGATCGGCGGCGTCGATCCGTTCGACGTCCTGTGGATCGTCTTGGCCCTCGTGCTTGCCGTGGGGATCCCCGGCGCGTACCTGATCGCGATCTTCAAGCACGGCCTGTGGGACCTCGACGTCGTGATCAAGAAGGCACTCGTCGCGTTCGTCCTCTCCCTGCTCCTCGCGGTGGTCGGCCTCGCGGTCGTGGGCGCGGTGACCTTCTTCGCGTTCGGCGCGACCACCGGGGTCCTGGTGGGCCTTCTCGCGGGCGTGTTGACCTGGCCGGTGGTCCGATGGGCGCGGTCGACCGCGCGACGGATCGTGTTCGGGAACCGGGCCGACCCGTACGCCGTGCTGACCGAGTTCTCGGGCCGCGTGGGCGAGACGTACGCGGCAGAGGACGTGCTCCCGCGGATGGCCCGACTCCTCGCCGAGGGCACGGGGGCGAGCAGCGCCCGGGTGCTCCTCATGATCGGGTCCGAGCTCGAGGAGGGCGCGCGTTGGCCGGAGGGGTCGACGACGACCCGCGACGAGTACCTCGTGCCGGTCACCGACCGGGGCGAGGAGCTCGGGGCGCTGGCGGTCACGATGCCGGCCAACGACCCGATGAACCCCGCCAAGGACAAGCTCGTGCGCGACCTCGCGTCGCAGGCCGGCCTGGTCCTTCGGAACGCGCGCTTGATCGAGGAGCTCCGGGCGTCCCGCCGCAGGATCGTGAGCGCCCAGGACGAACGCGCCCGCAAGCTCGAGCGCGACATCCATGACGGCGCGCAACAGCAGCTCGTCGCACTCGGCGTGAAGATGCGGCTGCTCGAGCCGCTGGTCGACCGCGACCCTACGAAGGCGCTCGAGCTCGTCACTCAACTGCAGACCGACACGACCGATGCGCTCGACAACCTCCGCGACCTGGCGCGCGGCATCTATCCGCCCCTTCTCGCCGACAGGGGTCTGAGCGCCGCGCTGGAGGCGCAGGGCCGCAAGGCGGCCGTCCCGGTGCACCTCGAGCCGGACGGCGTCGGCCGCTACCAGCAGGAGGTCGAGTCCGCGGTGTACTTCTGCGTGCTAGAGGCGCTGCAGAACGTCGGGAAGTACGCGCGGGCGAGCGAGGCGACCGTCCGGTTTCGCGAGACGAACGGGAGCCTGGTGTTCGAGGTTGAGGACGACGGTGTGGGCGTCGACCCGGGCGAAGCAGGCAACGGTACCGGGATCCGCGGCATGGCCGACCGGCTCGAGGCCGTGGGCGGGGCACTCGAGCTCACCTCCGCTCCCGGGCACGGCACCACGATCGTTGGTCGTGTCCCGGTCGGGAGGGATCGATGAGCGTCCGGCGGCGCATATCGTGGGTGATCTGGGGGTTGACGATCCTCCTGCTGGCGGGCGCGCTCACGATCGCGGTTCGCAACGGCTCGCTCTCGGAGGATCCGCTATTCGCGGTCCTGGCGATCGTGATGATGGTCGGGTACGTCTCG
>JBKPKU010000141.1:0-51995 GCA_046731295.1 Actinomycetota bacterium
GAGGTGCAGGGGACCGCCGAGGGGGAGCCGTTCGCCCGCGGCGACCTGGACGCGCTGCTCGACCTCGCCGAGTCCGGGATCAAGCAGCTCACACAGATCCAGCGCGACGTCCTCGGATAGCCGTGCCGTTCCCGGCGCGCATCGCGATCGCCACCAAGAACGCGCACAAGCTCCGCGAGCTGCTGCGCATCTGCCGCGACTGGCCGGTCGAGTGGCTTAGCGTGCAGACCCACCCCGGCCTGTGGCCCGACGTCGAGGAGCCCCACGACACGTACCTGGACAACGCGCTCGAGAAGGCGCGCACGGTCTCGCGCTCGCTGGGTGTGCCGGCCGTGGCCGACGACTCGGGGATCGAGGTGGACGGTCTCGACGGGGCGCCGGGGCCGCGTTCGGCGCGATATGCGGGGGAGGATGCGACCGAGGCCGAGAACCTCGAGAAGCTGCTCGATGCGATCGCGCGCTTCCCGCCCCAGCACAAGACCGCGCGGTACCGGTGTATCGCGGCCATCGTGTGGCCGGACGGGTCCGAGATGCATGCCGAGGCCGTGTGCGAGGGGATCCTGATCGCCGACCCCCGCGGCACGGGCGGGTTCGGGTACGACCCGGCGTTCGTACCCGAAGGCGAGACTCGCACGATGGCCGAACTCTCGGACGAGGAGAAGGACGAGATCAGTCACCGCGGGAGGGCGTTCCGGGCCCTGGCGAGGCAGCTCTGGGACCGACGCCCTCGGGAGAAGAGGGGCGGGGTTGGGGCTTAGGTATCGGGCCTCCCGGCCGATACCTCTTCGGTAACGGGAGAGGTGATGCCTCGTGTCCGACCCGAAGACGGCCGGTCGAGATCTGCGAGCCCTGTGGGCCACCCTTGCCGTGATCTGCCTGCTCGGCGCCGGGGTCGCCTACGGGGTCACGCGCTACCGCCTGATGGACCTCGAGCAGCAGGCGGACCGGGACGCGCGCAAGCTGGCCGTCGACGTGATCCAGCCCGCGCTCACCTCCGCTGACGTCTCGGCGCCCATCCGCGGGGAGCGGCTCGCCGAGGTGCGGTCGTCGATCCAGGCAGACCTGCTCGCCGGGCCGGTCATCGCCGTCCGGATCTGGTCGGGGGACGGAACGATCGTGTTCGCAAATGACCCCAGGGTGATCGGGGAGCAGGACCCTGCGATCCGGGACGAGGTCCACACGGCGGCCACGGGCACCACCGTCCACGGGTTCACGACCGGACAACGATTCCACTCGCTGGTCGTGATGCACGTCGGCGACCCGCCGACGCTGATGGCCGCCGAGCTCGTCCGCCCGCACGAGCCGTTGGTCGCCAAGGCCGAGGACCCCTGGTACCCGTGGGTGGCCCGCGCGATCCGGTTCGCGATCGCGTTCGCGGCGCTCTACGTGGTGACGTGGGTCGGTTTCGCCGCGTTCGGCATCCTGCGGCGAGGCATCGTGCGCCGCAAGGCGAAGGCGGCCAGGGAGCGGCAGCCGGTACCGGGTCGCCGCGCCGCCGTCGCGGACGAGGACCTGCCCGCCTATATGCAACCGGGCTTCCGGGAGGAGGTCGAGAGCCGTCGGCGTGCGGAGGAGGAACTCACCTCCGCGAAGGCGGAACGCGATGAGCTCGCCCGCCGGCTCCAGCAGGTTCAGCTCGAGCAATCGCAGGCGCCCGCGGTCTCGAAATCCTCGTAACGCCGCCTCCAAGGCTCCGCTAGCCGAGGTAGCCCTCGACCTCGCCCGCGGGACGTACCTTCGCCTCGTCCGGATCAAGACCGGCCGAGCGTCGAGCCCGGCGCTGATGCAACAGGTCCCAGCACTGGTCGAGCGTGACCTGGAGCTCCCTCAGCCGCTGCCGGTCGGTCTCGCTCGCCTCGCCCCGGGCCTCGGCCTCCCACAGCGTGTGTTCGGTGTGCGCCAGCTCGTTGATGCGTTCCACGATCTGGTTGTCGTCCATGGGTCCTCCGATCTGCGGCCGAGGACCCAACATACGACGGGGCGCGCGCGTGCCGGTTCGGCGGGCGTCGGTCATGATGGGGCCCGATGCCCGAGCCGTCGGACCTGCGACCGCTGCTCGTCCGGGCCGCTGAGCGGGCGGCCGCCTTCCGCGAGACCGTTGCCGAGCGCCCGGTCGCGCCCGAGGTCGACGTCCGGCGCTTCCGGGAGACGTTCGGCGGGCCGCTCCCCGACAAGGGCACCGACGCCGAGAGCGTGCTCGACGAGCTCGTCGAGATGGTCGAACCCGCGCTGGTCGCCTCGGCGGGCCCGCGCTACTTCGGGTTCGTGATGGGCGGGGCGCTCGACTCGGCTACGGCCGCCGACATGCTCACGACCGGGTGGGAGCAGGTCGGCTTCAACGGCGTGACCTCGCCCGCCTCCGCGTTGGTCGAGGAGATCGTGGGGAGGTGGCTCAAGGACGCGCTCGGGCTGCCGGCCGGGGCGTCGTTCGGCATCGTGACCGGCGCGCAGGGGGCGAACACCGCCGCGCTGGCGGCGGCGCGACATCGCGTGCTGAAGCGCGCGGGCTGGGACGTCGAACGCGACGGGTTGCAGGGCGCGCCGAGGATCCGGGTCGTTGCGGGGCAGGAGCGGCACGGGACGATCGACCGCTCGCTCCGGCTACTGGGGTTCGGCACCGGCTCGCTCGAGGCGGTCCCGGCCGGTGCGAACGGGGCCGTCGATCCCGACGCGCTGGTGCGCGCCCTCGACGCGGGTTCCGGCGAGCCCACGATCGTGTGCGTCCAGGCGGGGAACGTGAACACGGGTGCCTTCGACGACCTCGCCGTCGCGAACGAGGCCGCCCACCGCCACGGCGCATGGGTCCACGTGGACGGCGCGTTCGGGCTGTGGGCCGCGGCGAGCCCGGAGTTCGAGCGCCTGGTCGCCGGCCGCGAGGGCGCCGACTCGTGGGCCGTGGACGGCCACAAGTGGCTGCAGGTGCCCTACGACACCGGCTTCGTCCTGTGCGCCGATCCCGAGGCGCACGGCCTGTCGATGTCGTACACCGCGGCCTACCTGCAGGACGACCGCGCGCTGCGGGCGCCCTCGGACTTCGTGTCGGAGTCCTCGCGGCGGTCGAGAGGATTCGCATCCTGGGCCGCCCTGCGCGAGCTCGGCCGGGCCGGCCTCGCCGAGCTCGTCGAACGCTGCTGTGCGCTCGCGCGCCGATTCGCCGAGCAGCTCGCCCAGGTCGACGGCGTCACGGTCGCGAACGAGGTGGTGCTGAACCAGGTCCTGGTCGGGTTCGGCGACGACGGGCGCACCGACCGCGTAATCGCCAACGTCCAGCACGACGGCACGTGCTGGATGGGCGGGACCACCTGGCACGGCGACCGGCTGATGCGGATCTCGGTGTCGAACTGGACCACGACCGAGGACGACGTCGACCGCTCGGTCGAGGCGATCCGCCTGGCGTTGGCCTCCGCATGAAGATCGGCGTCGTCCTCCCCGCGGCCCAGGGCGAGGGCGTGGACGGGGGGCCCGGATGGCCCCACGTACGCGGGTTCGCGCTCGGCGCCGAGGAGCGCGGGCTCGACTCGGTGTGGATGTACGACCACTTCTACTACCGGAACGACGCCGGCGAACTCGAGGGCCAGCACGAAGCCTGGACGATCGTGAGCGCGGTCGCCGCCGTCACCGAACGCATCGAGATCGGCACGATCGTCCTGTGTACGAGCTTTCGGAACCCGGGACTGACGGCGAAGATGGCGGTGACGCTCGACGAGGTGAGCACGGGCCGGCTCACGCTTGGTCTCGGCGCGGGCTGGCGCGATCCCGAGTACGACGCGTTCGGCTACGCGAGGGACCGTCGGGCCGACCGCTTCGAGGAGTCGCTCCAGGTGATCGCGCCGCTGCTGCGCGGCGAGCGGGTGACGTTCGAGGGCCGCTACGAGCGGGCGAACGAAGCCGAGCTCGTGCCGGCGCCCGATCGCCGGATCCCGATCCTGATCGCGGGGAAGCGGCCTCGGATGCTGCGGCTCACCGCGCGCTACGCCGATGCATACAACACCGCGTGGTACGGGGCTCCGGACGAACGTCTCGAGCAGCAGCTGGCGGCCCTCGGCCAGGCGCTCGAGGCGGAGGCCCGAGATCCGGCCACGATGACCAGGACCGTCGGGGTGGTCGCCCGAGACCCGGGCCGCGAGCCGAACGGCGACGACGACCACGCGTTCGCCGGCTCGGTCGACGAGCTCGCGAGGACGATCGACGCGCACCAGGCGATCGGGATCGACCACCTCATCGTGGTGCTGCAGCCCATGGACGAGGCCTCACTCGACTGGCTGACCAAGGCGCTCGAGCTCCGCGCGAGCAGCTGAGGCCGGAGGCAGGCTAGGCCGCGACGTCCTGGACCCAGTGCCTGACGCGAAGGCGGAGTGCGGACGGGCCTCGCGGCGGCAGATGTGGAGACGGCGGAGTCGTGGCGGGAGCCGGAAGCCCCAACGGAAGGCACAGGAGCCACGAGAGGCGCTCGGCGTCGGCCTCGTGGCCTTCGATCGGGATCAGCTCGACGATGCGGGCTCGCTCCGCTCGGTATCCGCGGTCGTGTTCGATGATCTTTCCCGCAAGCTCGACCCGTCCGAGGATCGTTCCAACCCGCACACCATCCTCGTTCGGCATCTGCACGTCGAAGACGGGGACGAGCTCCAGGCTCTTCATCGCGTAGAACCCGCAGCGACAATCCTCGGCCGGGGCGTGGGTCGGATCCGTGTCCACCATCGCGCACTCGGCCATCACCCATCTCGCCTCAGCCCCTTCCCACGGGCTGGGCGTCGACCAATCGCCCCTCATCATCGGCGGGTGCAGACGCGCGTCGACCTGAGAGAGCGTGTAGGACCACATGCGGAACCCGACGATCGGTCCGATGCCGTCGGGAACCCGATCCCACGACGTCATGATTCCGTCAGCGGACAGGCTCGGGCTCGCCTTGTGCGGGGGCCTCCGACGGCTCCGGCGTGGCCGGCTCCTCCACCGGTGCCTCGATCGGCTCGATGAAGATCGTTCGGCGTCGCTCACCGATATTCATGGAAGCGGCTCCTTCCCGTCGACCCTCGATAGCGGCTGCTGGCCCATCTTCCTGCGCGTACTCCTCCTCGACAACCGGACCTTCGGCGTCGGCTCGCCGGATCGGTCCGAAACGAGGATCACGCCGACTCGGTGATCCGGATCATGCCTTCGGGGAAGCTGGTGGGACAACGTGGGGGTCATCCGAGGAGGGTGAGGATGCAGAGGATCAGGATCGAGCGGAAGGCCTCATTCCGAGACGTCGGTGACCGCTACACGGTGCTCCCGCTCGACCCACGGGATCCGGACATCCTCCGCGCGAAGCGGTTGCTCCGCGAGCCCGACGAGCGCGCGGCTCCGGGATCGGACATCGCCCCCATTGGGACCGCGTATCCGCGATGCCTTCGCCGGTAGGCCCCTGGTGCGAGAGGGGGGAGTCGAACCCCCACGCCCCGAGGGGCACCGGATCCTAAGTCCGGCGCGTCTGCCGTTCCGCCACTCTCGCGGTGGTTGAAGCGTTGACCAGCGTAAACGGTGGGAGAGGAGGCTGGAGGGAGGTGACGCACCGGACCTGCGTGAGGCGCGCCGGACCAAGAGGAGGTGGTCGGGGCCTCCTTCCTCGGTCGCGGCCAAGGCTTTCCAGGTGATGCCCGTCCCTTGCTCCTCGCTCCCCATCGCCGGGACGGCTGTGCGCCTCGCGGTGGGACCGTCAAGTACCGAAGGTCACCGGCCGATGTCTCACAACATGGGGCGCTGGGAGCTGCTGGAGTGGACGACCGACTCGGCGGTGGGTTGCTGGCTTGAGCACATCGAGCGCGGCTGCGACGTGTGTAAGCCGACCTTGGGCGAGGGCTTCGGCGCATGCGAGGAGGGGGCGCTGCTCCGAGACGCTGCGTTGCAGGAATTCCGCTGTTAGCACACTTGACCTGTCAGGCCGCGTGGCACTCGCCTTACGCAGCGCTGCCCGTCGCAGTGCGATTGAAGCCGGAGAAGGCTGGAAGCATGTGACGCATCGGACGACCATGAGGCGCACCGTCCGGTGCCAGCGTCCACGGGTGCAGCCAATCATTGACGAACTACTGCCGAGCGCTAGAGCCAACGCATCCAGGCACCGTGATTGTCTGCGATGGCGACCTCCTTTCCATTCGCGCCCAGGACGACCGCACCTGTCTGCTCCCCCTCATCTGGCCGTTCGGGCATTCCCGGGACCATGCCAAACGCTTCATTCGAGACCCAGACGGCATTCGCAGTCTTCACCAGCTCCACGAATGACAGTCGGTCCTGGTCGGTGAGGTAAGGGAGGAATGCGGAATGAAAGATGACGAGCGTTGTATCGCTTGGAGCGCCGAGCGCCACCCGTTCAAGAAGCTCGAGTGCGTCACCTCGATGAATCGGAGGTGGGTCGTGGCGGGCTACCCGGAGAGCAGCGCGTAAGCGCTCCAGTCGTTCAGTCTGATCTGGCCATACAAGTGCTTCTAGCCATGCAACCGCCTTGGCGTCAGTGACGTCGAGCGGTTCGGCGTCTATTCCGGCGCGCCAAGCGACTTCGGGAGTCCGTTGTGGAATGGGAACTTCTCCCTCCGGCCTGCAGGGGAACACAGGCTCACCGTTCCCAACGTGTCGCCCGGAGTAGTCGTACGCGTACCGGTCAAGCAGGAGACATAGCCCAGCCGAGCAGCCGGGCTCGAGAAGTGCCAAAGGCTGCGGAAGCGCGGCCAGGATCGGAAGCAGGGTTGCACAGCGACCCGGCTCGTTCGTCTGCGTGGTGTGGGAGAGAATGACCTCGCGAAGTTCGTCGGAATTCTGCAGGACGAGGCTTCGGAACCCCGCGTAGTCGCCCGGGGTTCCAAGAGCGAACCGAACGGATGCGAACACCAGGTTGGGTTGACGCTTCTCAAGAGGCAGCGACTCGAGGAACTGCAACAGCTGGTTGTCGTCCGCGACGCCGAGCGCGAACTCCTCGTACAAGGCAGACCTGCCGCGCGCCTCCTGCGCGACGAATCGTTGGTACCGTTCGGCGGTTACGTCCGATGCCACGAGGGCTTCAGGGCTCGGATATGGGCGAAGAGCGGCACACGTTGCCACCGTCGCTCCGCGGGGTCCCGTTCAACAGCCTGGTCCGGCGCCGGAGGCTCTCTCAAACACTCCGTCAGAAGTCCAGCCGTCTCGAAGGCTGCGAAGTATTCATCGAACGAGTAGGCCCGTCCGCTGAACGTCATCTCCACACCATCTCGTCCAAACGTGGCTTCGAAGTCGCGCTTCCCCAGGTACGAGCCTTCGATGACGAAGGGCGATCCACCCTCGCCTGTCACGAATGTGCCAGCGTCATTAAGTGGGTGGGTGACCGAGACGCACAGCCGACCACCAGGCCTCAGCACGCGCGCCGTCTCGAGGACGGCTCCTGGCATGTCTTCGATGTCCATCAAGGAGTTTTACGCCACCACGAGTTCGAACGATCCGTCCAAGAAGGGCAGGACAGATGCGTTCCCTTGGACGTAGCAACCTGTAGTGTCCGCTCGGCCGCATACCGAACCATCGTCGGCGACAGCTCAATACCGACGACCCTGTGGCCCCTCCGCACGAGGTCCCGAACAACTCGGCCTTCTCAACACCCTAGTTCGAGAGTCCACCCGTGCGGCGGGGGAAGGAGTGAGTAGAACGAAGGTGCGTAGTCCCAGAAGGCGTCACCGTTCGAGGACCGAGCCCAACGAACCCAGTTCTCCGCTTGCTCTTCCCATCGCCACGGCATGCGGGGGAAATGCTAAGCGCACCCCCAACCTCGACCAAACGCTCAAGGCTCCCCCCGGACCGGCCGACGCAAGGGCATGATGGGCCGGATGGGTCGTCGGGGGCTCGACCAGCGGGTTTGGCGCCGCGTGGAACATCGGGGCGTGCCGAGGCGCTTCACCCTGCTCGTGATCGTTGGCCTCCTACTCGCCGCGTGTACCTCGGGAGGCGGCGAAGGAGAACCCAAGCAGCCGCTCGCGCTCCAGAGCCCGCCGCCGGCGGTCGAACGCACCGAGAAACCGCCGCTCCTGCCCGAGGGTGTCGACGTCCTGGCCGTCCCCGCCGAGCGCCTCCTCCACGTCTGGGAGCATCCGGCCCAGGCCCACGCCGCCTTCGCGCTCGACACGCAGAACCCGATGGGCCGTACATCTCCGATGCTGATCAACGGGGCCAAGCGTCGCACGGGCTCCGCCTGGTACGAGGTCCTGCTTCCGCTCAGGCCCAACGGCTCCTCGGGCTGGGTGCGAGCGGATGACGTCACGCTCAAGCGGATCGATCAGCGGATCGACGTCGACCTCTCCAAGCGGCTCCTCAGCTACTACGTCCACGACGACCTCAAGCAGCGGTTCCACGTCGGGGTCGGCACCGACGCGACCCCCACCGGCACCGGCTCCTTCTACGTGTGGGTCAAGATCCAGTACGCGAGCCCGTACCAGCCCTACGGGATCGCGGCGCTCGGCCTGTCCGGCTTCTCGCCCGTCCTGTCCGAATGGCCGGGCGGCGGCCGGATGGCGATCCACGGCACGTCCAGCCCGACCGACCGCGGCAACGCGGTCTCCCATGGGTGTGTCCGCGTCTACAACGCGGACCTGAAGAAACTGCTGGACGTCCCCCTCGGGACGCCGGTGCGCATCACGCGGTAGGCGCCGATTCCGCCTGCCTTCCGTACGGTAGAGGCAAGCCATTCCCGAACCTTGGAGGGATCGATGTCCGCCATCCGCACCCCAGCGAAGGCCGTCCGGTCGGCGTGGTCGGTGATCGACCGCGTCGACCTCGTGATCATCCCGTCCCTGCGGCGCGTGGCCGTGCCGCTGCTCCGCATCTCGCTCGGGATCGTGTTCGTGTGGTTCGGGATGCTGAAGATCTTCGAGGTGTCGCCCGTGGCAGAGTTCGTCGCAAGGACGGTCTACTGGGTTGATCCGACGTTCTTCGTGCCCGCCCTCGGCGTCTTCGAGGTGACCCTCGGCGTCCTGCTGCTGCTCGGCCGGATGAAGCGGCTGACGCTGCTGCTGTTCCTGGCGCAGATGGTCGGCACCTTCCTCGCGTTCCTCATCCTGCCGAACGTGACGTTCCGGCACGGCAACCCGCTCCTGCTCACCGTCGAGGGCGAGTTCGTGGTCAAGAACCTGGTGTTGATCGCCGCCGCGCTGGTGGTGGGGACGACGGTCCGACGCAAGCCCGTCGCGAGCAGCCGGCTTCGGTAGCCCTACCAGGGCACGCCGGCCGAGGCCGACAGGAACTTCATCAGCGGCGCGAGCGTCCGGCAGCTGTCGGTGAACGTCTTCACGAGGTCCGGGCCCGTCACCTGCTTCTCGGACAGCTTCACCGACGAGGTGAAGCTCTTGCGCTTGATGTCCTCGATCATCGGGTCGTCCACGTCGAACCCGCGGGGCGGCCGCTTCAGCGCGTCCTCGGGATGGTCGAGGTCGACGCGCGCCTTCTTCCACTCGGCCGGCTTGGCCGAGATGCGCTCGCGGATCGCCTGGAGCACCGGGGCCTCGGGCATCCACATCCCACCGGCCACGAAGCACTGACCGGGCTGCAGGTGCAGGTAGTATCCGGGGCCGTGTACGCCCTTGCCCATGGAGAAATGCGCGCTGGCGTACGGCTTGTACGGGCTCTTGTCCTTGGAGAACCGGACGTCGCGGTAGATCCGGAACATCGAGCCGCCGTTCGGGCGCGGGTCGGCCACGAGGGACTTGCCGACCTTGCGCAGCTCGGGTCCGACGTCCGAGATGAACTGCAGGAGCGGTTCCTTGACCGACTCCTCGTACCGTTCCTTGTTCTCGGCGAACCACTCCCGGTCGTTGTTCTTGGCCAGGTCCCGCAGGAACGCGAACGTCTCGGCGTCGAAGTAACGCATGCGACCTCCCCTCGTCACCTCCCGGAAGGATAGGCTCGCGGTGACGACGCGGCCCGGGATCAGGGCGTCGTCAACGCCTCCAGCACTCGGGCCAGGGTGGCGTTCGTCGCTCGCAGCTCCGGCTCGCCGATCTGCACCCCTAGGGAATCGGCCCACGTGCGCTGGCGCATGCGGATCTGCCGGAGCGCCGAGAGCCCCCGAGGGGTGATCCGCACGAGCTTGGCCCGCCGATGGTTCGGGTTGTCCTCGTAGGTGGCCAACCCGTCCTCGACCAGGACGTCCGCGACGCGCTGGACGCTCTGCCGGGTGAGCCACCATGCGCGCGCTATCTGCGCCACCGAGAGCGCTTCCTTGTCGATCGCCGCTAGGACCCTCCAACGGGCGCTGGTCTGGCCCGAGGGCTCGGCCATCGCGTCGCCCCGGGCGATGAGCAGACCGTTCAAGCGGAACACGTGGACCACGAGCTCGCTCACGGCGTCTCCCGCTCCCGAACGCGGAGGCCGCCGGGACCCGGATTTGACAGGATGCTGTCGTTTCGATACGGTCTCGGACATGACAGGATTCTGTCATATCGGAGATCGCTCGTCACGGCGGGCGGAGGAAAGGGGAGGTCACGGTGAACACGGTGAACGAGGAGCAGATCCGACCCTACCGGATCGAGGTGCCGCAGTCGGACCTCGACGACTTGCAGGATCGTCTCGCCCGCACCCGTTGGCCGGACGAGCTGCCCGGGGTGGGGGACGCCTACGGCGTGCCGCTCGGGTACGTCAGGGAGCTGGCCGAGTACTGGCGAACCGGGTACGACTGGCGAACGTGGGAGGCCAGGTTCAACGAATACCCGCAGTTCACCACCACGATCGACGGGCAGAACATCCACTTCTTCCACGTCCGCTCGTCCGAGCCGGACGCATTCCCGCTGATCCTCACCCACGGGTGGCCGGGCTCGCTCGTGGAGTACCTCGACGTGATCGAGCCGCTGAGCGACCCTCGCGCGAGCGGCGGCGCGCCGGCGGACGCCTTCGACCTGGTGATCCCCTCCCTCCCGGGCTACGGCCTGTCCGGTCCGACATCCGAGACCGGATGGAACCGGTACCGCATGGCGAGGGCCTGGGCCGAACTCATGGGTCGCCTCGGCTACGAACGGTACGGCGCCGTCGGCAACGACGCCGGCTCGATGATCAATCCGGAGCTGGGACGTGTCGACCCCGAGCACGTCGTCGGGAGCCACGTCACGCAGATCTTCTCGTTCCCGTCGGGTGATCCGGCCGAGATGGCCGACCTGACCGAGGAGGAGCAGGAGCAGCTCGGGACGCTCCAGTGGTTCTACGAGAACAAGTTCTCGTTCAACCAGCTCATGTCGCAGCAGCCGCAGACCCTCGCCTACGCACTGGCGGATTCGCCCGTCGGCCTCCTCGCGTGGAACGCGCAGCTGTTCGGCGAGGACCTGGACGCGGACTTCATCCTGACCAACGTGACGCTCTACTGGCTGACCCGGACCGGCGGGTCCGCTGCGCGCCTCTACTACGAGGACGCCCACGCGACCCCCCCGACGGAGCCGACCACCGTCCCCACCGCCGTCGCGGCATTCGGCGGCGACTTCAGCGGCATCCGGCGCTTCGCGGAGCGGGACCACCGCAACATCGTTCGGTGGTCGACGTTCGATCACGGCGGCCATTTCGCCGCGCACAAGGTTCCCGACCAGCTCGTGGGCGACATCCGGGCGTTCTTCGGGACGCTCCCGTAGGTGGGCCGCCTCGCTCGTCCTCGCGGCTGAGAACCTGTCCACGTGAAGCTGGCCGAGGTCGTCTCGACGTCCGGATCCATCGGGCGGACGCGGTCGCGCACGGCGAAGACCGAGCTGCTCGCGGACTTGTTCTGGCGATCGCGTCCGGACGAGGTGCCGCTCGCCGTCGCGTACCTGTCCGGCCGACTCCCGCAGGGGACGGTCGGCGTCGGGTGGGCGTCGCTGCGCGCCAAGCCCCCGCCGGCCGCCGAACCCACGCTGGAGCTCCTCGAGGTCGACGCCGCGCTCGACCGGATCCGTGAAGCATCCGGCAAGGGGAGCCAGACCGCGCGTCGACGGGAGCTCGAGGCGCTGTTCGGCGCTGCGACCGAACCCGAGCAGGCGTTCCTGGCCCGCCTGCTGATGGGCGAGCTGCGGCAGGGCGCGCTCGAGGGCAGCGTGGTCGAGGGAGTGGCCGCGGCGGCCGGCGTGCCGGCCGCGGCGGTCCGTCGGGCGCTCATGCTCGAGGGCGACCTCGGAACCGTGGCCGCCGCCGCGCTCGCCGAGGGCGATGCTGGTCTGAAGCGGTTCCGGCTGACCGTCCTTCGGCCCGTGTCGCCGATGCTGGCGCAGACGGCGTCGGACGCCAAGGACGCGCTGGCGCGGATCCACCCCGCCGACGTCGAGTGGAAGCTCGACGGGGTGCGTCTGCAGGTCCACGTGCTGGATGGGCAGGTGCGCGCGTTCGCGCGGACGCTGGCCGACGTCACCGACCGCGTGCCCGAGGTCGTCGAGGCGATGTCGGCGTTGCCGCTGCGGGCCGCGATCCTGGACGGGGAGGCGATCGCGCTCCGGCCCGACGGCCGGCCCCACCCGTTCCAGGTGACGGGGAGCCGGTTCGCGAGCCGGGTCGACCTCGAACGCCTGAGCGCATCGACGCCGCTTTCGCCGTTCTTCTTCGACGTGCTGCATCTGGACGGCGAGGACATGATCGACCGCCCCGCGGCCGAGCGCCTCGAGATCCTGGACGCGCGCCTGCCCGCGTCGCTCCGCGTCCCGCGGACCGTGGCGGAGGACGCCGAGACCGCCGAGCGCTTCCTGGACGGGGCGCTCGCGCACGGGCACGAGGGCGTGATGGTCAAGGCGCTCGACGCGCCGTACGAGGCGGGGCGCCGCGGCGCCGGCTGGCTGAAGGTCAAGCGCGCGCACACGCTCGACCTGGTGGTCCTGGCCGCCGAATGGGGGCACGGGCGCCGCGAGGGATGGCTCAGCAACCTCCACCTGGGGGCGCGCGATCCGAGCGACGGGTTCGTGATGCTCGGCAAGACGTTCAAGGGGATGACCGACGAGATGCTCGCCTGGCAGACCGAGCGGCTGCTCGAGCTCGAGACCTCGCGCGAGGGGATCGTGGTCCACGTCCGGCCGGAGCTGGTGGTCGAGGTCGCATTCGACGGCCTGCAGGCGAGCCCCCGGTACCCGGCGGGGGTGGCGCTGCGGTTCGCCCGCATCAAGGGCTACCGGCACGACAAGCGCCCCGGCGACGCCGACACGATCGACACCGTTCGGGCGATCTTCGAGGGCTCGTCGCCGGGCTGATCCGCGCGTCGGGACCCCCTGGTAGCCTCGGGTTCCCCGACCGAAGGAGGCCGCGATGGCGGATCCGGTGGTGCACTTCGAGCTGATGGGCACAGACAGGGAGGCGCTTGGACGCTTCTACGCCGAGCTCTTCGGGTGGCACGTCGAGAACGTGGCCGAGCCCCCATACGCGGTGATCGACACCCATGCCGGGGCCGGGATCAACGGCGGGATCGGGTCGGTCGAGGGGTCCACGCCACAGTACGTCGCCGTCTACGCCGCGACCGAGGACATCAACGCGACGTTCGATGAGGCCGTGTCCGGGGGCGCCGAGGTGCTCATGCCGGTCACCGAGGTCCCCGGCGTGGTGACGCTCGCGCTGCTTCGAGACCCGCAGGGCAACGTGTTCGGGATGATCGCCGCCGGCGAGAGCGCCGGCATCGAGGGCGGAGACGGCGCGGCCATCACCTGGTTCGAGATCCTCGGGCCGGAGCCCAAGGCGCTGCGCGACTACTACGTGCAGCTGTTCGGCTGGGAGGAGTTCTCCGACGAGGTCTCCGAGAGTCCCGAGGCGGCCGAGTACGAGTACTACCAGGTGCACACCGGCCCGGGCGGGATCGACGGCGGCATCGGCAGCTCGCCCGACGGCAAGCCACACGTCACGCTGTACGCGACGGCCGACGACCTGGCCAAGACCCTCGAGCGAGCCGAGTCCCTGGGCGGCAGGACGCTGATGCAGCCGACCACGATGGGGAAGATCGAGTTCGCCCAGTTCCTCGACCCGCAGGGCAACGTCTTCGGCCTGTTCAAGCGCACCTAGCCCACGTCACATCGACCGTGCCTCGTCCGTCGGGTGGATGACGGAGCCGCCGACCGGCTTGACGGATGAGCGAACGAGACTGGCTGACCGAGGGGTTCGAGGCCAACCGGACCCACCTTCGGGCCGTGGCCTACCGGATGCTCGGCTCGACCGGCGAGGCCGACGACGCGGTGCAGGAGGCATGGATCCGCCTGAACCGCTCGGACGTACGCGACGTCGAGAACCTCGGCGGCTGGCTCACGACGGTCGTCGCCCGAGTGTGTCTCGACCTGTTGCGCTCGCGCACGTCGCGGCGCGAGGAGCCGTTCGACGCGGCCGTGTCGGAGCGGGCCGCCGAACCCGAGGGCGGGGCCGACCCCGAAAACGAGGCGCTGCTGGCCGACTCGGTCGGGCTCGCGCTGCAGGTGGTGCTCGACACGCTGACGCCTGCCGAACGCGTCTCGTTCGTCCTGCACGACATGTTCGGCGTCCCGTTCGAGGAGATCGCGCCGATCGTCCGGCGCTCGCCCGAGGCCAGCCGGCAGCTCGCGAGCCGCGCCCGGCGCCGCGTGGGAGTGGCCGAGGAGCCCGAGACCGATCGGAACCGCCAACGGGAAGTGGTCGAGGCGTTCCTCGCGGCCGCGCGCGGCGGCGACTTCGAGGCGCTCCTCGCGCTGCTCGACCCCGAGGTCGTGGCGCGCGCGGACGGCGCCGGGGTGGCGATGGGCGCCGCGGCCGAGGTCCGTGGGGCCGCGGCGGTGGCCCAGACGTTCGCCGGCCGGGCCCGTGCCGCCCACCCGGCGCTCGTCGGCGGGGTCGCCGGGCTCGTCTGGGCGCAGCGAGGGGAGCCGAGGATGGTGTTCGGATTCACGATCGATGACGGCAGGATCGTGAGCATCGACCTGATCGCCGATCCCGAACGCATCCGCGAGCTCGGCGTCTCGATCCTGTGATCGAGCCGGAGCAGGACGATGGTCACCGTGCGGGCATGAGGAATTCGATGACGCGGCGTGACGTCTCCTCGGCGGCTTCCTCCGGGAGGAAGTGCCCGGCCGAGATCGATCCGCCGGAGACGTCATCGGCCCACTTCCGCCACACTTGCAGCGGCCGCCAATCCGCGATGGCGCCGACGTGACTCCACAGAGCCAGGGTGGGAGCGGTGATCCGTCGCCTCCCCCGCTCGGCTTCGTCGAGGCTGTCGTCGATCGTGGCGGCCGCGCGGTACTCCTCGCAGATCGCATGGACAGTGCGAGGATCGCTGAACTTGGCGACGTATTCGGAACGGACCTCCGGCGGGAAGGCGCCGGGCGCCTCTGACCAGGTATCGAGCATGTGGTCGACGAAGGTCTCGGGTGCCCCGGCGATCAGCTTCTCGGGAGTCGGCTCCGGGGCGGCGAGGAACGACCAGACCCAGAAGCGCTTGATGAAGTCTCGGTCTGCGCGACGGTACACGTCGCTCGTGGGGACGATGTCGAGAACCGCGAGACGCGTGACGACCTCCGGATGGTCCAGGGCCATCCGATAGGCGCAGCGTGCTCCACGATCATGGCCGACCACGGAGAACCGGTCGTAGCCGAGCGCCTTCATGACCTCGACCTGGTCGCGGGAGATCGCTCGCATGCTGTACGGCGCGTGATCGGGCGTGCTGGGAGGCGTGCCGCTGTCGCCGAAGCCCCGGAGGTCCGTGGCGACCACGGCGAATCGCTCGGCGAGTTTGGGCGCCATCCGATGCCACATGAGGTGCGTCTCGGGGATGCCGTGCAGCAGCAGGATCGGCGGGCCCATACCCCCGCGACGACCGTGGATGGTCGTCTCCGCCGTCGCGATGTCGAACACGTCGAACCCGTCGAACATCTTCGTCCTCCTCCGGTCTCTGGTTGGACCGGGGTCGAGCCGCCGGCGCCCCCGGCCGCACGCCCGCCGTTTCGGCGGGCGTGGCCGGGTCTACGGATCGCCATGACCGGCCTGTCGACCGTGTCGGCCCTCGCGCTGTACCCGGGAAGCGGCCCGTGGATGCATCGACCGAAGGATCACTTCGGCCCGCGGGCGTCGGGCGTGACGATCGTCCCGCAGCGGGAGAAGGGGGCGCCCTTGACGGCCCGAACCTCGGATGCTAAGTTACCGAGCGGTTATATAACCGAGGAGTTTAATAATGGCATCGACCGAAGAGCTGGAGCTTGATCGGACGTTCGCGGCGCTCGCTGACGCCACGAGGCGGGCGATCCTCACGCGGCTGTCCTCGGGCGAGGCCACGGTCACGGAGCTGTCGAAGCCCTTCGCGATGTCCCAGCCGGCGGTCTCCAAGCACCTGAAGGTGCTCGAGCGCGCCGGGCTGGTCGAGCGGGGCCGCGACCGGCAGTGGCGACCCGCGCGTCTCCACGCGGAACCCCTGCGAGCTGTGGCCGAGTGGGCGCTCGAGTACCGGGCGTTCTGGCAGGAGCGGTACGACCGCCTGGACGAGTACCTGGAGGAGCTCCAGGGACGAGGGCCGAGGAAGGAAGAGGAGGAGGACGGTGACCGGTAACCAACTTGTCACGACGACGCCGTCGGACACGGAGATCGTGATGACGCGGGTGTTCGACGCGCCTCGCGAGCTCGTGTTCCAGGCGCACACCTCGTGCGAGCACATGTCGCGCTGGTGGGGCCCGCGCGCGTACGAGGTCGCGAGCTGCGACATCGACTTCCGGCCGGGCGGGAGGTGGCGGATCGTGCACATAGATGCCGAGGGCGACGAGACCACGTTCTACGGCGAGTACCTCGAGATCGAGGCGCCCGAGCGCATCGTGTGGACGTTCAACTTCGACGACACGACTGGTGGGCCGGAGACGTACACGTTCGAGGAGCACAACGGCAGGACCACGATCACGTCGCGGGCGGAGTTCCCCTCGAAGGAGGTCCGCGACATGGTTCTGGAGTCCGGGATGGAGTCCGGCGCGGCCGAGACCTACGACCGGCTGGAGGAGTACCTCGACGTCCTCAACCGAGTCTGATGCGGCGATCTGCGGCTCAAGGGGCGGGCCCGGCACCGAGCCGGGCCCGCACCGCCGTGTCAGGACTGGCGGTTGAACCAGACGCCGCCGGGCCCGGCCCAGCTGAGCCCCTCGCCCCACGTGGCGATCGTCTTGCCCGTGCTGGTGATCGCCATCTCGCCGTAGTCGCCGTACACCTCGTCGAACCCGTCGGCGTGCTTGTAGGCCGCGCCCGTCGTCACGTCGGAGATGAGCAGGGGTGCCGTCCACGTCAGGCCGCCGTCCGTCGAGCTGCGGTAGTAGACGTTCCAGGCGTCCGGGTCGTCGCCGTTGATCGTCTGCATGTACCAGGCTCGAACGTCGCCGTTGCCTCGGGACTCGACGGCGGGCGAGGTGGCGTTCTCGCCGGCGACCGAGAGCGGCACGCGTGCGGTCCACGTTCGACCACCGTCGGTCGACCGGCGCGCGAAGATCTGCTGGGGGCCGAGGGCGGTCGTCGCGCCGTCGTACAGCAGGACGAGGTTCCCCGTGTCGTCGGCGGAGAGCGCTTCGTGGCCGATGTAGAAGTCGGGCCCGCAGCCCTCCGCGATGCAGGGCTCGCCCACGTTCACTGTGTCCACGACGTGGTTCTCCCACGTCGCTCCCGCGTCGCGCGAGACGAACACGTGATGGCGGACCTGGTTCACCGGCGCGCCCCCCGGGCCCGAGTAGTCGATCTCGCTCTCGGCGAAGACCACCGTGCCGTCGTGCAGGACGTCCGCGTCGAACGCGAAGTAGTACAGGCTCGAGTCGACCAGCTTCAGCTGCGTCCAGGTTTGCCCGAAGTCGTGCGACTGGGCGACGTAGGGGTCCCCGCCGGTCGGGCCGTTCCACGAAAGGTAGACGTCGCGGCCGTCGTCGCTGGTCGCGAGCGCCGGCTTGTCGTTCCACGAGACGTTGCCGTAGGTCTTCACGGGCGCCGCCCACGTCTGCCCGTGGTCCGTCGACGTCGTGAAGACGACGTTGAAGCCGTTCAGGTACGCGGCGTACACGGCGCCGGTGTTCGGGACGACCTCGACGACCGGGTCGTACTGCCACGATCCCTTACAGGCACACAGCGGCCGCTGCGGAGCCCACGTTCGACCTGCGTCTGCGGAGACGTGGACGGAGATGTGGGGGACCGGACAGTTGCCCGGACACGGCTTGTCGCCGAAGTGGGTGGTCATCAGGTAGACGTACGGGGCCGTGGGGTCGGCGGCGATCGCCGGCTCCCAGTCGTCCGCGGCGGGATCCGCGACCTGTTCTCCCGCCCATCCGGGCGTCGGCGCCGCGGCCACCACCGCCGCCGTCCGCACGCGCCAGCGGACGCCCTCCGCGTTCGCCTCCTCGAGCGCCTCGAGCCGCTCCTCGGTCTGCTCCGAGAGCTCTTGCACCACCTCGTTCCCGCCGCCGCGCCCCTCGGACAGGTCCTCGCCTGCGCCCGACGGCTCGGCAGCCGTTCCGAACGTCAGGCTCCACGCGAGCAGCAACAAGGCGCCGACCACTGCCGCCGCGACGATCGCCAATGTGCTCCGACCCACTCGAGCCGCCATCGCCCCCTCCCTTCGACGCGTGCCGCGTCTCCTGCTCCGCCTTCTATCACACTCACCGAGGACCGCGATCAGGCTTCGGACGACCCGTCGATCACCTCGTAGTGGCGCGCCACGGTCTCCCGATCGACGAGGAAACGCTCGTCCTCCGGATAGAAGACCGCCCGCTCGACGTCCTCGCCCGCGAACGCCTTCACGGCGTCCAGGGAGTCCCAGAAGGTGAGGGCGACGAACTCCGTGTGCGCGCCCTCTTCCCGTCGGAGGAGGTAGGCGGCCCGGTTCCCGGGCGTCCGGCGGTACTCCTTGAAGCCCGTCTCCTGGAGGTATCCGACGTAGTCGTCCGCGTCGGCCGTGCTGGTCCACCCTCGCCACGTACGCGCGATCATCGCCTCGCCTCCTCGTCTCGGCCGGTTCGCTAACGGTACGCGCTGGTCAATCGGGCAGGAGCGGCACCGAGATGCCTTGGTCGCGGCCGAGCAGCACGGCCCGCGTGACGGCGTTCGAGCCGAATCGCTCCTTGACGCGGTCGAGCGCCACGTCCATCGCGTCGGCGTCGGTGCGATCGAGCGGCAGCGCCAGTTGGATCGCCCGGTCGTCGCTCAGGTTGCCGAGCGTGAGGCCGATCAGCGTGATGCCGCGCTCACGGATCGTGGGCAGCGCGTCCACCAGCAGCCCGCGGGCGGTGATCAGGATCGTCTCGGTGAGCGCGGTCGCCTCGTGGACCGTGTGCGAACGCGTCGCGCGGGAGAAGTCGTCGAACCGAAGCCGCAGCGTGATCGAGCGGCACACGCGGTGCGCGTTGCGCAGGCGGCGCGAGAGGCGGTCGACCAGCGCGACCAGGTCGGCGTCGAGCTCCTCGGGCGAGCGGCGCCGCCGGCCGAGCGCGCGCTGTGTCCCCATCGAGCGCCGGCGCCGGCCGACCTGCACCGGCCGGGGATCGCGGTTGTGGGCGAGCGCGTGGATGTGGCGGCCGGCGGCGCCGCCGAGCCACCGAACCAGCGTGCCCTCGCCGAGGCGCGCGACCTGTTCGACGGTCGTCACCGCGCGCTCGCGCAGCTTGGCGGCGGTGACCGGCCCGACGCCCCACAGGGCTTCGACCGGGAGCGGGTGCAGGAACGCGAGCTCGCGATCCGGCGGCACGACCAGCAGGCCATCGGGCTTGGCGACCCCGCTCGCGACCTTGGCGAGGAACTTGCTCCTGGCCACGCCGACCGTGATCGGGAGGCCGACCCGTTCGCGGACCTCCCGCCGAAGGCGCACCGCGATCTCGGTCGGCGTGCCCGAGATCAGCCGAAGGCCGCCGACGTCGAGGAAGGCCTCGTCGATCGACAGGCCCTCGACGAACGGCGTGGTTTGCTCGAACACCTCGAACATGGCCTTGCTCGCCTCGCTGTAGGCCTCCATCCGCGGCCGTACCGCGATGGCCTGCGGGCACAGCCGCCGGGCCTGGGCGCCGCCCATCGGCGTTCGGATCCCGAACGCCTTGGCCTCGTAGCTGGCCGCCAGCACCACGCCGGCGCCCACGATGACCGGGCGGCCGCGCAGGCTCGGGTCGTCGCGCTGCTCCACCGACGCGTAGAAGGAGTCGGCGTCGGCGTGCAGGATCGTGGCGTCGTTCCGCACGGCCCAAGCGTGGCACCGGCCGCCGACGCGCCACGGCGCGCGATCCGGCCAGGCGTCCGAGAGGACCGAGCTGCTCCTAGTGACCCGAGATCGCGTGCGGCATGTAGGGTTCCTCGAGCCTCGCGATCTCGTCCTCGGACAAGGACAGTCCCTCCGCGCGGATGGCGTCATCGACGTGGTCGACCTTGGTCGCCCCTACGATCGGCGCCGTCACCGCGGGCTTGTGCAGGAGCCACGCGAGCGCGACCTGGGCGCTCGACACCCTGCGCGCCGAGGCCACCTCGGCCGCCCGGTCCACGACGGCGAAGTCGACCTCGGGCCGGTAGAGGGTCTCGCCGAACTCGTCGGTCCTCGCGCGCGTTGTGAGCCGTTCCCCCTCGCGCGTTCGATTCCCGGCCAGGAGGCCACGCGCGAGCGGGCTCCACGGGAGCACGGCGACCCCCTGGTCGAGGCACTGGGGGATCATCTCGCGCTCCTCCTCCCGGTACACCAGGTTGTAGTGGTTCTGCATCGAGACGAACGCCGTGGGCCCGACGCGCTGCGCCTTCGCGAACTGCCACGCGTACATGCTGCTGGCCCCGATGTAGCGGGTCTTGCCCGCCTTGACCACGTCGTGGAGCGCCTCCATCGTCTCCTCGATCGGCGTGAGCGGGTCCCATCGGTGGATCTGATACAGGTCGACGTATTCAAGCCCGAGCCGATCCAGCGACGCGTCGATCGACGCGAGCACGTGTTTGCGCGACAGGCCGCGGCCGTTCTCGCCAGGCATCGTCTCGCCGAACACCTTGGTCGCGACCACGTACTCCTCGCGCGTGCCGAACAGCTTCGGGAGCAGGTGCCCAGTGACCACCTCGCTCTGGCCGCCGTTGTAGACGTCCGCCGTGTCGAAGAAGGTGATCCCGCCCTCGACCGCGCGGCGGGCGATGGGTTCGGCGGCGTCCTCGTCGAGGGCCCACTCGCGGCCCGGGTCCTTGCCGAAGCTCATCATCCCGAGCACGAGGCGCGAGACGCGGAGGCCCGTGTTGCCCAGGTTCACGTAGTCCATGAACCTCTCACGCTACCCTTCGCCGATCGAAGTGAGGACCGCGGGCCTGCCCGGCCTTCAGCCGGTGCGGCCGCCGACATTCGGAAGGGCCTACCCGAGGTCTCCCCAACCGGGCAGCGGGTCGAGCCGGCCGTGCTCGATGTGCCTGTACTCGCGCAGGGCGATGCACAGCCCGTCGGCCCCGAACCGCAGCAGGAGGCCTAGCCCGCCGCGGACGTCGCGCGCCTGCGGTCGAGAGGGGTCGCCGATGGGCGCGCCGTATCATGCCGCGACCGTGAGCGGTCTCTCCAGGCAGGACGTCGCCGATCGCGCCGGGGTCGATCCGGGCTACGTCGACCGGTTGGTGGAGATCGGGATCCTGCGACCCGACGGTGACACCTTCTCGCTCGGCGACGCCCGGCGGGCGCGTTGGGTGCAGAGCTTCGAAAGGGCCGGGGTGCCGCTCGAGGGGATCGCCGCCGCCGTCAGAGACGGAAAACTCTCGTTCTCCTACCTCGACGCGACCGCCTTCGATCGGTTCGCCGGTGTGAGCGGCACGACGTTCCGCGAGCTGAGCGAACGGACGGGCGTGCCCCTGGACCTCCTCCGGGTGGTCCGGGAGGCCCTCGGCTTCGCCGAGCCTTCGCCGGAGGACCACGTCCGCGAGGACGAGCTGGCGGTCGTGCCGGCGATCGAGGTCCAGCTCTCCTCGGGCGCCCGGCCGGAGATGATCCAGCGACTGCTCCGCGCCTACGGGGACGGCCTTCGCAGGATCGTCGAGACCGAGACGGATTGGTACAGGACAGAGGTCCAGCTGCCTCTCCTGGATGCAGGGATGACCGAGGCCGAGATGCTCACGGCGCAGGCCGACGTCGGGTCGCGGATGGCCCCCCTCATGGAGCAGGCCCTGCTGTCCGTGTACCACGGGCAGCAGGAGCACGCGTGGAGCAAGAGCGCGGTGGAGGACGTGGAGGTCGCGCTGGAACGGGCCGGCCTGTACCGCCGGATACACCGCCCGCCGGCCGTGAGCTTCCTCGACATCACCGGGTACACGCGGCTGACCGAGGAGCGGGGAGACGAGGCCGCCGCCGAGCTGGCGGCGAGGCTGGCCACCCTGGTCCGCGGGTCCTCGCGGGAGCACGCGGGGCAACCGGTCAAATGGCTGGGCGACGGCGTGATGTTCTACTTCCCGAACCCGGGTGACGGCGTGTTGGCCGCCCTCGACATGGTGGAGGGCGCGGCGGCGGACGCCCTACCGCCCGCCAGGGTCGGGATCCATGCCGGGCCGGTCGTCTTCCAGGAGGGTGACTACTTCGGCCGGACCGTCAACATCGCGGCGCGGATCGCCGAGTACGCCAGACCCGGCGAGGTGCTCGTGAGCCAGGAGGTCGTGGATGCGGCCGACCTCGACGGCGTGGGGTTCGCGGCGATCGGACCGATCGACCTGAAGGGCGTCTCGGCACCGCTGCGGCTCCATTCGGCGCGCCGCAGGGCCTGATCGCAGTCACTCCTCGTAGACGTAGGTCAGGACGCCGTCCTCGACGCGCGTGGGCAGCATGATCAGCCTCGCGTCGGGGCGGACCGGCCCCGAGAGCGCCTTGCCCGTCCGAGCGTCGAACGTCGAGCCGTGCCACTCGCACGTGAACGTGTCACCCTCCAGCGTCAGCGACCCGCCGTGGTGCATGCAGACGTTCAGGTAGGCGCGGGGCTTCCCGTTCAGCATCATGACCAGCACCTCCCGGCCGAGCAGGTCGGCGGTCACCGTCCCCTCGGGCGGGATGTCGTCCATCGCGATCAGCGGCTCTCTCATGCATCGCCTCCCGTGCTCAGGCCCGATCGGGGTGCGCCGCCTGGGTGAACAGCCCGCCCTGCGCGGCCGCGGAGCCTGCCCTGCCGCCGCCTCGGCCCCGAAGCACGAACGCGGCCACCACCGCGAGCGCCGCGCCGGCGATCGGCCCGACCACGTACACCCAGTAGTCGGTGAAGTTCGCCCCGACCAGGTCGGGGCCGAACGTCCGCGCGGGGTTCATCGAGGCGCCCGAGATCGGGCTCGCCCACAGGCCGGCCAGGATGATGTAGCCGCCCACGCCGAACGCCCCGACCACCCCGAGGTTCTGGGCGCCCGACGCGGTCCCCAGGATCACGCTCACCAGGCCGAAGGTCAGGATCAGTTCCATCCAGACAGCGTCCCAGCCACTGTGGCCGGCGGCCGGGTAGTTCGAGCCGAAGGTCGCCGAGACGCCGATCACGCTCTGGAGGAACCAGGCGGCCAGGGCCGCCCCGATCAGCTGCGCCAGGATGTAGCCGGGCACCCGGACCCACGGGAAGTTTCCTCGGGCCGCGAAGGCCAGGCTGACCGCCGGGTTCAGGTGCGCGCCCGAGACCTTCCCCATGAACAGGATGATCGCCAACACCATCAGGCCGGGCGCCGTCACGGCCGCCCCGCGCCCGATCACGCCGTCGAAGGCCTGGTTCATCATCCCGCCGCCCGCCGCGACCAGCACCAGGAAGAAGGTGCCGAGCACTTCGGAGAATAGGCGCCGCCACTCCTGGCTCGGATCCTGGAAGTCCTCGATCGGGCCGACGATGTTGCGCTCGAACTCCCGCTCGACCCAATGCTCGATCCCTCTGGTCTCGGCCATGACACCCCTCTCCACGGCACCCGTTGCCTCGCAAGAGCATGAGAAGCCGGATGGGGTTTGGCAAGTCGAGCGCATCCGCCCGGGCGCCTCGGGCGACGTGTGGCACGCTAGCGAGGTCCGCCGGGCGGTCGCGAAGCACGAGGAGGCGCTGCGATGACACGAACATCGTCGACCACCAAGGTTCCGCACCTGACGGTCGACCAGCGGATCGCCCGCGGCAAGGCGGCGCGGGCCGAGGTCCCGCGCTCGAGCCACGCCGCGTTCAAGCCGTCGGACGACCGCCCGGATCCGTTGGCCCTGCTCCGGGAGCAGGCCGCCGACCGGGTCCCCGAGCTGGTGCCGATCCGCTACGGGCGGATGCTCGTCTCGCCCTTCACGTTCTACCGGGGGGCGGCCCTGATCATGGCCGCCGACCTGGCTTCCACCCCGACGTCCGGGCTCCGCGCGCAGGTGTGCGGCGACGCCCATCTGTCGAACTTCGGCGTGTTCGGCTCGCCCGAGCGCCGGCTCATGTTCGACGTCAACGACTTCGACGAGACCTTGCCGGGACCGTGGGAGTGGGACCTGAAGCGGCTGTCCGCCAGCCTCGAGATCGCCGGGCGCAACAACGGGTTCACGGATGACCAACGGCGCACGGTCGTGCTCGCCGGGGCGCGCCAGTACCGGGCGTCGATGGCGGAGTACGCGGCGATGCCCAACCTGCAGGTCTGGTACTCCCACCTCGACATCGAGGCCGAGTTCCGGAAGGTCCAGTCCCAGATCGATCGCAAGCGGACCAAGGCCGTCGAGAAGGACATCGCCAAGGCGCGCGCAAGGGACAACGTCCAGGCGTTCGCCAAGCTCACCGACGAGGAGAACGGCGAACCCAGGATCGTGAGCGACCCGCCCCTGATCGTGCCGATCGAGGA
The DNA here is from genome assembly GCA_046731295.1 of Actinomycetota bacterium. Taxonomy (GTDB): domain Bacteria; phylum Actinomycetota; class UBA4738; order UBA4738; family HRBIN12; genus DASSJM01. The sequence goes on from JBKPKU010000141.1 coordinate 24,685, forward strand.
GCTCATCCCCGAGGGGATCAGCCGCGAGCAGGTCATGCAGGAGCTCCTCCAGCTCATACGCAGGTATCGCGGGACGATGGAGACCGACCGCCGGTACCTGCTCGAGCAGTTCCGTTTCGTCCACCTGGCCCGAAAGGTGGTCGGCGTGGGCAGCGTCGGCACGCGCGCATGGATCGGCCTGTTCCTGGGCCGGGACAACCAGGATCCCCTGTTCCTGCAGATGAAGGAGGCGCAGGAGTCGGTCCTCGAGCGCTTCGTCGGCAAGAGCGCGTACCCGAACCACGGCCAGCGCGTCGTCGCGGGCCAGCGCCTGATGCAGGCGACCAGCGACATCTTCCTCGGATGGGATCGAGTCCCGAGCGGGCTGGACGGGCAGCCGCGCGACTTCTACATCCGCCAGCTGCGCGACATGAAGGGCTCTGCCGAAGTCGAGACGATGATCCCGGCGGGCATGGCGCTGTACGCGCAGATCTGCGCGTCGACGCTCGCGAGGGCTCACGCGCGTTCGGGCGACCGGATCGCGATCGCCTCCTACATCGGCAAGGGCGACGTGTTCGACATGGCCATCGCGGACTTCTCCGCGGCCTACGCCGATCAGAACGAGCGCGACTACGAGCGGCTGCAGGCCGCGGTGAAGAAGGGGACGATCAAGGCCGAGACCGGTCTGTAGCCGCCTCGTTCACCGCTAGCCGGTCGTCGGACCGTGGTCCCTCGAGGTACCACGTCTCCATCTCGCCCTTGCCTTTCACGAGGATCGTTCCCCGTGGCCGGCAGACGAATTCGTCCTTCAACAGCTGGTACGTCTCGCGCGTGATCTGGATCTGTCCGGGCGTGCCGTGGGACTCCATCCGGCTCGCCGTGTTCACGGCGTCGCTCCATAGGTCGTACAAGAAGCGCTTCCTGCCGATCACCCCGGCGACGACGGGTCCCGAGTTGATGCCGATCCTCAGCTCGAGCCCCTGCCGGCCGTCCACCGTCATGTTCCCAACCGCCTCTCGCATGTCCAGCGCCAGGCGTGCGACCCGGCGCGCGTGATCGGGGTGCGGATCCGGCACGCCGGCGGCCGCCATGTAGCAGTCGCCGACGGTCTTGATCTTCTCGAGCCCGTGCCGCTCCACGAGCGCGTCGAACTGGGAGAAGAGCCGATCGAGGATGTTCACCATCTCGGCCGGGGGAAGGCGCTGGGAGAGGGGCGTGAAGTCCACGACGTCGGCGAAGAGGATCGAGGTCGCGTCGAAGTGGTCGGCGATCGTCTGATCGGTGGCCTTCAGGCGGGCCGCGATCGGGCGTGGGAGGACGTTCAGGAGGAGGGCCTCGGACTTCTCCTGCTCCGCCCGGAGCGCCGTGAGCGCCTCGTTGCGCTGGTGGGCGAAGGTTGCCAGGAGCATGAAGGCGATCGAGGCCGCGCCGACGATGTTCAGTGCCAGCATCGTGCTCGTGAACCACAGCGGGAGGTCCGCATCCGGGAAGAGCAGCTCGCCGAGGATCCCCGTGAGCAGGAAGACGAACAGGAACGCGACGAACCAAGGAACAGCCCGACGCACCTGGAGGAAGACGAGGGCTCCCAGGGGAGCCAGGATCCCCCAGAGACCGACCGCGCCGGAAGGAAGGAACCCGCCCACGAGCATCTGACCGCCAGCCGTCGGCGCGACGAGGATGTCGAGGAGCTGCACGAGGAGGAGGAACCGAAAGTTCTTGGTTCGCGCGAACACCACAAGGGACGCGACCGAGATGGCGCAGTAGACGAGCGGAGCGATGCCCACCCACGAGCCGAGGGCGAGGTACAAGATGCCCCACACGACGGAGACGGGCGCGATCAGGACCGCGAGCAGGACGAGGAGCGCCTTCTTCTGGCGCAGCTCCTCGTCGTCCGCAGGATCCTCCCCGATCCGAGCGAGCGCAGCGGTCCCGCCGGCGATCCAGCCGAACTTCTCGTCGGGCGAATCCCGAGGGGAGGTCGTCGCCCTCTCGGTCACGAGCGGCCGAACTCCGGCACCAGCGCGACGATGACCGCCGCGGATGCGGGCCTGCGACGAGGTCTCGTTCGGGGTCTTCGCGTTCGGGTCCTGCGCCATCGAGGGATCATCCGATCTCTCCCTCGGCCCAAGACTGCGTCCGGAACACCGAGACGAGGTCTTCGCCCATACCCACATCATGTCACCCTGGTCCGGGCGAGTGGACGTATCATCCCTGCCTGGCCCACCGGGGAGGCGGGGCGGCGCATGGCATACGTTTCCAGGGGATTCCGAGGCAAGCGGGCGAAGGAACGGGAGGACGCACGACTGCCACCCGGACAGTACCTGTCCGAGGACTTCCCGGTGCTCTCCGCGGGACCGACGCCGCACACGGAGCTCACGGATTGGTCGTTCTCGATCGAGTCCGAGGTGTCCGAGCTCAAGAGGTGGTCGTGGGAGGCGTTCCGGGCCCTCCCTAGCGAGCAGGTCACGGTCGACATCCACTGCGTCACGAAGTGGTCGAAGTTGGACACGACGTGGGAGGGGGTCTCGATCGAGACGCTCCTTGACGGCGTCGAGTACGAGGCGACGCACGCGATGGCTTTCTCGGACGGCGACTACACGACGAACGTCCCGCTCGAAGATCTCCTCGACGGGAAGGCCTGGGTGGCCTTCGCGTACGACGGTCAGCCGCTGGAGCCCGAGCACGGCGGGCCCGCCAGGCTCCTGGTTCCGCACCTGTACTTCTGGAAGAGCGCGAAGTGGGTGCGTGGCCTCCGGCTGATGAATCACGACGAGCCGGGGTTCTGGGAGTCCTACGGGTACCACATCTATGGCGACCCATGGCGAGAGCAGCGGTACGCGGGCGACTGAGCTGGACGCTTGCCGAGGTCGTCGAGGTGGTCGACGAGACGGCGAGGGTGCGCAGCATCGTCCTGGACGTGCCCGAGTGGCCGGGACATCGGGCGGGTCAACACGTCGACGTTCGCCTGACGGCCGAGGACGGATACCAGGCCCAGCGCAGCTACTCGATCGCCTCGGCCCCGGAGGACCAACGCCTCTCGCTCACGGTGGAAGGGCTCCCGGACGGAGAGGTGTCGTCGTATCTCGTGGGTGTGCTGCGGACCGGCGACAGGTTCGAGCTGCGCGGGCCGGTCGGTGGCTACTTCGTGTGGGAGGCAGGGATGGGAGGGCCGCTGCTGCTCGTGGCCGGGGGCTCCGGGATCGTCCCGTTGATGTCGATGCTGCGACACCGACAGGCCTCGGGAACCGGGGTGGGCGCGCGGCTCGTGTACTCGTCGAGGTCGTGGGAGGACGTGATCTACGGGGAGGAGCTGGAGCAGCTCGCTGCGACCGCGAACGGCCCGGAGATCTTCCACACCCTGACCCGGTCGCAGCCACCGGGATGGACCGGATACGCGCGCCGGGTCGACGGCGCGATGCTCGCCGAGACCGCGTGGCCGGTCTCTGCCGGGCCGTCGGCGTTCGTGTGCGGACCAACGCCATTCGTCGAGTCGGTCGCCGCCGCCCTGGTGCTCCTCGGGTACCCCTCCACCAGCGTCAAGACCGAGCGGTTCGGACCGACCGGAGGGTAGCGATGCAGAGCGATCAGATGCGCGTCGACGGCAACGCGATGGCGGGCATGTTCGGCGAGGTATTCGTCCAGGAGATGACGGCCGCCCAGATCGCATGTGGCGGATGCGGCAAGGTGGAGCCGGTCGGGGCGGAGCACGCGTACATGCAGGCGCCCGGAGTCGTGATGCGCTGTTGCCACTGCGACACCGTCCTGCTCGTCATGACACGCGCGAGGGACACCTATCGTTTCGGGCTCGGCAAGGCCAAATGGCTCGAGTTCACCGAGAGTGGCTGACCCGGCTGACTCGGAAAAGGGTGATCGGCGCGGGCAGCCCCTTGAGCTCGGCATCCTGCCTTCGCTCGAACTCGAATGCCCCGTCATCGGCCGCGTCGACGACCGCTTGGCTGGCAAGAACCTCGCCGGGCCGCGCCACATCCGCGATACGCGAAGCCAGGTTCACGGTTTGACCGAAGACGTCGAGGTCGCGCTCGATCACGGGTCCGGCATGGACCCCGGCGTGCGAGGAGAGCGCTCCCTCGCCGCTCATCGTCTCGACGAGGTCGAGCGCGGCATCGACCCCCACGGTCGCGTCGTTGAGCCGCAGCATCGCCCCGTCGCCGAGGAGCTTGACGAGCCGCCCCCCGTGCCGGGTCGCGGTGGCGTCCGCGTGGCGTTGAAGCGTCGTCGCGGCAACGACCGCCGACTCATCGCCCCGTTCACTCGCCATGCGCGTGAACCCGGAAAGGTCGGCGAAAACGATGGCCGGCGGTCTCGGCGGATCGGGGATCGGAGCTAATCCTCGGGTCGCGAGGAACCGCTCGAATCCGTCCACGATCCCGCTCACGCTGCGGTGCTCCAGATAGCGTGCGCTCAGCCACTTGAACATCTCAGGCGCCAGGCGGGTCACCTTAGTGAACGCGACGCGCACGTCATCGGGAAACTCGTCCAGCTCGTGCCGTAGCAGCTGCTCACGGGCGGGTGCCGCGAGTTGCTCGTCCTGGAGGTCCATCCAACCGAGCATCGCGGTCCGGGTTCCCAGCGCCATCAGGCGCGTCGCCCGGAGCAATGCGTCCTCATCGGGCGTCAACGCCCAGGCATCGAGGAACCGTTCGAACAACGCCTCCTCGTCGACGTGGATCGGGGCGGACGGGTCGGGTTTCGGCAGGCCGAGGATCTCGTAGACGGCGGGGAGCAGCTCGGCTCTCGGCCCGGCGCCGGCCTGGAACGCGGCGAACGTCCGCTGCGAACGGGGGCCGGGCTGGTAGGGGAGGTACTCGTCCGTCCGCTCGAACTTGAGAATGCCCTCGGTGGCCGCTCGCTCGATCGACTCCGCCGGGACCCCGGTCTCCAGCAGGGCCGAGACCATCTTCACGGCAAGGACGTCCCCGAACGTGAACCGGCCCTTCTCGTCGGGGTTGATCAATCCCAACCCGGTCATCCACCGGACGCGGCCCTCTGGGCATGCTGCCTCTACAGCCACCTCCGCGGCGGAGTACATCCTCGGCCTCCGCGACTACTACCGGGTGAGCGCGCGACCCCGGATACGTCCATCCCTCACTTCTTGGCCGCCCGCTTGCGCGTCGTGGCCTTCTTGCGAGTGGTCTTCTTGGCCGCAGGCCGCTTGCGCGTCGTGGCCTTCTTGCGGGTGGTCTTCTTGGCCGCAGGCTTGCGCGTCGTGGCCTTCTTGCGAGTGGCCTTCTTGGCCGCCGGCCGCTTGCGGCTCGTGGCCTTCTTGCGGGCGGTCTTCTTGGCCGCCGGCCGCTTGCGGGTCGTGGCCTTCTTGCGGGTGGTCTTCTTGGCCGCCGGCCGCTTGCGGGTCGTGGCCTTCTTGCGAGTGGTCTTCTTGGCCGCCGGCCGCTTGCGGGTCGTGGCCTTCTTGCGAGTGGACTTCTTGGCCGCCGGCCGCTTGCGGGTCGTGGCCTTCTTCTCCGGGCTGCGTGGCTCAGCCTGGGTCTCCTCGTCGCGAGTGCCCCGTACCTGGACCTCCTCGAGCGAAGGAGCCTCCGGGGAAGGAGAAGGCTCCGCCTCTGCGGCCTCCCCGGGTCCTCGCTCAGGCTCGGGAGGACCGGCGGGCGGTGTTGGAGGTGGCGTCTCCTCCGGCCCAGACGGCTCCCGCTCCGGCTCCCCGAACGTCTCTCGTCGCTCCTCCCACATGGCGCACTTCCCCTTCCTCCGTGGCTCCCTTTCCCCTCTCTTTCTACGCCTTCCTGGTCGTGGAGGCACCTCTTTCTGTGACCAGGGCACGACGCGCGCGAGGGTGGCGAACCCGGCCGATGGCCGGAGGGCGATCGAACCGCTGCTGCGTGGGACGCCGAAATGGAGCACTGGTTCGTCCCGTCCCTAGGTGGCGTCGGTCAACCGTTGCGCCAACTCCTCGACGGACGAGATGGTGGACGCGGGGCACTTGCCGGCGACGGCCCACACCTCTTGGGGTGACCTGCTCATCGGGCAGCCGACGGGCAGATTCGGGCTTTCGACTCATTCACCGCAACGCCAACCCTCTCGATACAGACGTCACGGGCCGGCAACGAGGCCGCCTGGAAACGGTACCTGAAGGCGCGTGTCCTTCCGGATCCCGACGGCGGCGGGCGAGGACGAGATGCAGATCGTGTACGTGATGGAGGTCATCGACCACCTCGAGAGGCCCAACAGCGCGAGGTATGTCCGACGCTTCACGTATGAGACGCGCGAGCAGGCGTGGGCGAAGTACACCGAGGCGATCCGATTCGGCTTCGAGGCATACGTGGAAGAGGTCGGCCGCATGCCGGTCAAGACCCAGACGGTTGCGCACGAACACTCCGAGAGATCGTCGGTGGCGGCCTGGCGTGCGCCGCGCGGCAGCGCCGTCCGCGAACAACGCCGTGGTGGCCAGCGCCGGGACGCCAGCGGCGGCGACGCCTTCGCCCCCCCGGGATCGGCCTAACTGCCTGCTGCGTCCGAACTCGGGTCGTCGGCCTTACTCGAGTGGGCCTGGCCGGCCTCCATGTGCTCGATCGCGTGCTCCGGTGGCCCGCCGCCGTCTCCGACCGCGACCATCGGCTTGCCGCAGTCGCTCCACGCCGCCTCGCGGATCTCGGCGGCGTCGCCCCGGCAGCGACCGCGCTCACGTCGCCGCATGGTCACGCCGTGACGGTGTGGAACCCGGACAGAGTGATGCGGAAGGTCGCACCGCGACCCTCCTCGCTCTCGACCTCGATCGACCCGCCGTGGGCGTCGACGATCGCCTTCGCGATGGACAATCCGAGGCCCGTGCCGCCGTTCCGTCTCGATCGGTCCGACCCGATCTTCGAGAAGCGTTCGAAGATCCTTGGGAGGTCATCGGTGCGGATCCCCCTGCCTTCGTCCGAGATCTCGAGGACGAGGACGTCTTGCTCTCCTCGACAGCCGACGCGGATCGTGCTCCCCTCGTCCGTCGCGTTCACCGCGTTCTCCATCAACGCGTCGAGCGCGGTCTCCAGGCGTTCCCGATCGGCGCGGATCGTTCCCTCGGCCGCGACCCCAACCTGCCACGTGCGATGCGCCGTCGGGCTCCATCGGCGCATGAGCCCGACGACGAGCGGCTCGACCTCGATGTCATCGGTGGAGAGGAAGCCGGGATCCTCGGCGGCCGTCAGGATCAACAGGTGCTCCGAGAGCTTCGACAGGTGTCCGAGCTCGTCGAGGACGACGACGGCATCCTCGGCGACCCGTCCGTCCACGCCCGAGTCGCGGATCAGCTCGGCGTGGCCGCGGGCGACCGTGATCGGCGTCCGCAACTCGTGAGAGGCGTCGCGGACGAAGGCGCGTTGGGCCTCGACCAGCCGGTGCTCGGACTCGGCGTGCCGCCTCGCCTCCCCGATCGCGGACTGCCTCCGGTGGGCGTGCCACACCATGGCGACGAACATCGCCGCCATGAGTGGGACCTCTGCCAGCTCGTCCGGTCGTTCGCTGCCCCGCGTGACCGTCCACGCGAGCGCGGCACCAGTGACCGCCATCACCACAACGAGCAGGAACGCGGTGGTGCGAAGGCGCCACAGCCGGAAGCCGTAGACCAAGGTGAGACTGACCCACACGAAGTGAAACGGGATCGTCTCCCAGTCGGTGAGCATCACGATGACCGCGACGTTGGCCGCGGCGAAGGCCCCCCAGGCGACCTCGACCCAGCGTCTACGGAGCGTCGAAGCGATACCCGACATTTCGCACCGTCTCGATCACGTTCGCACCGAGCTTCGCACGGAGCCGCCCGACGCACACGTCCACGACGTTGCTCCCTGGATCGAACGAGTAGCCCCAGACATCGGCGAGCAGGCGCTGACGCGTGCAGACGTCGCCGTCCCTGCGCATCAGATACTCGAGGAGGAGGAACTCTCGCTCGCTGAGGGAAACGGGACCGTCGCCCGAGTTCGCGACCCGGCGCGTCAGATCGAGCGTCACCCCCCGCAGGCGAAGCACCCGCTGGTCGGGACCCGAAGCCGGCTGTCGAAGTCGCGCCCGGATGCGCGCGACAAGCTCCGCGAGCGAGAAGGGCTTCGACACGTAGTCCGAGGCGCCGAACTCCAGGCAGCGCACCTTGGTCTCGACGTCCGACAACGCCGACAGGACCAAGACGCGCTGGCTCGGGCGAGACTCCATGAGCTCCTGGAGGACCGTCACGCCGTCGATGCTCGGAAGGAGCAGGTCCAGCACGACCAGCTCGTACCCTCCCGTCCTGGCCAGCTCGAGACCGCGGGCGCCGTCCGTCGCGCCGTCGACCTGGAAGCCCTCCGCCGACAGAGCGCGTGACACGAAGCCGACGATCATCGGCTCGTCGTCGACGACCAGGACGCGCGACACGAGCGGAATGCTAGGCCTGATGGGTGGCGCGAGCGACCGTTCGTGACGAAGTCGTCATCCGAGCACCGTAGGACGCATGAGCGCGGGATGACGGTTCGATGACGCCGGCATCATGGACCCCCCCGACGCCCGAGCGTGTGCCTACATTCGACGAGGTATGGGTTCGTTGCACGAGGGATCCGCGACGCCCGAAAGGAGGCATCCGTGACTCGGCAAGTACGACGGTGGCTGGCCGTTCCGATGATCCTCGGCCTCGCCCTCCTCACGGCCAGCTGCGGGGGCGACGACGAGGGCACGGTCGACGTAACGCTCGCGGACTTCACGGTCACGGCCGACCCGACCAGCGCGCCGGCGGGAGAGGTGACCTTCGACGTCAGCAACGACGCCGAGCAGACGCATGAGTTCGTCGTGTTCCAGACCGACCTCGCCGAGGACCAGCTGCCAACGAACGAGGACGGCGACGTCGACGAGGAGGGCGAAGGCGTCACGCTCGTCGACGAGATAGAGGACATCGAGGGCGGCAGCTCGGAGTCGCTGACTGTGAACCTGGACGCGGGCAGCTACGTGCTGATCTGCAATCTCCCCGGCCACTACCAGCAGGGGATGCACGCGAGCTTCAGCGCGAGCTAGGTTCCCGATTCATCCGGACCTCGGGCGGCTGTCATCATGTCGGCGTGGCCGGTCGGATCCTGATCCTGGCCCCCATCGACTCGAGTGGGGCCGGCCGGGGAGAGGAACATGCGCCGCCGGCGCTCGTCGCCGCCGGACTGCTCGAGCGCATCGATGTCCACGCGGTGGTCGAGTCCGATGCGCGGATCCGTGACTCGTCGCGTGATCCGGCGACCGGCGTGATCGGCGCGGACCAGATCCGTCACGCAGCCGAGGCTATCGCCGGCGACATCCGGTCCGCCCTCGAGAGGGGCGGCACGCCGCTTGTCGTTGGTGGAGACTGCACGTTGCTCCTGGGCGTGTTCCTCGGCGTCGCTCGGCCGACCGCACTGTGGTTCATCGACGGGCACGCCGATTTCTTCGACGGGGAGACGTCGCCGACGGGCGAGGCGGCCGACATGGATCTGGCGGTGCTCACGGGCCACGGCCCGCCAGGCCTGCTCCCGGGCGCCGACCGGCTCGTGGCCCCGGCATCCGTTGCGCTGCTCGGTCACCGGCCCGACGAACTCGGGCCCGGCACGGCAACGGAGAATGGCAGGATCGATCCCGAGATCTTCGCGCTGACCTCCGTCGAGATCCGCAAGCTGGGGCCGCGCTCGGTAGGGGAGGAAGTGGCGAGCAGGTCGTCCGGGCCAGCCTGGGTCCACATCGACCTGGACGTGCTCGACGAGCGCGTCCTCCCGGCGGTCAGTTATGCGCAATCGCTCGGCCTGGACTGGCGAGAGCTCGTGGAGCTCGTCCAACCGCTGGTCGCCTCGCCGGATATCGTGGGCGTGTCGGTGGCCGACCTGAACCCCGACCTCGACCCGGACGGCCAGTACGCGCGCCGAACGGTCGACGCGCTCGCGGAGATCCTCGTCTCCTGAGTTCTGGGGCTACCCGCAGCGTCTCGATGCCGAAGGGCCGCATCGGTTTGTGGCGTCCGAGGAGGGGTAGGTAGGAGTGCTTGCCGGCGTTTGCCTCCTGGCCGGCATAGGACACGGAGGGTTGAGGAACGGGGAAGCTCCTCGACCCTCCGTCAATATTCGGGCAGATTGCCCGGACGGTGTTCATGTTCGGCGATCTGCCGGATCAGCCCGGCGATGTCCACAGGGACCTGCCGTTTGTGCCTGCGTCGTGGCGGGTAGCCCGCCCTGAGAGGCTCGACCGAACCTTGGGAAAGAGGGTCGATCCATGGCACGTGCGAAGGACGTCTCGGAGATCATGACCGGCCCGCCGGTGACACTAGGAGCGCAATCCCTGCTCACCGACGCAGCAAGCGCGATGCGGGACTCGGACATCGGCGACGTCATCGTCCTCGAGGGCGGGAGCGTCTTCGGAATCCTGACCGACCGCGATATCGTGGTGCGCGGCATCGCGTCCGGCAAGGACCCGTCGACGACCCGGCTCGACGAGATCTGCAGTCGGGATCTCACGGCCATCTCCTCCGATACGCGCGTAGAGGACGCCGTTCAGATCATGCGTGAGAAGGCCGTCCGCAGGCTTCCCGTCGTCGACAACGGCAAGCCGGTCGGTGTCGTCTCGATCGGTGACCTCGCGGTCGCACGCGATCCCTCCTCAGCGCTCGCGGATATCAGCGAGGCGCCTCCGAACACGTAGGAACACGGCGAAGCCGCCGCCAGCTATTTGACGACCTGAGGGGGAGGCCGGTCGATGTCCCGCGTCCTCCCGAAGTGCGGGAGCATCGCCGGTCCATCCGTCGCGGCGATCAGCCACTTGCCCCGACGGCTCGGCTCGCCGAAACCGATGATCACGGAGGGTCTCGTCGATCCGTGCCGCGGACGCGTTCCGTAGGAGACCCTCGTCGGTCACGAGGACCCGCCGGATGATCCGGCCTGGCGCGTGGCGGGCGAACGTGCGGCGGAAGTGCTCGACATCGGGCAGCTCCGGCACGGTCAGCTCACGTGCGCCTGCCCCGCGGCGTCCACGATCTACCTGCGACGGGCTTGGGCAGTTCGCAGCGCCGAGGCCGGCATCTGCAGGAGCCGGACGTCACCCGCATCACGGAGTCCTCGACAAAGGCGCAACGTCACGTACCCCACGATCGGTGGGAGGATCAGCGCGAGCACTCGGAAGACCGTGGTAACGGTCTCGATGTCCAGGGCGAACCAGTGGGCGAGCAGGTCGTTGCTCGCCGCCGCGAACAGCACGCCGTAGAACGTCAGGGTGGCCGCGCCGAGCGCCGTCCGCCACGGTCGGTCGCGCGGTCGATCGAGCAGGTGGTGCTCGGCCCGATCCCTCGTCACCCGGCGCTCGAGGAAGGGCCAGGCGTACAGCAGGCCGAAGGTGATCCCCGGCAGCAGCACCGCCGGGAAGAACGGCTCGGCGATCTCGAAGCCGAACGCCCGGATCTCCAAGTTGGGGAACAACCGGAGCGCGCCCTCGAGCCAGCCGAGGTACCAGTCCGGCTGCGCCGGCGAGCTCACCTGCGCGGGCTCGAACGGCCCGTAGAGCCACACGGCGTTGATCTGGACCAGGCCACCGAGCGCGGCGAGGACGCCGGCGATGATGAAGAACAGGCCGACCGACTTCAGGGCGTACGTGGGCCACAGGCGCGAGCCCACGACGTTGCGCTCGGTGCGTCCCGGCTCCCGGAACTGTGTGTGCTTCTGATGCCAGATCAGCGCGAGGTGCGCCGCGAGCAGCCCGCCGAGCAACACGGGCACGAGGAAGATGTGGAGCACGAACAGACGGCCGAGGATCTGGTCCGAGGGGAACTCGCCGCCGAACAGCAGGAAGGCCATCCACGGACCGAGGATCGGCACGGACAGGATGACCGAGTACATGATGCGGAGCCCGGTGCCCGACAGGAGGTCGTCGGGCAGCGAGTAGCCGGAGAACCCGTTGAACAAGGCGAGCAACAGCATCGTGACCCCGATGACCCAGTTGAGCTCGCGGGGCCTTCGGAACGCCCCGGTGAAGAAGACCCGGCACAGGTGCACGACGATGGAGCCCAGGAATACGAGCGCCGCCCAGTGGTGGGTCTGCCGCATCACGAGCCCGGCTCGCACGTCGAAGCTCAGATGCAGCGTCGACGCATAGGCGTTGGAGACCTCCAGACCGCGGAGCGGGACGTACGAGCCCCCATACGTCGTGGGCGCGGAGCTCGGCACGTAGAAGAACGTCAGGAAGATCCCGGTCAGGACGAGGACGACGAAGCTGTAGAGGGCGATCTCACCCAACATGAACGACCAGTGATCCGGGAAGACCTTGCCCAGCGCGTCCCGGGCGAACCTGGACAGCCGGAGCCGGTCGTCGAGCCACACACCGATCCGGTCCTGGAACGGTGGCAGCGAGGAAGCGGTCGACTCCCGCTCGCTTTCCTCCCCGGCGTCTCGCTCGCGCTCGCCGAGCCCCTCCGGCTCGCGCTCAGCCACGAGAGCGGTCCCAGAATCCGGGGCCCACGGGCTCGGGGAAGTCGCCCTGCGCGATCAGGAAGCCATCGACGTCGATCGAAAGCGGAAGCTGCGGCAGCGGCCGGGCCGCCGGACCGGCGACCGGCCTGGCGCCGTTCAGGACGTCGAACGCCGACTGGTGGCACGGGCAGAACAGCAGGTGCGCGGCCGGCTGGTACAGGCCCACGGGACAGCCGACGTGCGTGCAGATCTTCGAGTAGCCGACGACGTCCTCGGGCGCCCACAGCTCCCGTCCGGGCAGCGGCCGGTAGCTGCCCGGCTCGAGTCCGATCAGCAGGGTCTGAGAATCGGCGAGGCCGACGTCGCCTTCGGGGAAGACGGTCACGACCGTCCCCGGGACCATCTCGCTCGCCCGCACGGGCGCCCCGTTCTCACGCACGGCCCTCACGCCCGCTCGCCACTCGGTGTGGAACAGCACCGACCCCGGCGCGCGCCCGAGCGACCGGATGGGGAACAGCAGCGCGACGCCCAGCGCTCCCAGCGCGGCGGCGAGCATGCGGACGAGCAGGCGACGGCGGCCGACGAGCTCGGCGCCCGCCTCGAACGTCTCCTCGGCGACCTCCCGTTCCTCCGGCCTCGACGGCAGCGGCTCGCGCGCCTCCTCGTCTACGCCGACGGGCATGAACCGCTTCGCCCACAGGACGAGCCCCACGCCGATGCCCCCTAGGGCCACGAGCAGCAACGCTCCCTCGAGCTGGGGCTGCCCGCCGAGCACGTACACCACGGCGAGGCCGAGCGAGGCGAGAACGCTCGCGCCGAACGCCAGCCCGACGGCGAGGCCGCGCCGGGAACGCCGCAGGGAGCTCACCCTCGCTCGCCCGTCCTCGTGCCGATCCATCGGGCGGCGAGCAGGAGCACGACCAGCCCCACGCCCAGCGCGACGGCTCCCTCGGCGACCGGTCCGACCCGGCCGATCGCGGAGCCCCCCTCGTCGTCCGGTCGTTGCAGGTACAGCACGTACCGAACGATCGAGTTCATCTCCCGATCGCTGAGCTCGAACCGCGGCATGGCCCCCTCTCCGGCTCCGCACGTACGGCTCGTGTTGGCGCACCCAGGTCCGACCAGCATCGCCTCGGCCACGGCCACCGCTGAGGTATGGAGCAGGTCGGGCACCTCCTGCCCCGAGGTCAGCGCGCCGCCGGCTCCCGTGGCCGAATGGCACGCCGCGCAGTTTTGAAGGTAGAGCTCGGCGCCGTGTGTGAGATCGCCGGCCGAGGGATCCGGCGTCGGAACGTCGGGACCCGTTCCACCGAACGTCTCCACGTGGGCGACGATCGCGTCGACCTGTGCGCCGTCGTACCTCGACCGGCCCGGAGCCGCACGCTCGTTCGGAGCCTCCAGCGGCATTCGCCCGGTGATGAGCATGAAGTGGGTGTACGCGCCCCCGTCGAGCGGGCCGTTCAGGTCCGGCCCGAACGCCGTCCCCTGTCCCGCCGAACCGTGGCACCACGCGCAGTCCCGCTCGTACAGCGTCTTGCCCGCACCCAGCGGGGCGACCTCCGAGGTGATCCCGGGCGGCCGGTAGGGACTCGTCTTCTCCTCGGCGAAGGAGGAGCAGGCCGCTCCCGCGAGGGCGAGCGCCGCGGCGATGGGAACGGCGACCGCGATCGACGTTCGCACCTAGGGCACCACCCCGGCTCGGACGCCCTCGTGGCGCGCCTCGATCCCCGGAGTCTTGAATGCCGCCACCAGGATCCCCGCAGCCACGGCGAGGTAGACCACGGACGGCGGGATCCACATCAGCGCCCCCGCCAGCTGCTGGTCCTCAAGGGGCGTGAGCCCCCACACCCACGGTCCCCCTCCGTGGACCGGGTACAACGGTGTCCGGGCGAACAGGAGCAGTGCTCCGAGCACCGCGCCCTGCAGCGCCGTCGCCACGAGGAACAGCGCCCGACCGAGGGCGCCGAGCGCGTCGGCCGGCCGCCCCGACAACGCCACGGACCACGCGAGCATGGATGTCAGCAGGAAGCTGGCGTGTTCGATCGCGTGGATCGCACCGTTCTCCAGCGCGGCCGTGTACAGCAGCGGCGTGTGCCACGCCCACAGGCAGATCGTGAACGCGGTCCAGGCCACGACGGGGTTGCGGAGCGCTCCCGATAGGTCGGACGCCGCGACCGCGCCGCGGAGGCGCGCCGCCGTTCGACGAACCTCGGCCGGAAGACCGACCATCATGGTCGTGACCGTTCGACCCACGACGAGGAGGGGAGCGGCCACGACCACGAGGACCAGGTGCTGCGTCATGTGCGCGGAGAACAGCGCGTCGGCGGCCGCATCGAGGGGGGTGAGCAGGGCCACCGCGAGCGAGAGGATGCCGCCCGCGAACGACGCGGCGGCGGCGGCCGAGCGTCGGCGCCGCCGGCGGTACCCGCGCGCGTAGGCGACGATCGCCGAGACCAGCGCGACCATGACGAGCGGCTCGAACGGCCAGGCGGCCCAGAGGCCGGCCGGCGGGACGGCGGGGTGGGCGAGCATCACCTCGCCTCCGGACACCCGGCGATCAGCTCCGCTGGCACGAAGCTCACCGCGATGAGAACCGTGAACAGGATGCTCGTCATGACACCGGCGGTGGCGAGCCAGGTCGCGCGATCGCCGGGCGACGGATCGCCCCCCGCTCGGATCCGATGAAGCTCGATGTAGCTGCCTACGCCCGAGAACGCCGTCAGTCCGAGCAGCACGGCGTTCACGATGGCGAGGAACGCGTTCACGCCGATCCCCAGGACGTCGCCCGTGGCCTGCGTGGCCGGGGCGCAGGCGACCACCTCGGCGAAGGCCCAGCTCGTGAGCAGCTGGATCATCCACGCGATCGGCCCGGTGAGCACGCCGATCCAGCCCAAAGCGGACCTCGGGACCGAAGTTCCGGTGGGTGCATCGGCCGCGGATCGAGCGTTCGCCATCACAGGTGAGGGGACAGGTAGATGGTGAGCAACACGAAGAGCCAGACGACGTCGACGAAGTGCCAGTACATCGCGAAGTTCTGAACGCTCACGTGCCGCTGCGCGTCGAAGGCTCCTCGCCACGCCCGCACCTGCACCCATGCGGAGAACGACAGTCCGGCCGCGACATGCAGGCCGTGCAGGCCGGTCAGCGTGAAGAACAACGAGCCGTAGGCATCGGTCCGCGGCGTGAACTCTCGGAGCACCCCCGGATACTCGACGGTCAGGAGCAGCGCGAGGAACGCGGCTCCCAACACCCAGCCGATCAGAAGCCCGATGCGGAGCGTTCGCTGGTCTCCCTCGCGGATCGCGCGATCGGCCACGTGCACGGGGATGCTCGAGGACCACAGGATGGCGCTCATGATCAGCGGAAGCACCAGTTCGGGCTTGGCGATCCCGTCGGGTGGCCAGGCCGGCGCGGACCGAAAGCGCAGGTACCAATAGGACACGATGATCGTGGCGAACAGCGCGGCCTCGGTCGCGATCAGCCACACCATCCCCCACCACGCGAAGGAGGCCGAGCCGTTCGCGTTCGACGGGAGCACCTCGTCGAGGCGTTCGGTGGGCTCGAGGTCGTGGGCGGCGACGGTCATGTCTCCTGGGTCTCCCCGCGCGGCCACAGCCAGCCCATCAGCGCCCCGACCGAGGCGGCTGCCCCGGCGACGGCGACTCCCCACGAGGACAGGAGCATCCCGTAGAAGGCCAGCATGAGCGCCAGCGTGAGGAACATGGGCCAGGGCGACGCGTGCGGCATCCGGACGATGGCCTGCGGCTCCGCGTCGGGGACCGAGGTCGACAGGGTCGTGTGGCCGGCGGTGAGCGGCCGTCCGCCTCGTTCGGGTGGTTGCGCCCCTCCGTGGAGCTCCGGCTGATCCCAGGCAGGCTCCCGGCTGCGCACCGTGGGGATCGTCTCGAAGTTGTACTCCGGAGGTGGGGAGCTGGTGGTCCATTCCAGCGTCTCGCCTCCCCACGGGTCGTCCCCGGCGAGCTCCCCCCGTCGCTCGCTCCGGAGCCAGTTCCAGAACGTCACCAGGATGCCGGCGCCCATCACGAAGACGCCCACGGTGGAGAGCAGGTTCGGCAGATCCCAGCCGAGCCCGCCGTGGTAGGTGTACGTGCGGCGGGGCTGGCCGAGAAGCCCGGCGATGTGCATGGGGAAGAACGTCAGGTTGAACCCGACGAACATCAGCCAGAAGCTGATCTTGCCGAGCCGCTCGTCGAGCTTGCGCCCGAGGATCTTCGGTCCCCAGTGGTACAGGCCCGCGAACATCGGGAACACGGCCCCGCCCGCGAGCACGTAGTGGAAGTGCGCCACCACGAAGTAGGAGTCCGTCGTTGCCTGATCGAATGGGACCGCGCTGAACATCGCGCCGGACAGCCCGCCGATCACGAACAGCAGGATGAACCCCAGCACGAACAGCATCGCGGTCGAAAGGACAAGCCGTCCCGACACCATCGTGGCGAGCCACGCGAAGATCTGCGTGCCGCTCGGGATCACCACCATGAAGCTGGCCGCGGAGATGAAGCCCATCGCGATCGTCGGAAGGCCGACCGCGAACATGTGGTGGACCCAGACGCCGAAGCTGATCACGAAGATGAACAGCTCGGCCAGGACGATGTACGTGTACCCGATCATCGTCCGACGGGAGAACGTCGGGATGATCGCGGAGGCCAGGCCGAGCGCCGGCAAGACGACGAGGTAGACCTCCGGGTGGCCGAAGAACCAGAACAGGTGCTGCCACAGTACCGGGTCGCCTCCGCCGGCAACGTCGTAGAAGTGGAACCCGAACCTGCGCTCGAGCTCGAGGAACACGCAGGCGATCGTCAGTGCTGGCAGGGCGAACACCACGGTGAGGGCGAAGGCGAGCTCGCCCCATACAAAGATCGGTATGCGATTCAGCGTCATCCCCGGGGCGCGCAGCTTCAAGATCGTGACGATGAAGTTGATTGCTCCCACCGTCGTCGACACGCCGATGAAGATCAGACCGAGCGCGTAGAAGTCGATGGCCCGACTCGGTGTGAAGTCCGCGTTCGCTAGCGGGAGGTAGTTGAACCAGCCGTCGTTCGGGGCCTGCCCGACGATGAACGCAGAGTTCAGGAAGACGCCGGCGCCCAGGAACACCCAGTAACCGAACGCGTTGAGCCTCGGGAACGCCATGTCGCGGGCGCCGATCATGAGCGGCACGAAGTAGTTGCCGAACCCGGACAGCACCGGCGTGGCGAACAGGAACATCATCGTCACGCCGTGCATCGAGAACAGCTCGTTGTACGCCTGGGGGGACAACACCGCGAGTCCCGGTCTCGCGAGCTGCACGCGCATGAGCACCGCCTCGAGCCCGGCGACGATGAAGAAGGCGAACCCCGTGTAGAGGTAGCGCAGGCCGATCCGCTTGTGATCCACGGTGCCTACCCAGGATGCGAGCCCGCTCCCTTCTCGCCACAGGGGGTCCAGACGCTCCGCGTAGGAGGCCATCAGGTCAGGCCCTCGAGGTAGTCGACGACGGCGGACAGCGCCTGCGGTGACAGCTCGGTCGGGGGCATGACCGCGCCGGGCTTGATCGACTGGGGGTCGGAGATCCACGCGGCGAGGTCGTCGTGGGTGTTCGCGATCGTTCCGGCCGCGAGGGTCTGCCTCGCGCCGACGTGGGTGAGGTCGGGGCCGAGCGTCCCGGAGGCCTCCGTCCCCCGGATCGTGTGGCAACCCACGCAGGACGATTCGAGGAAGATCCGGAGTCCGGCCGTTGCCCCCGGGCTCGGGATGCCGGCGGGCAGGGACTCGTTCCGGAGCCACCGGTCGAATTCGGCGCGAGTCTCGGCCACGACGAAGAACGCCATGTTCGCGTGTTGCAGCCCGCAGTACTCGGCGCACTGGCCCCGGTAGGTCCCCGGGTGCTCGGCCCGGACGTCCAGCACGTTGGTGCGGCCGGGGATCATGTCGATCTTCGGGGCGAGCTCGGGCACCCAGAAGCTGTGGATGACGTCGACGCTCGAGACCTCGAATCGCACGGTCTCCCCCACGGGGACATGGATCTCGTTGGCGGTCTCGATCCCGTTCGGGTACCGGACCTCCCACCACCACATGTGACCGACGACCTCGATCGTCATCTGCGGGTCGCGGGTATCCGTGATCGCGACCATGTCCCGCGCCGATACCACGAGGACCGAGGTGAGGATGACGGCGGGGACGACCACCCCGGCGATGACGACGAACGGGTCACCCCATCGGGGTTCGGACGGGTCGACCTCGGTCCCGCGCCGACGACGACGGACGATCGCCGCCGCCATCAGCCCGGCCACCGCGGCGAACACCACGACAGAGATCCAGAACATCAGCCACCACAGGCCGTCGATGCGCCTGGCGCTCTCCCCCTGAGGCGAGAGCACGGAGGGAGCGTCGCTGGAGCACGACGAGGACGCCAGGGCGATGCAAGCGGCGACGGCTCGCGCTCGCACCCACCCCCGCCGCGCCCCGGGGGCGATCGCTCCGAGCAGCCTGGGTGCCAAGTCGGTACGGACTGTTCCCCGCTTCGGCCCGACTTATGCGGGATCTCAGGCGAAGGGTTCCGGCTGTCCGGGATCAAGCCGATCGCGAGCGGTCCCCGGTTCCTCTCTCCGTCGCCCACTGGATGAAGGCGTCGAGGTCCTCGCCGATGTCGAGGGCGACGTATTCGTCCGCGAGGCGACCGATCTCCTCGTCGTCCAAGCCTCTCGACCGCAGGACCTCCCTGGCCTGGTTCGCGAGGAGCCTCGCACTCTCGACTTCGGCTGGCTGAGGCTCGGGGTGGTTCGGATCGGACGTCGGTTCGAGCTTCTCGTGTGCAAGCGGCCCCGGGTCACGTTCCATGCCTCGTGCATTCCCGCACGTGTCGCGGAGAAACCCGTCTTCTCTGCAGTGCGCGAGAACCGGTTTCGTCGACTCACCGGACGGAATGCTGCTAGAGCGCCTCCCGCCGGCCGGGAGGTCATCGTCATGGCCGAGAAGATCGCTTCCGAGCTGCTCGTCGAACGGCTGATCTCGTGGGGCGTCGACACGGTCTTCGGGCTCCCGGGCGACGGCATCAACGGGATCATGGAGGGCCTCCGCAGGCACCGGGATCGGATTCGCTTCGTCCTCGTCCACCACGAGGAGGCGGCGGCGTTTATGGCCACCGGCTAGGCCAAAGCCACCGGGAGGCTCGGGGTCTGTCTCGCCACCTCCGGACCGGGCGGACCGCATCTCGTGAACGGTCTCCACGACTCCAAGCTCGACCACCAGCCGGTGCTCCCAATCACCGGGCTGAGGCGACCTCGCAGCTCGGCACCGATTTCCAGCAGGAGGTCCATCTCGACGGCGCCTTCCTCGACCTCGCTGTGTACAACGCGGTCGCCGCGAAGCATGCGGCCGAGTCGAACCTCGGCAGGCACAGCCAATCGATCGAGCCCGACCTGGAGACCAGAGCCGCCGTGTGGAGGTCCCCGATCATGGCGTAGTCCTCGATCCGCCGGTCGGGCACGGGGTGAACCGGGACGCGGTCGGATGTCACGTCCCCCCTACGTACCCACCCACCCGACGGCGTAACGGGCCCACGATCCAGCATGGAGGCCGTGTCGGTCCTGTCTCCAGCCGTACGGTCGGGACGCGCTTGGCCCGA
Source organism: Actinomycetota bacterium (assembly GCA_046731295.1). Lineage (GTDB taxonomy): Bacteria > Actinomycetota > UBA4738 > UBA4738 > HRBIN12 > DASSJM01. The sequence goes on from JBKPKU010000141.1 coordinate 44,677, forward strand.
TGACCCTCCCGCCCTTCACTGCGCTCAACCGGGTGGCGGGGCGAAGAACTCGAGAGCGATACCGTCGGGATCGCGGAAGCTCACGTCCGAGCCGTAGTGCGCATCCTGGATTTCGCCGTGTGCGATGCCGAGCTCGTCGAGGCGACGCATCCACTTCTCCAGCTCTGCTCGGTCTTCGCAGCCGAACGCGACGTGATCGAGGCCGACCCTGAACTCGCTGAACCACTCGTCGGGCGCCGGCCTCGAGTGCTGATGCAAGCCGATGAGCGTGCCGTTACCGACCAGGTAGACGGTGTGGTGGAAGTTGCCTTCCGTGTCTTCGTCGACCACGGGCTGGGCATCGAAGAGCGCTCCGTACCAGGGGACGCTGACCGAGAGATTGCGGACCGTCAGCGCCACGTGGGTGAGCGCGGGAAACGCTGCCATGCGAAGCCTCCTTTCTCGCGATGAAGCGTTGACGGCTCCCAACGGCTCGATCGGTGGGGCGGGTGGGTCCTTCAGGAGTCGAAGGACCCACCCGGGCATCGGTTTTCCGGGGTGCTGAAGCCGGCACGACGTCAACCGATCGATCTCGTCCGCGTTACAGGACGGAGACCAGGATCAGGGCTGCAAGAGCCGGGTCTAGCGCAACGTCGTCAACCCCGGTACTGGTGTCGATGATCAGCGTGTCGCTCGCGGGATCCGTGTGGGTGATCCGCACGGAGGCAGCCAGGCCGCTGACCTCGACGGCGGCACCGTTCGCATCCGCCGCGATGGAGTCGTCCCCTTTCGTGCCGACGACAGTGACCACGTCGGCCTGAGCGTCGCCGGTCGAGCCACCGAGATCAGCGGCGAGATCGACGTCGACGCGCTCGAGATCCGTCCCGCCCGTGTCGTTGACCGTGACCGTGTCGGTTCCGCGGAGGGCCCTGACGTCGATCGCCTCGACGTTATCGAGGTCCATCACGATGCTGCCGAGATCCCGAGTGAACGACACCCGACCGAAGACCGGCGTCGCAGCCATGATCTCGTCGCCGTTGGACCCGTTGAACACCATCGTGTCCGAATCGGCCCCGCCCTCGACGACGTCGGAGCCGTCGCCCGGATCCCAGATCAAGACATCGTTGCCCCTGCGCAGGAACGCCATATCGGCGCCGCCGTTGCCGTCGACGACATCGTTGCCGTTGCCGCCGACGAATACCTCGGCGCCGCTTCCACCGAGCAGGGTGTCGTCACCGTCCTGGCCGTGGATCCGCGTGGGCTCGAGGGTCGTGAAGCTTCCGTTGACCTCATCGATCCGGATCGCGTCGTCACCGTTGCCGGCCTTGACATCGATGGCGGTGAACGTGCTGAAGTCGAACGTGAAATCTGCCGAGCCATCGTCGGCAACGTCCACGTCGAGCAGGTTCCGATCGAGCGCATTCTGGCGGAGCGCGATCTGCTCCGGGAAAGGGGAACCCGAGATGCGCAGCGTGCCGTCGGCCACCCGGGCTTTGACGGTCGGTGCCGCAGCAACGGCCGTGCCCGCAAGGGCGGTCAGAGACAGCGGGGCGATGGCGAGCAGCATACGAAACACTTTCATCCTTCTTCCTCCTTCTGCTTCAAGACGGGCTGATTCCATTCGGCTACGGGGAAACGGCGAAGAAAACGCCGCCGATCCCTTCGCCGTTGGCCTGTCCGGGCCGGGAGTCGCCCGCGTACGTGTACAAGGGCATCCCGTTGAACGTGATCTGTACGCCGGCGTCGGGTCGCGTGAGCGTTCCGAACTGGCCGCCCACCGAGGGGGAGGAAGGGGCCTTCCCGTTCGTGCTCAGCAGCGGCGGCCATGTCTGTGCGCAGTCACCCGTGCACGTGATCTTGGTGCTCGTGTCGGTGGTCAGGCGATACAGGGTCAAACCCTCCGTGTTCACGAGAACGGCGCCGACCCCGGGGATGGACCGCGTCCCGATCTGTGTTGTGCCGCCACCGGCCGCCGGTAAGGGCGACACCGGGGGTTGGCCACCGGCAGTCTGAACGGGCGCATCGCCACCCTGCGACGTGCCGCTCCTGTAACCGCCGCACGCTGACAGCAGGATCGCCAACGCCACGACCGACACGCCGAAGAGCAGGGTGCGCTTGTGAAGGAACTCGATCATTTGGTTTCACCTCCGTCAATGTGTATTGGTGGTTGACCGGTCGCATGCAGGTGTACGGGTGAGCGCCGCCTTCGGCTCAACTTTTGGGTTGCTCGCCGGCTACTAAGTCGTCTCGGCGAGCGCGCGCGCGAGCTCGCGCCGCGACCCGATGCCCAGCTTGCGGTACGCATTGCTGAGGTGTACCTCGACCGTCTTCGGCGTCACGTAGAGGGTCTGCGCGATGTCGCGGTTCGCCTGCCCTGCTGCGGCGAGATCGGCTACCCGGCGCTCGCTCGCCGTCAGGGCACGGACTCCCCGGAGGGCGGTCGTCCGCGGACGGGCGCCCGTGGCGTAGATCTCGGTGCGGACATCGTTCACGAGTAGCTGCGCGCCGCAGACGTCGGCAAGCTCGAGCGCGCGCCGAAGCGGCTCGCGAGCCTCGGTCGGCTTGCCCGCGCGCCGCAACGCGGCGCCCAGCGCGCCGAGCGCCTTCGCGTGCTCGAGCCGCGCCGGCACCCCCTCGAGCAGGGCGCACGCCTCCTCGAGCAGTTCGATCCCGTCGGCACGAAGGATCGTTCCGAGCACGCGTAGCGAGCGTCCCATTGTCCCCGGGGATCCCCACCCGCGCGCGATCTCGAGCTCCTCCTCGCCCAGCGCGACCGCCTCGTCCTGCCGGCCGAGTCGAGCGAGCGCCTGTGCCTTGAGCGAACGCCACGGGTAGTAGCGCGGGTGACGCCTCCAGCCCGCGTGAAGCTCGTAGGCGTCCGCGTATCCGAGCGCCTCCTCAGGCCGGCCCTCGGCCAGCAACATCCGCATCCGAGCGCGGTGGAGGAGGATCGCCAGGTCCGAGGTGGCATGCGGGGAACCGGCGTTGTCGAGCAGGGCGCGGGCCTCCCCGAGCGCGCCGCGCTCGAGGAGGACCTCCGCCAAGAAGGGCGAGGTCCACGGGGACGGCATGCCCCAAAGGCCCATCGTCTCGAGCGAGGCGCGCATCTCCGCCTCGGCTTCCGCGAGCTCGCCCCGCAGGTATTGCGTGTAGCCACCCCACAGCTGGACGCTCCCGATCGTGAACACCGAGCCCTTGCGATACGCCTCCGCGCGAAGGGCCTCCCACGTGTCGACGGCCTCGTCGAGATCGGCGAGCGCCAGTGGGACGATGGCAGCCAACGTCATCAGGCCGCGCCCCTCTCCTATGAGATCGCCGCCGCCAAGCGCGGCACGCGCGAGCGCGCACACGCGGTCGGCAGGGCCGGCGCATTGAGCCCAGTTCGAGGCGGCGATCGCGGCAAGCGCCCTCGCGCCGACGCCTCCGGAAGCATCGATCTCCCGGTGCATGCGGAGGCGCTCGAGTTGATCACCGTGGGGCTCCGCGCCGAAGACGAGGGCTTGGAACTCGACCGCCTCGAGGCGGCGGGCGAGATCCTCGAGCTCGTGCGGAAGTTCGCGAGCGGCACGGGCGGCGACGTCGGCCGCCTGGTCTGGGGCGTCCAGGAACAGCAGCGCACGGGCCAGGCCGTCGGCCGCTCGGCCGCGCGCCGAAGGCTCGCGTGCCATCTCGTACGCGGCGCGGTAATGCTCCGCCGCAGGCGCCAGCGACGTGCTCATCTCGGCGGGCGCAAGCTCGAGCAGGAGCTCGAGGCGAAGGTCCGGCCGGGGCGGCTCCTCCAGGGCGCGGCGCAAGGACGAGATCGCCGAGTCGAGGGCCCCCTTCACGACTGCGGTGTTCGCCGCCGCGCGCAGGACGTCCACCACCCAGTCCTCACCCCGCCCCGGGATGACGAGCAGGTGCGCGGCGATCTGCTCCTTGGGAGCGCCGAGCTCGACGAGAAGCCTGGCCGCGTGCTCGTGCTGCAGCTCGCGCTCACCGGGTGCGAGGTCGGCGTAGATCGCAGCCTGCACGAGTGGATGCACGAAGCCGAGCGGCGGCTCAGTCCGGAGGATCTCCGCGTGCACGAGCTCGCGCGTCGCGGCGGCGACCGTCGCCGGCTCGAGGTCGGCGAGCTCGGCCACGACCGGGAGGTCTGCGCCGTCACCGAGGACCGCGATCGCCCGTGCTACCTGGACGGCGTCCGCTGAAAGCCTCGCGAGCCGAAGCAGCACCGCCCTGGAGACGGCTCTCGGCCCCAGCTCGGCGATGGAATCGATATGCGCGGCGTCGGGCGGGACCCGTTCGGCGGCGAGCGTCTTGAGGAGCTCCTCGAGTAGGAGTGGGTTGCCCGCGGTCGACGCATGACACGCCTTGGCAAAGCGGGGCTCGACGCCTTCCCCCAGCCGTTCGTGTACGACCTCGGCGACCGCTGTCGCGGTGAGGAGTCGGGGCATGAGCAGCTGCGCCTGGGGTTCGCTCGTCAGTTGACCGAGCAACGCGTGGTCGGCCCCCGGCTCCGACCGCCGATAGCTCGCGACCAGGAGCACCGGAAGGTCCTCGAGCCGTCTAGCGAGGTAGGCGAGGAAGCGCAGGGAGGCGCGGTCGCACCAGTGCACGTCATCCACGACGAGGAACACCGGTCGCTCCTGGCTCACGTTGGCGGTCAGCCAGTAGAGACCGTGGAGGGCCGCGAAGGTGCCCTCGCCGAGGGGCTCACGGGCCGGCTCTCGGGGCAGCTCGAACACGGGAGCCGCCGCCTCAGCCGCCCCCGACAGTAGGTTCGTGCGCACCGTCTCATCGACGAGCAGCGACTCGAACAGCTGGCGGACGATCCCGAATGGGAAGTCCCTCTCCAGCTCGCCGCCACGCGCGGCGACCTCGAGCAACCCACGCTCGTCGGCGAGCGCCCTCGCCGCGGCCAAGAGCCGCGACTTACCGATGCCCGCCGGTCCCTCGACGAGCACCAGGCCCGCCGTTCCGTCCGCCGCTGCCTCGACCGCGGCACCGAGCGCCTCGAGCTCCCGATCGCGCTCGAGCAAGCGTCCAGTCGCCCCGGGTCCCGTCTGGCCCCCGCGTGCCTTCACGCGTCAATCCTAGGTCTCTGCCGGAGGGCGCTCGAGCGGCCACGAACCTAGGGGGGAGCGAGCTCGATTCTTGGGGTCGCGGCTGGGGACGTCCTCGATGTGAGCGGGTGCGTCGTCTTCGATCCTGGGTTCATGAGCACCTCGATCGCCTCGGATCCAAAGGCCTCGGTCTCATTTCCCACGAAGAATCGCACCCGTCGCGATGCGACGCCGAGCGAAGCGGACGCAAGCTTTATGGCGGCGCTGCTGCGGAAAGAGCCCGCGGCCGCCGACGCGCTCTACGCTCGGTACGCGTCCCGGATCTACGGCCTTGGTCTGGTCCTGCTCAGGAACAAGGCCGATGCGGAGGACCTCGTCCAAGACACCTTCCTCAAGGTCTGGCGCACGGGCTCGCCGTTCGATCCCCGGCGCGGGTCCCTGGACGGCTGGATGCTGTTGACCGCTCGCAGCCTCGCGATCGACCTCCTGCGTCGGCGAAGCCTCGAAACGAGGAAGCTCGCGTCCGAGCCGAGCGTCTCGGACGTATCGGACGAGCCTGGCCCCGAGTGGCATGCAGAGCATCGCGACCTGATCCAGAGTGTGCTCATGGCCATTGACCGGCTTCCGCCACGGCAGCGCTCCGCCGTTGCACTCGCGTACCTCGGAGAACGCTCGTCCACACAGGTGGCCGAGTTGCAGGGCATCCCTCCCGGCACGGTGAAGAGCCGTATCCGGGCGGGGATGGCGACGCTCCGCCGAACGCTCGTCGAGGTGGGCTTGGGCCACCCCACGACCGATCTGCGCGAACAGGTCGAACGCTTCGGGCGGTCGCGAAGCGCGGAGTCATGAGGCGCATCCGCATCGAGAGGCCGAAGCCTCGGCGCGAGCCTCCCAGGCTCGAGACGCTCCCACTCGACCCACGAGACTCCGACGTCGATCGAGCCAAGACCACCGACCGTTCCGGCGATCGGCAACGTCGGGAGGTGACGAGCACATGATCGTTCCTTCAGCCCCGAACGAGGTCGCGAAGGCACATCGGCAGGTGATGCGGCGGATCGGGATGCTCCGGCATGCGTGATCTGTTCTTGCTCGTCCTCGCCGGCCACCTGCTCGGAGACTTCGTCGCCCAAACCGACTGGCGGCTTCCAACAAGGAGTCGAGCTGGCGGGCCGATCTCGCCCACGTCCTCACCTACCATCTGACCATGGCCACGCTCGTCCTGCCCGTGTGGCACGACTGGCGGGCTGTTTGGTTCCTGACGATCTCAGCCGGCACGCGTGCGTTGGTCGATCGGAGATGGCCACGAGGTTCCTGCTCGGTTCCACGGGCAGCAAGAACTTCTCCACTCTGTTCTGGGGAGTGATCGCGACCGACCAGGCCCTCCACCTCAGCATCCTGGCGATCAGTTCCTACTGGTTGTCACGATGAGGAAGAATTTCGGCCCCCTCGGCGCCTTGGCACGGCCCTGGAGCGATACATGACCATGCACCTGCGTGTACCCGTGTGGTTCGTGATGGGACGATACAGCGAGTGAAGGTCACGATTCTCGACGACTGGTTCGACACGCTGCGGGAGCTGCCGTGTTTCGAGAAGCTCGCCGGGCACAAGGTCACGGTGTGGAACGACCACGTCGAGGACGTCGAGGTGCTGGCCGAGCGGCTCCGGGACTGCGAGGCGCTCGTGCTGATCCGGGAACGAACGGAGATCCGCGCGCCGCTCCTCGAGCGTCTGCCCACGCTCCGGTTGATAAGCCAGCGGAGCGTCTACCCGCACATCGACGTCGATGCGTGCACGCGACTCGGGATCGTCGTTTCGTCGAACATGCACTCGCACACGCCCTCATACGCGGCCGCGGAGCTCACGTGGGGCCTCGTGCTTGCCGCGGTGCGCCGGATCCCGCAGCAGATGGCCTCGCTTCGCGCGGGCATGTGGCAGATGGGCGTCGGCGACTCGCTTCGCGGCAGGACCCTGGGGATCTACGGCTACGGCCGGATCGGCTCCGTGGTTGCCGGGTACGGTCGGGCCTTCGGGATGCGCGTGCTCGTGTGGGGCCGTGAGGACTCACTCACGCGGGCGCGCGCCGACGGGTACGAGCCTGCGGACAGCAAGGAGTCGTTCTTCGACGACTGCGACGTGCTGTCGCTCCACATGCGTCTCGTCCCGGCGACGCGGGGCATCGTCACCGCGGCGGACCTCGCCCGCATGAAGCCCACGTCGCTGCTGGTGAACACGAGCCGCGCCGGGCTCATCGGACAGGGCGCGCTGGTTGCGGCGCTGCGGGCGGGCCGCCCCGGC
>JBKPKU010000142.1:0-30809 GCA_046731295.1 Actinomycetota bacterium
CCTCGGGGCCCGTCGCCAGCGCCGCCGCCGCCGGCGCGGCTACGCCGGCCGCCGGGTCGTCCACGAGCGGACGCAGCACGCGTTCGCGTTCGGCATCGTCCAGCCGGGGCACCAGCGCGGCCACGGCCTGGGCACGGACGCCGGCGTCGGGGTCGCCGAGCGCGCCTTCGAGAGCGGTCGCCGCCCGCTCGTCGTCGAAGTCCGCCAGGAGCCGGACCGCGAGGCGGCGGACCTGCGGCGACTCGTCACCGGCCGATCGCATGGCGCTCGCGAGCGCCTGCGCGTCGTGGCCGAACGCGAACGGGACGCGGGCGACGGCCACATCGGGGAACACGTGCGGTCGTCCTTCCCGGAGCGCGTCGACCAGCGCGGAGGCGTACGACCGTCGAACGCGCCACACGACGAACGTCGCCAGGCCGGCCGTGGCCAGCCCGATCGCGGCGAACTGCCTGGCCGATAGGACCTGCTGACCCACCAGGGCGATCACGCCGGCGATCGCGGTTCCGGCCTGCGCCGGCCCGCCGTTGAGGAACGCGCGGACCTGGTCTCGACGCGCGTCCGGAACGACGTTGGTGAGGGTCTCCCAAGCCGGCGATGCCACCCCCTGCAGCCATACCCCGTCGAGGAACCGCAGCACGACCAGCATCACGAAGCCCGAGCTCGCCAGCAGGATGCCGAACGTCCCCAGGTACATCACCGGGAGCACCATCATCATCGTGGCGATGCCGAACGCAGCGAACAATCGATTGGTGGCCAGCACCGACAAGAGGAACGCGCCCGCGGTCATCGCCGCCCAGAACAGCCCGAAGAACGACGCGAGATCGCCGGCGTACCGGTAGCGCTCGGTCGCGGCCGTCGCCCACGGCAGGTACAGGGAGAAGAACAGGACCGAGAACAGCACGGCCGCCGCCGTCATCCACACAAGCAGCTTCGAGGTCCGAACGTACGCGAACGCGGTCCGCAGGTCGCGCCACGGCGACGAGCGCGTTCGGCGGACGCGTCGCGCGTGCTCGACGTGCTCGACGCGTTCGGTGTGCGTGCCCGGCCTGGCCGCCGACAACACGATCCGGCACAGGACCACCGCCACCGCCAACGCCCCCGCCCACACGACGGCGAGGTTCCGCGTTCCGACCAGGCTCACGAGCGGCGCCGTGAGCAGGCCGCCCGCCACCGACCCCAGGATCTCGCCGGCCGCGAACAGTGGGAACAGCCGCTTGGCCGTGCGCGTGTCGGTGACCACCCCGGCCACGCCCCAGACGAACACGTTCTGCAACAGGAGCGCGAACGCGACCGTCAGCCAGAACACCCAGTAGATCCACGTCGCGTCGGTGAACAGCACGGCGCGTTCGAACAGCCCGAGCAGCGCCAGACCCGCCGGGATCGCGAGGTAGGCGCGACGGCGATCGACGCGGCCGAGCACCGCCGCGACCGACATCATGAGCACGAATGCGGTCGCGCCCTGTGCGAGGTACATGACCGGAAGAGCGTCCGTGCCGACCTGTTCGAAGAACAGCGCGTTCGCGGCGCTCTGCGCGGCCACCAGGCCCGCCATCGCGACGAACGTCAGGGCGACCATGGGGACGACGAGCGCTCGCTCGCCGGGGTGGACCTTGAGCGCCCGGCCGATCGCACTCACGGCCGTCTCATCGCGATCCGGCGACCGGTTCCCCCTCCGCGCCCTCGCGGGGCCGCACGACCACCGCGTCGACGGGGTGTCCCTTCAGGGAGACGTGACGGTGTTCGAGGCCGTCGAGCGGCAGCCGCGCCGCGGCCGCGGACTCGGTCGTGACCAGCACCTCGCCGATCGCGGCCTGCGAGGCGAGGTGGGCGGCGATGTTCACGGGGTCGCCAAGCGCCGTGAAGTCGGTCGAGGATCCCGAACCAACCACGCCGACGAAGGCGCGTCCGGTGTGGACGCCCGCGCCCAGTGGCACCCACGGCCCCTCGGCCGAGCCATGTCCGGTCGCGAGGAGCAGGTTCTCCGCGGCCCGGATCGCGGTCTTGGCGTGCACGACTCCGGTCATCAGTGGGATGAACAGGGCCACGACCTCGTCGCCGACGTACTTCTCGATGATCGCGTCGGCCTCGACGAGGACGTCCTTCGACACCCGGTAGAACCGGTTCATCAGGCGCGAGAACTCCAGGTTCGACATCGTCCGGGCGATCTTGCTCGAGCCGCGGACGTCGGCGAACAGCATCGAGAGCTCCACCTCGGCGCCGCTCACGTCGTCCTGCGAGGTCGGGCACATCTCGGCCTGGCTCTGCAGCCCCTTGAAGCAGCGTCCGCAGATCTTCGGGTTCTTCTCCCAGGGCGTGAAGCCGTAGCGTCTCAGGACGAAGCGTCCCGGCGCCCCGAACGGCGCGCTGCAGATCTTGCAGCGGGGGTTCGACGGGATCAGCCGGAGTGGGCTCTTGTCGTGCAGGTGCGGGTGGGTCCCGCTCAGGAATGCAGCCCACTCCTCCTCCGGTGTCGTGTCGGGAGCCATGTTCAGGCGGCAGACTAGGTGGTATCGCTCCAGATGTGCCAGTCAGGCAGGCGAACAGGAGGGAGGTCCTCATGGCCCAGACCGACGAGCGGCCGGGTGGCGTGAAGGAGCTCGGACACATCGTGCTGTATGTGCGCGAGCTCGAACGCTCGGTGCGGTTCTACCGCGACGTGCTCGGGTGGCGTCAGGTCGGGCCGGGGGACGTGCCGTTCCCGGCCGCCATGTTCTCGAGCGGCCGAACGCATCACGAGCTGCTGCTGATCGAGGTCGGCCCCGATGCGGCCCCGATCCCGGCCGGCCGACGGGTGGGCCTGTACCACTTCGGCCTCAAGGTCGGGGACACCGACGACGAGCTCCGGGGCGCGCTCGCCCGTCTGCAGGAGGCCGGCGTGCCGCTCATGGGCACGGCCGACCACGGGATGACGCACAGCGTGTACCTGGCCGATCCCGACGGCAACGAGATCGAGCTGTACATCGACGTCGAGGGTGTCGACTGGAACGACCCCGAGGTCCTGATGTCGAGGCCGCAGGCGCTGCGCCTGTAGCGCCGCCGCTCAGCCCAGCCGGAAGATCACGTGGCCGTCGGCGCCGGTCTCGCCCGTGCGCTCGAACCCGCACTTCTCGAGCACCCTCATCGAGCCGGCGTTGTGCGGGGCCACACCGGCGAACAGCGGACGCCGCGTTTCCTCGCGCAGGAAAGCGGCGAGCGCGCGCGTGGCTACGCCCCGGCCCCAGACCGCGCGGTCGATCCAGTAGCCGACCTCGCGCCGGCCCTCGAACTCGAAGCTCCCGACGTTGCCGGCCACGGCGCCGTCGAGCTCGATCGTGCGCGCGACGAGGCTCCGATCGGACAGGATCTTCCTCCAGTGCGCCATGAAGGCCTCTCGGTCGCGCGGGGGGAACGCGGCCATCGCGTTGGCCTCCGGGTCCCGCTGGTTCTCGAACAGGATCGGGAGGTCATCCTCGCGCACGGGGCGGATCGTGACCTCGCCAGGGCGCCCGGCGTCGTCGTTCGCTGAGCGGTCGCGCTCCACGGGTGCAGCCTAGGCCCGCGCGACCTTGCCGAGCAGGTCGTCCAGGAGCGACGTGCCGTGGGCTCGATCAGGTCGTGCAGGTGCGGGTTCTCGACGCCCATCGCGACCACCCGGGCTTCGTCGACGGCGGACGCGTCGCCCAGGTGGCGCCGGTACATGGCGGACGACGACCAGTCGCGCATCCGGGCGCACTACGGCGCGAACTACGACCGGCTGGTGAAGGTGAAACGGGCGTACGACCCGGACAACCTGTTCTACCTCAACCAGAACATCCAGCCGTAGCGGTTGGGGGGCGCGCCGCGCGGTAGCACCCGTCAGGGTTCTGTCAGACAGAACCCTGACGCCATGCCGCGAGTCAAGGCGCGACGACCCGATATCGGAATCGATATCGCCGCCGCGAGAGCTCACCGCCCCGTCAGCGAGCGTTCGAGCGCCGTCCCGAACCGCGTTCGGATCCGCACGTCGCCCAACCATGCACGGAGCCGCTCCCGCTCCGCCTCGATCAGCGTACGCGTGCCCGCGTCGACGCGCGCCACGAGCTTGATCGCGATCTCGCCGGCCTCGGTCTGTCCCCACGCCCCGACCACGCGGCCGTTCGCCCAGACGGTTGGTCCGGCGTTCCCGTTGCGGTCGAACAGCTCGCGCTCGCGCCGGCCGAGGTACCACGCCCGTTCTTTCCACCCCATGACCGTGGGGTCGAGCCCCGGGAGGAACGCGACCCAGGGGTCGGACTCCGGCACGGCCTCGATGTCGTCGGGCAGCACCCACCCCTGCCCGCCGCCCAGCCGCACCGTAACCGCCTCCACCGCCGAGAGCGTCGACGCGGTCAGCCTGGCCGTCCACCCCATCCACCACCGGATGTCCATCGAGGTGGCCGGCCCGAACCCGCCGAGCCACCGCCGAAGCAGCTCGGCGCACGCCTCGTCCTGGTCGACGGCGGGAAGCGGTCCACCCAGCCAGCGCCCGACCGTCGACCACCGGTACTGCCCCGACGTCCACGCGCCGAGCGGCCGCGTCCGCACGATCCGGCCCTCGGTCGCCAAGAGGAACAGCACGCGCGTCGAGACGCCGACCGAGGCCTCCCATGCCGATCCCCTGCCGAACACGAGCTTGAGCGCGAGCTCGGGCACGTCGGTCGTGACCTCGCGCGCCGACGCCTCCCCACGCGCCTCGAGCGCCGAGAGCGTCTCGTCCTCGACCCGGTCGAGCCAGCGTTCGCCCCGCCGCGCCGGTGCGACGCCCTGGTCCTCGAGCATCCGCAGCAGGCGGGTGCGCTCCCGAGGGATGAGCGCCTTCGTGCAGGCCTCGTGCATGACCGGCGCGAGGTTGCGGGGGACGACGAACAGCGTTCGGCGCATCCCGAGCATGCGCACGAGCGACCGACGTGTGTACAGCGCCTCCTCGAGATCGCGCGGCTCGAACGGGTTCACGCGTGCCCGCGCCGACAGGAACACCGTGGCCGGGTCGCTCGAATGCAGGCCGACAACGGCCTCGGCCGCCTCCTCGACCGAACCGACGCGCGACGCGAGCGCGTGACGCCCGCCCACGCGTGCCCGTCGTTCGGCCTCCCCGAAGCGCCTCACCGCCGACCGACGCCGGCGAACTCGCCGAACCGGACGTCCCGGCGCGCGGCATCGGGTGCGAGGAACGCCGCCAGTCGCGCGCCCTCCTCGGCGACGGCGCCGAGTTCGGGACGCGACAGGGTCCCGAACGCCTCGATCCGCAGCGTCCCCCCGTCGCCGTCGATGTCCAGCCTCCATCGCGCGGCCCCGAACCCGTCGACGAGCACGCCTCCCCATCCGACCTCGGTCCACTGCGGGACGCCGTCTGGGACGATCCGACCGCGGTCCTTGTGGCCGAGCGCCACGTTGTCGTACTCGGGGAGGAAGCGCACGGGCGCCGGCACGTCCGGATCGGGGAGCGGGCCACCCTGCACGTCGAACAACTCGCGCCCTCGCTCGTCCCGGAAGGTTCGTAGCCGGGGGCGAAGGCCCTCGAACACTGGCTTTAGGCTCGCCAGCCCGGACCACGACTGCGCGTCGGCCACGGTCGAGGGCCCGAACGCGGCCAGGTAGCGCAGGATCGTCGGCCCGAGGTCGGCCGCGTCGTCGACCGGGCGTCCCAGCCACGCCTCGACCGTCGTGAACGCCGAGGGACCAGTCTGCCCCCAGACCCCTCTCGGCGTGACCTGCACGGTGGGCACGAGGTACATCGCGAGCGAGAGGGCGGTGGCGTCGCGTCCTGGATATCGCGAGGCGATCGCCTCGCCGAGCTGCGCGCGCGTGCGCGGAGCCTCCTCCAGCAGGTCCGTATACGACCCGAGCAGCTCGTCGAGGTCGATGCCGTCGACGGCGGTTCGGTAGGCCGCCTGGCTGCGAAGCATCCGTTCGACCACGGGCTGGATCGCCGGTCGAAGCGCGATCGCATCCGCCGCGGTCACCAGGTGCAGCGTCCCGCGGAGGAGCGTCATCCGCACCGCGCGCCGGTCGGCCATCGGTTCGGCGAGAGCGGCGGGGCGGAAGCGGTCGAGCCGCGACCACAGGGCCACGTACGGATCGCGAGGTACCTGCGCCTGCAGCCCGACGAGCCGCTCGACCCCGTCGAGGGCGGGCACGCGCCATCGGCGCAGGAGCATCTGCCGTTCGAGCAGCGCGCGGTTCAGCGTTCGGCGGTCCAGGACGGCGTCGTCGCGGCGTGCCGGCACGACGCCGACGCTATCGCCTACCGCTCGGGCGCGTACGTCGTCATCAGCACGCCGGTGGTGCTCGTCTTCGAGTCGACGAGCCGCAGGAGCTTCTTCTCGCCCTCCCGGAACAGCTTCTTGCCGCTCCCGATCACGACCGGGTTGATCATCAGCGAGAACTCGTCCACCAGGTCGTTCTCGAACAGCGTCTGGACCAGGTCGCCGCTGCCGAGCACGACGATCGTCCCGCCCTGGCCCTCCTTGAGCTCGGCGACGGCCTTCGCGACGTCGCCCTGCAGGAGCGTCGAGTTCTGCCACGCGAGCGGTTCCGAGAGCGTGGTCGAGGCCACGTACTTCGGCAGGCCGTTCAGCACCTTGGCGAACGGATCGTCGTCGGGCTGCGTCGGCCAGTACGAGGCGAAGATGTCGTAGGTCTTGCGGCCCAGTAGGAAGGCGCCCGTCTCGGCCATCGCGACGAACACCAGCTCCCCGGCCGCGTCGTCGAAGTACCGCATCTGCCACCCGCCGTGGCGGAACCCGCCCTCGGTGTCCTCGTCCTCGCCGCCGGGCGCCTGCATCACGCCGTCCAGGCTCAGGAACTCGCTCACGGTCAGCTTGCGCATCTCGGTCCTCCTCTCCGATCCGTCCTCACCGGTGCAGACGTCACGGCGCCGCCGAACTCATCGATGCGACCCGACGCCCGATGAGTTTCGGAACCCTGCCTCGTCTGTCCGGGCGGATGACCGGCGACGACCATCCCCGGGCTCGGGCGGGCTCGTCGAAGGGCGCGGCACGACCGCCACCCGAGCCGAACCCCCCGATCGAGTGCGACGTGCGCGCGCTCGGCCGCGCCGACGTCCGCGCGCTCGAGGCGCTGGCGCTGCTCCAGCTCGCCGCCCGCCGGCGAGGCCTCCGCGTCGTCCTCCGGGGCGCGAGCGGCGACCTGCGGGACCTCCTCGCCCTGGCCGGATTGGACGACGCCCTTCCGTGCGAGGAACGGTCAGGGTTCGAACCGCGGCGGCAGCCCGAACAGCGGGAAGAGGCGTTCGGCGTCGAGGAAGAAGCTGATCCCCGCGATCTTCCCGCCCGATATCTCGACGACCTGTAGCGACCAGGGCTCGAGTCCGCTGGGGCCCGGCTTGTACTGGCCGAACCCCGGCGACCCGTTCGCCTCGACGGGGATCAGCCGCGAGCCCCTGCACCCGATGCCCGGTCCGAGGCACCAGGCGACGACATCCTCGTGCGTCTGCAGCCACATCTCGTACGGCGGCATCGACCAGGTCGCGTCATCGTGCAGCAGCGACGTGAGCGAGTCCATGTCGTAGCGCTCGAACGCGTCGACGTAGCGGGCGAGCAGCGCGCGCTGCTCCTCGTCCATCGGCCGGCTCGCCTCCGCCGACAGATCGACGGACGCCAAGGTCGCCCGCGCCCGTTGCAGCGCGCTGTTGACCGAGGCGACCGAGGTGTCGAGCAGCTCGGCCACCTCGGACGCCTTCCAGCGCAGGACCTCCCGCAGGATCAGCACCGCCCGCTGCCGGGGCGGGAGATGCTGCAAGGCCGCTACGAACGCCAGCCGGATCGACTCGCGCGACTCGACCAGCTCGGCGGGGTCACCCTCGGCGGGGACCACGCGCTCGTCGGGGATCGGCAGGATCCACGCGGACTCGGGGAGCGGTCCGGGCACCGGGGTGTCGGCGCTACGCGCCGGCTCCATCTCCATCGGCCGCGCCCGGCGCTCCTTGCCGCTCAGCATGTCGAGGCAGACGTTGGTCGCGATGCTGTACAGCCACGAGCGAAGCGACGATCGGCCCTGGAACTGGTCGATGTGCTTCCAGGCGCGGAGCAGGGTCTCTTGCACGGCGTCCTCCGCCTCGAACGCCGAGCCCAGCATCCGGTAGGCGTACGCGGTCAGCTCGACCCGGTGCTCCTCCAGCCGGCGTTCGAGCTCGTCGGGCGCGATCGTCGTTTCGTCGGTCTTCGTGGTCTCCAGGGCAAGACCTCCCGTGGGCGGGCCGGCCGGTCAGCGTCCTCCCACCCTACGACTGCACCGATGCATGCCGCCCGGCGCTGCCCGGCGGCGGCTTGTGCGGGTCGAACAGCCACGTCTGGAACAGCTCGTCGAGCTGCCGGCCGGAGACCTGCTCGGCGAGCGCGATGAACGCGTCGGTCGTCCCGGTGTCGAACGCATGCGCCTGGGTCCACTGGTGCAGCACGTCGAAGAAGTCGTCCGTGCCGATCTCGTTGCGAAGTGCCTGCAGGGTCATGGCCCCGCGCTCGTAGACGGCGCCGTCGAACAGGTCCCTCACCCCGGGGTCCCCGATCGTCACCGCCCAGAACGAGGAGCGTCGAGGGATGCCCCGGAAGTCACGCCGGAACGTCCGCTGTGTGGTGCTCAACCCCTTGTGCTCGGTCCACAGCCACTCCGCGTAGGTGGCGAAGCCCTCGTTCAACCAGATGTCCTGCCACCGATCGACCGAGACGAGGTCGCCGAACCACTGGTGCGCCAGCTCGTGCACGACGTAGTAGATCCCGGGTCCGGGGAACGCGTCCGGCGGGTAGATCGGCCGGGTCTGCGTCTCCAGGGCGAACCCGAGCTTGCGGCTGTCGGTGACGATCGCCCCGACCGTGTCGAACGGATAGGGGCCGAACTGGCTCTCGAGGAACGAGAGGATCTCCGGCTCGCGCCGCAGCGCCGCCCGCGAGTCGGCGAGCATGTTGGGGTCGACCGCATCGATCAGGGGTAGGCCCGAGTCGGTCCGGCGGAACCGCATCCGCCAGTCGCCTACGTCGACCGTCGCCAGGTAGCTGGCCATCGGGTCGTTCGCGACCCACACGTGCGTGGTCCGGTCGTGGTGGGTGGTCTTGCTTTGGCGTAGCCCGTTGGCCACGACGTCGTAGCCGCTGGGCACCGTGACGCGGAACGTGTACGTCGCGCGGTCGGTCGGGTGGTCGTTCACCGGGAACCAGCCCGCGGCCACCTCGGGCTCGCCGGCGACGATCGCGCCGTCGCGCGTGGGCACGAACCCCGCCCGTTGCGTGATGCCGGGGACGGGGAACGTGTGCGGCGTCCCCTCGTAGTCGACGACGACCACGAACGCGTCCCCCGAGCCGAGCGGCGCCGGGGGCGTGATCTTCAGCTCGTGCGCGGACCGGGAGAACGTCGCCGGCTGCCCGGCGACGGTTACCTCGTGCACCGTCAACCCGACGAGGTCCAGGTTGAAGCACGACAGGTCCTGTGTCGCGTCGGCCTGGATCGTCGCGGTACCGCGCAGATGATCCGGTCCCGGTGCGTACCGGAGGTCAAGGTCGTAGTGCTGCACGTCGTATCCGCCGTTGCCGTAGTTCGGGAAGTACGCGTCGCCGACGCCCGGCGCCCCCGCCGTGTCGCCCGTCCCGCACTGCGACCCCAGGAGGCCGTGCCGGTAGGCGCGATATGCGGTCGGCGATGAAGACGTGCGGGCGGACGTGTGACACGCCAACGCCGAGATCCCCAGGGCCACGGCCAGCAGGGTTCGGATCGGTCGCACGGGCTCGGCTCCTCGCCGAAACGAACGGCGGTCGGGCCGACCCTACGCCGCCGCTCGATGGGCGTCCAGACAGCGCCTCGCTCGCCCGTTCGTTCCGAACTCAGGTCCGGCGGCGGTACCGGATGATCGCGAGCGGAACGAAGATGGCCAGGAGCACCGCCATCCAGATGATGGCGTCGGTGAGCGGCTCGGCCACGGGCCCACCCAGCATCAGGCCGCGCGCGGCGTCGATCACGGACGTCACCGGGTTCGCCTTCACGATCGCTTGAAGCCACCCGGGCATCGTGTCGGGGTTCGCGAACGCGGAGCTCGCGAACGTCAGCGGCAGGATGATCATGAACCCCCATGTGTTCACCGACTCGGGGGAGCGGGCGGTGATGCCGATGAAGGCCATCGGCCAGCACATGACGAGCCCCCAGGCGAGGACCAAGAGAACCGCGCCGAACGCGCCGGCGGTGCCCCCGGTGAACCGGAAGCCGAGGATCATCGAGAAGCCGGTGATGATCAGGATGCTCCACAGGATCCGGACGCCGTCCGCCGCGATCCGGCCGCTGATCACCGCCGAGCGCGCGATGGGCAGCGAACGGAAGCGGTCGATGACGCCGCGCTGGAAGTCCGTGTTCAGCGCGAGCGCCGTCGTGAACGGCAGGAACGAGACGGCCTGCACCAGGATGCCGGGCAGCGCGTACTGCAGGTAGGCGGCGCTCGAGCCGGCGATCGCCCCGCCGAACACGTACACGAACAGGACCAGGAACATGATCGGCTGGATCGACATCTCGACCAGCTGCTCGGGCGTCGCCTTGATGTGCAGCAGGTTCCGGCGCGCGATCGTGAGCGTGTTCGACAGCACGTTCGGACGTCCGGTGGGCGTGACGGTGATCGCGCTCATGCCGTCCTCCTCTCGTCGGCCCTTGCTTCCTCACCTTGCAGCTCGTCCTCCTCGGCCAGGTGACCGGTGACCGCGAGGAAGACCTCGTCCAGGCTCGGCCGCCGCAGCGACAGGTCGTCCACGACGATCCCCGCGTCGTCGAGCCGACGCACCGCCCGCCCGAGCGCGGCCCGGTCGTTGATCCGGATC
Organism: Actinomycetota bacterium; assembly: GCA_046731295.1. Lineage (GTDB taxonomy): Bacteria > Actinomycetota > UBA4738 > UBA4738 > HRBIN12 > DASSJM01. The sequence goes on from JBKPKU010000142.1 coordinate 10,809, forward strand.
GAGATGAGTTGCCCGTCGTTGTGCGGCCGATTCTCGTCGTCGCCGAACGAGGCGAGGATCTCCTCCGTCGCGACCAGGTCGGTCGGGTCCGCCGGCTGCGCCTGCAGCACCTGGCCGCCGATCCGCATCTTGAGTTGCTGCGGGGTACCCGCGGCGATGACCTTGCCGTGGTCGATCACGACGATCTCGTCGGCGAGCCGGTCGGCCTCCTCCAGGTATTGCGTGGTCAGCAGCACGGTGGTCCCCTCGGCGACAAGCGTGCGGATCATGCGCCAGAGCTCGAGGCGGCTCCTCGGGTCCAGGCCGGTGGTCGGCTCGTCCAGGTATAGGAGCTTCGGCCGCCCGACCAGGCTCGCCGCGAGGTCGAGTCTGCGGCGCATGCCGCCCGAGTACTGCTTGACGTACTTCGTCGCCGCATCGGACAGGTCGAACGCTTCCAGCAGCTCTGTGGCCCGGGCGCGCGCGTCGGCCTTCCTCCAGCCGAGGAGGCGGCCGATCATGTACAGGTTGTCCTGTCCGGACAGCAGCTCGTCGACGGCCGCGTACTGGCCGGTGAGCCCGATCAGCCCGCGCACCATGGCGGGCTCGCGGACGACGTCGTAGCCGCCGACGACGGCGCGGCCGGCGTCGGGTCGCAGCAGCGTCGAGAGCACCCGGATCGCCGTGGTCTTCCCGGCGCCGTTGGGCCCGAGCAGCCCGAACACCGTCCCCTCGCGCGCCACCAGGTCGATGCCGTCGAGCGCGCGGACCTTCCCGAACGTCCTGACGAGGCCCTCGGCCTCGATCGCAGAGCTCGTCATCGCATCCTCCTCACTTGGCCCTCCTCGATGGGTCGTCTCACGTTGGACCGGTCGGTCTTCCGAGACTGAGCGCGGGATCCTGCGCATCTTCGCAGGGTGAAGTGGCCAACATATGGCCGGTTTCTATGGAATCCTGGGCCCGTGCGCGCGGATCGCCTGGTCGCCGTCCTTCTGATCCTGCAGGCACGCGGGCGCGTGACCGCGGCCGAGGTCGCCCAGGAGCTGGAGATCTCCGAGCGTACCGCCCGGCGCGACCTGGAGGCGCTCGCCATGGCCGGGATCCCCGTGTACTCGCAGGCGGGGCGCGGCGGCGGCTGGTCGCTGCTCGGGGGCGCCCGGACCGACCTCAGCGGGCTCACCGCGGCGGAGGCCCGAACGCTGTTCCTGGTGGCCGGGCCGTCGGCCTCGGCCACGCCGCAGGTCAAGGCGGCGCTGCGAAAGCTGGTCCGCGCGCTCCCCGAACCCTTCCGAGCCGAGGCGGAGGCCGCCGCCTCCGCGGTCGTGATCGACCCGAAGACGTGGGATCAGACGCACGTCGCCGAGCCGGCGCACCTCGAGGTGCTGCAGCACGCGGTGGTCGACGGGCGCCAGATCGGGATCGGGTACGCGGGCCGGAGCCGGCCGGAGTCAGAACGCACAGTGCATCCGCTCGGCCTGGTGTCGAAGGCGTCGGTCTGGTACCTGATCGCCGACACCGAGGCCGGCCTGCGCACGTTCCGCGTAAGCCGGGTTCGGTCCGTCGTCGTCACCGACGATCCCGTGGTCCGTCCCGAGGGGTTCGACCTCGAGGAGCACTGGTCGTCCGTGATGGCCGAGATCGACGAGCGCCGCGTGCCATTCCGTGCGTTCGCGCGCGCCGAACCCGAGGCGATCCCGTGGCTCCGTACCTCATTCGGCTCGCGCCTTGAGGTCGGCGAGCGGGGTGCCGACGGCCGGGTCGCCTTCGAGCTGCGCAGCTGGTCGGTCCAGACGGTGGCCGGCGAGCTGGCCGCGTTCGCCCGCTGGGTCGAGGTCGTGGGTCCGCCCGAGGTTCGCGATGCGCTCGCCGGCCTCGGTTCCGACCTCGTGGCCCTGTACGAGCCGGGGCCCACGGAGGATGGGTCGCGGGCGGACGCGGCCGAGCCCGCCGACACGCCCGCTACGCCTTGACCATCAGCGTTCCGGTCATGCCGAGCGACTGGTGGAACCGGCAGATGAACGGATAGCTGCCGGGCTTGAGGTCGATCGTCACCTGCGAGGTCTTGCCCGGCTGTGTCTCGACGTCGATGCCCTGACCGGTCACCGTGAACGTGTGCGCGGCGTTGCTGACGTTGTTCAGCGTCAGGGTCGCGCCCTGTTTGACGGTGATCGTCGAGGGCACGAATGCGAACGAGTTGCCGGGTCCCTCGACCACGGTCTTGCCGCTGGAGGGCGGCATGCCGTAGGAGGGAGAGGGCGCGGGGGTCGGCGTGGGCGTCGTGGTCGTTCCGCCGCCCTGCGACGCCGAAGCGCTCTTGCCGCATGCGGCGGCGACCAGCGCAAGCGCGAAGATGCCGATCAGCAGTCCCTGTGTGCCGCGTAGTCTGCGCATCTCGTGACCTCCTCGCGAGCCGAAGAGCCGTGCGTGCCCGTTCGCGCCCCGCCGTCGGGCGCGCGGCAGAAGACGCCAGACGAGCTCCAGGCGTGATTCGGTCGGGCGGCGACCGGAGTTCGCCGATGGGGAACGCTTCACAGAATCGGAACATCCGTCGTCGCGTCGTCGTGTTCCTACCGGACGGAGCGCGGGGGCTACCCTGGTTGCGGCCTTGACGTTGCGAAGGAGGGGGGACGTGGCCGAGCGGATCGACGATCTCGAACGGGCTGTGGATGCCGTCCAGCGGCGATCGTGGGCCGAGGCGTACTCGATCTTCGGGGGGCTCGAACCCTCCGACCTCACGCCGAGGGGATGGGAGACGTTCGCCGACGCGGCGTGGTGGACGGGCCATCAGGACGAGTCGATCGCGGCGCGACAGAAGGCCTACACGGGGTACGCGGACGCCGGGGACGAACGGCGAGCCGGGTGGATGGCCGCCCGCCTGTGCATCGAGCACTTCCTCCGCGACGAGCCGGCCGCCGGCATGGGGTGGCTCGCCCGGACCAAGCGGCACGCGGCGGGTCTGCCCGACTGCGTCGAGCTCGGGTTCATGGCGGTCCTCGAGGCCACGGTGTCGCGGTTCGCCGGAGATCTCGCGACGGCGGGCCCGCTGGCCGAGCATGCGACCGAGATCGGGGAGCGGTTCGGCGATCGAGACCTCCTCGCGATGGCGATCCACACGCAGGGACTGATCCTGATCGCCGAGGGCCGCGTCACCGAGGGGGTGCCGCTACTCGACGAGGCGATGACCTCCGTCGTCGCCGGCGAGGTGGGCGACTACTACGCCGGCGCCGTCTACTGCAACGTCATCGCCGCATGCCTGGAGATCGCCGACGTGCGCCGCGCCGCGGAGTGGGCCGAGGCGGCGCGGGCGTGGTCCGAGGCCATCCCGTCCGAGTCCGTGTATCCGGGGCTGTGCCGGATCAACCGGGCCCAGATCGCGAGCCTCCGTGGGGAGTGGTCGCTGGCGGAGGCCGAGTCGGTGCGCGCCACGGAGGAGCTCATGAACACGAGCCCGCCGCTGGCGGCCGAGGCGCTGTACGAGACCGGCGACGTTCGCCGGCGTCGAGGCGATCTCGTCGGCGCGGAGGCAGCGTTCGAGCGGGCCCACGAGCTCGGCTTCGAACCGCAGCCCGGGCTTGCGTTGCTCCGGCTCGCGCAGGGCAAGATCGATGCCGCGCTGACGGCACTGCGGACCGCGGTGGCCGCCCCCTCCGGCAACCGGCTGCGGAGCGCCAGGCTGCAGTGGGCACTCGCCGAGGCCGCGCTCGCCGCCGGCGACCTCGACGCCGCGCGGTCCTCGGCCGATGTGCTCGACGCGATCGCTCGAGACTCGGACGCCCGGGTCCTCGAGGCGTCCGCGGCCACGGTGCGCGGGTCGGTCCAGTTCGCCGAGGGCGACATGTCCGGCTCGGTGGCGAGCCTGCGGCACGCGTCGGCGCTCTGGCAGGACCTGAGGTTGCCGTACGAGGCGGCCCACGCCCGGATGCAGCTCGGGGTCGCCCTCCGAGCCGCCGGCGACGGCGACGGTGCCCGACTGGAGCTGCGGGCCGCCCTCGCCTCGTTCGAGCGGCTGGGCGCGTCGCGCGACGCCGCGATCGCCTCCGACCTGCTCGGCGGTTCGACGCTCCTGCCGCGTGGGTTGACCGCGCGCGAGGCCGAGGTCCTGCGGCTGGTGGCCGCCGGCAAGACCAACCGGGACATCGCGGTCGAGCTCGTGATCAGCGAGCACACCGTCGCCCGCCACCTGCAGAACATGTTCGTCAAGCTCGGCGTTTCCTCGCGCGCGGCCGCCACAGCGTTCGCCTACGAGCACGGCCTCGCCTGAGCGCCCGTCCCCTGTGGTGATTCCTCACCACACGGCGGTTCGGGAGGTTGGCGCGTTCGGGCGATGAGCCACGCAGGGCCTCCAGCCTACCGTCGCCTCGGATCGACCAGGAGGAGGCCGAGATGCACGGCGCGGGTTCGGAGCGGATCGAGACGGTGGTGATCGGGGCGGGGCAGGCGGGCCTCTCGGCCGGCTATTACCTGAAGCGGGCCGGTCGTTCCTTCGTGATCCTGGACGGGCACGAGCGCGTGGGTGGCTCCTGGCTCACTCGGTACGACTCGCTCAACCTGTTCACCCCGGCTTGGGCGGTGAAGCTTCCCGGATGGGCGTTCCCCGACAAGCTCCCGTATCCGACGAAGGATCAGATGGCGGCGTACCTCCAGGCGTACGCGGAACGATTCGACCTGCCCGTGCGCACCGGCGTGTGCGTCGAACGCGTCGCGCGCGACGGCGGCGGATTCGTGCTCTTCACGGACGCCGGCCCGATCGAGGCGGACAACGTGATCGTGGCCTCGGGCGCCAATCGGGATCCGCGGGTCCCAGCATTCTCCAGGGAGCTGGATCCATCCATCGTCCAGTTCCACTCCGGCGAGTACCGCAACCCGTCCCAGCTTCGAGACGGCGGGGTGCTCGTGGTCGGCGCCGGCAACTCGGGCGCCGACATCTCGCTCGACGCCGTCCAGGGGCACCCCACGTGGCTGTCCGGCCCGGATCGGGGCCACATCCCGGTCAGCATCGACACGTGGATCGCCCAGAACGTCGCGTTCCGCGTCATCCGCTTCGTCGGGCTCCACGTCCTGACCGAACGGACCCCGATCGGACGCCGGTCGAAGGCCAAGCACGCGTCCAGGGGCGACCCGCTCGTCCGGGTGAAGCCGAGGCAGCTCCTGGCGGCCGGCATCGAACGCGTCGGCAAGACGGTGGGCGTTCGGGATGGCAAGCCGGTCCTCGAGGACGGAACCGTCCTCGATGTGGCCAACGTCGTCTGGGCGACCGGATTCCGCCACGACCTGTCGTGGATCGACCTGCCGATCTTCGGCGAGGACGGCGAGCCGATGCACGAGCGCGGCGTGGTGAGCGGCCAGGCGGGCCTGTACTTCGTGGGGCTGGTGTTCCAGTATTCCGCCGGCTCGGACGTGATCCCGGGCGTCGGCAGGGATGCGAGGTACGTGGTGGACCGCCTGCTCTCGCGAGCACGCGCAGGGTCGCCGACCGGGGACGTGACCGCGGCCGTCTGAGGGTTCGGGACGTCGGGCGCGTCACCCCAGCCGTGCCGCCCGGAGCGCGAGGTAGCGCCGTTCGGGAAGGCTCGCGGTCTTCCTCGCGGCCACGCGGTAGGAGGCGCGTGCGCCCTCGACGTCGCCCGCCATCTCGAGCAGGTGCGCGCGGACGGCCTCGAGCCGGTGCGTGTTCGCCATCCGCTGGTCCTCGTCGAGCGTGCCGAGCAGCGCCAGGCCGGGCCTCGGCCCGTCGACCATCGCGACGGCGACCGCGCGGTTGAGCGTGACGACCGGGCCGGGTGCGACCTGCTCGAGCACCTCGTACAGCGCGAGGATCTGGGGCCAGTCGGTCTCGTCCGCGTTCGGCGCCTCGTCGTGGATCGCGGCGATCGCGGCCTGCAGCTGGTAGGGGCCGACCAACGTGGTCCCGAGCGTGCGCGTCACGAGCGCCACGCCCTCCTCGATCTCGGCGCGGTCCCAGCGGTCGCGGTCCTGTTCGGCGAGCGGCACGATCATCCCCTCGGCGTCGGTCCGCGCGGCCCGGCGAGCGTCGGTCAGCAGCATGAGCGCGAGCAGCCCGGCCACCTCGCCCTCGCCGGGCAGGACGTCGTGCAGCATCCGGGTAAGGCGGATCGCCTCGACGGTCAGGTCCCCGCGCTGCAGCGACGGGCCGGCGCTCGCCGTGTAGCCCTCGTTGAACAGCAGGTACAGCACGTGCAGGACCACGCGAAGGCGTTCGGGGCGTTCGCCCTCGGGCAGGTCGAACCGCGCCCCCGAACCCCTGATCGTCTGCTTGGCGCGGCTGATGCGCTGCGCCATCGTGGCCTCGGGCACCAGGAACGCGTTGGCGATCTCGGCCGTCGACAGCCCGCCGACGGCCCGCAGGGTGAGCGCGAGCTGCGAAGGCGGCGACAGCGACGGATGGCAGCACATGAACAGGAGCGCGAGCGTGTCGTCGCGGTCCGGCAGCGCCTCCGGATCGAGGGGCCGAAGCACGTCGGCCTCCTCGCGCCGCCTGCGGGCGCTCTCGCTGCGGAACGTGTCGACCAGTCGCCGGTTCGCGACGGTGAGCAGCCACGAGCGCGGGTTCGCGGGGACGCCGTCGACCGGCCACTGCTGCGTCGCGGCGAACAGCGCCTCCTGCACCGCGTCCTCGCACGCGTCGAACTGCCCGTTCCGACGGACGAGCGCGCCGAGGACCTGCGGCGCCAGCTCGCGCAGCAGATCATCGACACTCGTCACGATGTAGCTAGGCGGCGTCCGCCGCCCGCTCGAGCTCGGCGATCTCGATCTTCTTCATCTGCAGCATCGCCCGCATCGCGCGCTGCGAGCGTTCCGGGTCGGGGTCGCTGATCAGCTCCATCAGGCGGTCCGGGACGATCTGCCACGAGAAGCCGAACCGGTCCTTCAGCCACCCGCACGCATCCTCGCTCCCGCCGTCTGTGGTCAGCGCGTTCCAGAAGTAGTCGACCTCCTCCTGAGAGTCACAGCTCACGAAGAAGGAGAAGGCCTCGGTGAATTGGTGGTGCGGCCCGCCGTTGAGTGCGATGAAGCGCTGGCCCTCGAGCTCGAACGTCACGACCATCGCGGTCCCCGGCTCGCCCGGTCCGGCCTCGCCGTAGCGGGTGACGTCCACGACCTTCGACTCGCCGAGCGGTGTGCCGGGCCGGGCCTTGAACACGTCCACGTACAGGCCGGCGGCCTCCTCGGCCTGGTTGTCGAACCATAGGTACGGGGTGATCTTCTGGGTCATCTCGACCTCCTCAGCTCGTGTACTCCCCCGGCGGCGCGTCCATGACCTGGCGCACTTCGATCGGACCCTCGATGAACGCGACGATCTTCGAGGCGATCTCGAGCGCGCGAGCCTCGTCCTCGACGTCCACGATGTAATAGCCGGCGAGCGACTCCTTGGCCTCGGCGAACGGACCGTCGGTCGGCACGGGCGCCCCGTGCTCGAACCGCACCGTCTTGGCCTGGGTCGGGTCGGCGAGCCCGACGCTGTCGACCCGCTCGCCCGAGTCGGCGAGCTCCTGGTCGAGGTCCTCCATGAACCGGATCATGCTCTTGATCCACTCCGTCGACCGGGTCTCGACCATCGTGGCCTGGTCCCCGAACATCGCGATCAGGTACTTCATCCGTTCCCCCTTCCGTGCCCGTGGGCGCTCCACCCGTGGTCGGAGCGGGCGACGGCTTCTCGACATCCGCAGGCATGCCTCGGCCCTACCCTAGAGGCGCCGGATGAAGGAGGGCGAGCGATGAGCGACGAGCCGCGGGGCGAGGGCCTCCCCGATCTCGAGCACGGCCAGCTGTCCTACCTGCAGATCCCTGCGCTCGAGGTCTGGCGCTCGGCCGAGTTCTACGAGGCCGTCTTCCGGTGGCGGATCGAGCGGCCGCACCCGAGCTTCGAGGCGCCCAAGCTGATCGGCCAGTGGGTGGACGACCGGCCGCCGGCACCGGAGGCCGGCCCGCTGCTGTGGATCCACGTCGACGACATCGAGTTGGCCCTCGAGCGCACGCGCGATGCGGGCGGCGAGGTCCTCGAGCCGCCGTCGGCCGACGGCCCCACGCGCCTCCTGGCCACGATCCGGGACCCCGCGGGTAACGCGGTCGGGCTGGTGCAGCACTCGGGCTGACCGCTACGCCCCGTCGTGGGGCCGCCCGCCGTGACACGATCATCGCCGCGCTCGCGCCGGACACGCCCAGGAGCGCGGCCGTCAGCGCGGGACCCGGCGAGGATCGACGTCCCTGGATGAGGAGTTCGTCGCGTTCGCCGCGGTCAGCTCCGCGGGCGTCGTCACCAGATCGGGGAGCAGCGCGCCCTGGGTGGCCCGGTTGAGGGTGATGCCGCACATCGCGGCGGCCGACAGGACCGCGACGAGCGCGAAGGGCGCGTCGAACGCGACCGCGACCCCCGCGCCACCCGTTCCGATAGCCCCCCGCCAGGTATCCCACCAGGAGCACGCTCGTTCGGGGGAGCCGGTCGGCAAGGCTCGACGTGAGCGGCCTCAGGATCGCCGCCGGCACGAGCTGGATCACGAGATCAGGCCGGCGCCGGCCGCGCCGCTGTGATCGAACCCGTAGACCAGGAGCGCGACCCAGCGGACCCATTCGCCCACGCTCTCGAACAGGAACGCGACGAGCGTCCATCGGATCGCGCAGTTGCGCAGGGCGGCGCGGGCGACCCGCAGTGAACCGCTCACGAAGCGCCCCTTCGTCCTCGGAGGGCGAGAAGCCTATCGCCCCCTCGCTCGCGCCTGACCGGCCCGATCGGGGCGTCGCCGGATACGGCGACAGGATCAGCGGCGGCCTGGGCGCTTGCGAGAAGTCGAAGTCCGACATGAGGTTCCCGAGCTCCGGGTCGTTCTCGCGTACGTCGGGGCGCGAGTCCGGACGGCCGTCGGTGGCGGGGTCGAGCCGCTGCCCGCCCAGGAAGTCGTCCTCGATGAACTTCAGGTAGGCGTCGAACGAGAGCGTCTGGTGATCGACGTACCCGCTCTTCGCGTACGGGCTGATCACCAGACCGGGCACCCGCAGCCCGTACCCCGCCCCGTCGACCGTCGGCGGGACCACGTGGTCGTAGAAGCCGCCCCAGTCGTCCCACGCGAGGAAGATCGCGGTGCTGTCCCAGTCGGGGCCGCGCATGGCCGCGTCGATCAGGCTCGTCACCCACGCCTGCCCGGCGGCGATCGACGCCGGCGGGTGCTCGCTGTGGTCCTCGTTCGGGACGATCCAGGACACGCTCGGCAGGTTGCCGGCCCCCGCGTCCTCGAAGTAGTGGCCGACCGTCTGCACGTCGTCGACCTGGTCGTCCTCGTGCACGTCCGCGAAAGCCGGCAGCGGGTTCCAGATCCCCGGCGTGCCGATCGTCTGCTTCTGCGGCGCGCAGAACATCGCGTCGTCGGCGCAGTCCGGCTGCGTGCCCTCGGCCACGTAGTACTTCCAGCTCACGCCGGCGCGATGCAGGAGGTAGGTGATGTCGGTCCACGAGAACGGGGTCGGACCGAGCACCGGCTCCTCGGTGTCCGCCCGATCCTTGCCGAGGTCGGTCCGACAGTTCATCGGGTCGTCCGGTACGGAGCACTTCGCCGACCATCCCGAGACCATGGACAGGTGCGACGGCAGGCTCCACGAGCGGACCGACTCGAACATGTGATCCTGCAGCACGAAGTTCCTCGCATAGGACCAGTAGTTCGGGATCTCGCGTTGGTCGTGCCACCCCATCGCGTCGGGCTGTCCGAGCCGCCCGGTGTCGGCCGTGCAGTCGGGGCTGAAGGGGGTCGTGGCGCAGTACTGATGGTGACCGATCAACGCCGACCTCACGAACCCGTCCATGGCACCGCCGTCGAGATCGCGACGGGCGTCGTTCGCGCCGTGCGGCCCGCCCTCATTGATCAGCGAGTGGTCGTGGAAGGGCTTCACGCAGGTGCCCGCCCGCGGATCCGGGACGCAGTCCGTCGGGCGGCCGCCGCTCATCGGGATGCCGTCCGCGCCCGGGTACGTGCCGAAATACGAGTCGAACGACCGATTCTCCTGCATGATCACGATCACGTGCCGGATCTTGAGGATGCCCTCGACTCCGGTCTCGGACGCGAGCACCTGGGTGCATCCGGTCGCCACGAGCGCGACCCCCGAGCAGCGTCACGCCGAGCCTCGCTCCGAACACGCGTCTCGTGCGGATGTCCACCTCCGTCGTGTGCCGAACCCATGGTTATTCGGCCTTCGGAGGCGGGGCAGTTCGGCCTCTCAGCACCCTTTCAGGAGGCCGGCCTCAGTAGGGTCGGACCACCGAATGCGAGGAGGGAGGCGATGGCCGTACACATCCAGGACCGCGAGGGGGGCGAGCCGCTCGGGAGCTCGGTGCTGCTGGCTGCGTTCGACGACCTGATGTTGAGCGAGTACGGCCTCGAACCCGGCACCGATCCCGGACACCCGCACTACCACGCCAACCACACCGACGCGTTCTACGTGATCGAGGGCGAGCTCGAGTTCGTGATCGACGGCGAACCGGTTCGCGCGCGGGCCGGCACGCTGGTCGTGGCGCCGCGCGGCGAGCTGCACGCGTTCCCCGTCGCCGTCGGCGGGCCGGCTCGGTTTCTGAACATCCACACGGGCGGGTTCGAGCGCTACATGCGGACCCTCATGCAGATGCGCGCCCGGGGCGAGGAGCCCGACGCCGAGCTCCAGAGGGCTCACGATCAGTACCCCGTCTGAGACGGCCTCGATGCGCCGGAGTGGCCGGAACGTGGTACTTCTCGCAGCCGTGGTCGGGGTCGCGCTCGGCGTCTTCTCGATCCTGGCGGACGGCATCCTCCCCGGCCGGCTGTTCACGCTGCTGGGGAACATCGCGGCGCCGTGGGCGCTCGGGGCCTTCGCCGTCGGGTACCGGTCGACCTCCCCGAGGCAGGGCGCGTTCGCCGGCGCGCTCGCGCTCGTCGTGGGCGTCGCGACCTACTACGCGGGGGCCGCGCTACGGGGGTACGTCCTCGGCGAGCTGAACGTCGTGTGGACGGTGGTCGCGCTCGTCGCCGGGCCGATCATCGGAGCGTGTGGGGCGGCGATCTCGACCCGGCGTGAGCGTCCGCCGCTCGTCGCGGTCGTGCTGCCGGGCGCGATGCTCGTGGCCGAGGGGCTCTTCCTGCTCTACGACCGCAAGGTCTGGCGGACGGACTTCGGGGCCGAGCCCTACCGCCTGATCGACGTCGGCGTCGCCACAGCGCTCGTCGTCGGCGGGTTCGGGCTGGCGTGGGTGTTCGCCGAACGTGGCCGGCGGGCGCCCGCGCTCCTCGGTGTGGCCGCCCTCGGCGTGGCCGGCGCGTTCGGGTTCGTCCTGCTGGAGCGGATCATCGCCGGGGTGGTGTGAGAGGAGGAGGCGTGAGCAACGGAAGACCGATCTCGATCCCGGCGACGGCCGAGCTCCTGGCCCGTCCGTTCGAGCCCAGGGATCTGGTCCGCGTGAACGATGCGATCGTCCGCATCGCGGCGATCGAGGGCGAGTTCCCCTGGCACCATCACGACGAGGACGAGCTCTTCCTGTGCTGGGACGGAGCGTTCAGGATCGAGCTCGGGGACGGCGACCCCGTGGAGCTGCGGACCGGTGACATCTTCGTCGTGGCGAGAGGCCGCGAGCACCGGCCGGTCGCCGAGGCCCGCGCCATCATCCTGATGCTCGAGCGACCCGAAACGCTCCAGTACGGGAACTGACCTCGCGGAGCGTTCGATCCGCACCCCCGGGCGACCGCGTCGGAAGCCCTATGCCCCGCGGCCCTCGATCGCGGCGATGGCCGTCTCCCGGTCGGGATGATCGTCGAGCCGCGTGATCAGCCCATCTTCGACGGTGAGGGCCTGGAACCAGTCGGCGTCGTCGCCCCACCCGGGCTGACGCAGACGCGCCAGCACGCTCGAGCCGACCGGTTGCCACTCGCCGACCTCGACGTCGGGGAGCGCGGCCTTCCACGTTCGCATGAGGGGGACGATCTCATCCGCGTTGGAGCACGTGACCGTGCCCTCCTCCGACTGGGCGCGTCGTCCGCCAGGACGGATCTCGCCTGCTCCCAGCCGGCCGCTCGGAGGGTTTCGGTCCCACGTCTCGACGATGGACATGGGGTCGGCGTCCACGCCCGAGAGCCTATGCCGACGAGCCCGACCGAAGGGCCGCGTATACGCGTTCGAGCTCCTCGGCGACCGCGTCGATCGACGCCGCGCCGTCGCGGAGCTCCCCGGCCTTCGCGGCGTTCTCGAGCCGCCGGCTGCGGTCGGCGAGGGTGTTGGCGCCGAACGTGGCCGCGTTGGACTTCAACGTGTGCGCAGCGCGCCGAACCCCATCCGCATCACCCTCCTCGAGCCCCTTCCGGGCGGCCGCCACCAGCGCCGGCGAGTCCGTGACGAACTGTTCGATCAGTTCGGCCACGAACGACTCGTCCCCGCCCATGCTCTCCGCGAGGCGGTCGAGGACGGCCGGGTCCACGGCCGGCCCCGGCACGTCTCCGTCAACGCCCGCGGGCTCCGAACCCGCCCGGCTCGGCGCCCGGAGGATCGCGGCGACCAGCTCCTGCGGACGGATCGGCTTGGCGACGTAGTCGTTCATGCCCGCCGCGAGGAACCCCTCGCGGTCGCCCTGCATCACCTCCGCGGTCATCGCGACGATCCAGGGACGGTCGCCGCCGGGCCAGCGTTCGAGGGTGTGACGGGTGGCCTCGACCCCGTCCATCTCGGGCATCTGAACGTCCATCAGCACGAGGTCGTAGGGCTGCCGTTCGAGCGCCTCGAGCGCCTCGAGCCCGTTGGCCGCGACGTCGGCCCGATACCCGAGCTTCTCGAGCAGCCGCAGCGCGAGCCGCTGGTTCACGACGTTGTCCTCGGTGAGCAGGATCCGGAGCGGGTGACTCGTCGCGAGCTCGGGGTCGAGTGCCGAGATCTCGCGGGCATCGGCCCCCGCCGTGCCGGACTCGACGCCAAGCACCGTCGCCAGCGCGCCGTGCAGGCCCGAGGCTTTGATGGGCTTGACGATGACCGCCCCGATGCCGGCGGCTCCCCACCGCCTGTCGGCCGCCACGTCGTGCCGCGGGACCGAAGACGCGAGGATCGTCGGGAGGTCCGGGACGCGCTCGTGCAGCTTCGTCGCGAGCTCCAGCCCGTCCATCCCCGGCATCAGCATGTCGATCGCCGCCACGTCGAACCGCTCGCTGTCGAGCACCTCCAGCGCCTGCTCGCCCGACGACGCGGTCACGGTCTCGACACCCCAGGCCGACAGCAGCGCCGTCATCAGCATCAGGTTGGTGTCGTTGTCGTCCACGACCAGCGCGCGTCGGCCGGCGAACGACCCGTCCCGCCGCAGCGCCGTGGGCGTCATGTCGGTGACGCCGGCCTCGAACGTGACGCGGAACGTGCTGCCCCGGCCCGGCACGCCGGAACTCTCGGCGCTGACGGTGCCGCCCATCAGCTCGGCAAGCCGGCGGCTGATCGCGAGGCCGAGGCCCGTGCCGCCGAACCGCCTGCTCGTCGAGGCGTCGACCTGCGTGAAGGACTGGAAGAGCTCCTCGATCCGGTCGGCCGGGATCCCGATCCCCGTGTCGCGGATCGACACCTCGAACGCGATCCGGCCCTCGTCCGAGCCCGGCGACGACGACAGGTTGACGGCGATCTCGCCCACGTCTGTGAACTTCACCGCGTTGTTGAGCAGGTTCAGCAGGATCTGCCGCAGCCGGCTGGCGTCGCTCACCGCGGTCTCGGGCGTGCCCGGCTCGATCCCGTAGGTGACCTCGAGGCCCTTGCGCTGGGCGATCGGGCCGATCAGGTCGACCACGGACTCGATGCTCTCGCGCACGTCGAACGGCGCGAACTCGAACTCCATCCGCCCGGCCTCGATCTTCGAGAAGTCCAGGATGTCGTTGATGATCGTCAGCAGCGCCTCGCCGCTGCGCGCGATCGTCGTGGCGTACTCACGCTGCTCGGCGTCGAGCTCCGTCTCGCTCAGCAGGCCGCTCATGCCGATGATCGCGTTCATCGGCGTGCGGATCTCGTGACTCATCGTCGCCAGGAACGCGCTCTTGGATTCGTTGGCCGCGTCGGCGGCCTCGCGGGCTTCCCGCACTTCCCCGAACAGCCGCGCGCTCTCGATCGCGACCGCCGCCTGCTGCGACAGGCCGACGAGGAAGTTGAGGTCGTCGACGGCGAACAGCGGCGCGGGCGCCGTCCGCCAGACCGCCATCATCCCCGTCACCCGTCCCCGCGCGATCAGCGGCGCAGCCATGAGGCGCTCCTCGGTGTCCTCGCCGGAGCCCGGGATATGGACGGAACGCTGGTCCTCGCGCACGTCGTTCACGAACTCGGCGGCGCCGCGTGCGGCCAGGTCTCCGATGACTCCTTCCCCGGGGGTGATCGAATCCTCCAGGATTAGCTCGCTGTCCTCGCCGAGCGCGACAGCCGGGACGAACCGCTCCGCGTCGTCCTCCTTGATGAAGACCGCGCTCGTGTCCGCCTCCAGCAGGTCGCAGGCGCGCTCTGCGATCGTCTCCAGGATCGGATCGAGCTCGAGAAGGCCGCCCACCTCGCGCCCGAGTTCGGCCAGCGCCGCCATCTCGCTCGCGCGGCGCCCGGTCTCCTGATACAGGCGGGCGTTCGCGATCGCGATGCCGACGTTGGCCGCGATCGTCGCGAGCAGTCGGGAGTCGGCCTCGCCGAACCGCCCGGCCTGCTCGGTGCTCTGGACGCTGATCACGCCGATCGCGGTACTCCCCGCCACGATCGGCACGCCGAGGTAGGACTTGGCCGGCGTCCCCACCACGGCGACGCCGGTCTCCTCGAACGCGGATGCCTGGTTGAGGAGCAGCGGCTCCCTCGTCTGGAGAATGCGAGAGGTTAACCCCTCGCCGAATCGCATCGGGGCGTTGTCCTGCCGGTTCCCGTGCTCGCTGTAGTAGGCGAACTCGATCATGTCGGTCTCGGTGTTGTGTAGGGCCACGTAGACGAGGTCCGCGCTGAACACCTCGATCAGCTGGTCGCCAAGCCGCTCGATGAGCGCGTCGAGCTCGACCTGTTCGGCCAGGGCCTGACCAACGTTGTTGACGATCGCGAGCTCGGCAGCGCGCTGACGGGCCTCCTCGAACAGCCGTGCGTTCTCGAGCCCGACGCTCAGGCTGCCGGCGATCGTCGTGAGGAGACGGACGTCGGCCTCGCTGAACGCATGCTCCCGATCGAGATTGTGGAGCGAGATCACCCCGGTCTGACGGCTGCCGACGATGAGCGGCACGAAGACCGAGGACTTCGACGGCTCGCCGGCGATCGCGAGCGGGTTGCCGGCTTCGATGCAACGACGCTCCATGTCCTCGTTGACCACGACGGGCTCGCGCGACTCGAGCGCGATCTTCCGGAAACCCATGATCTCGATGGGGTTGTCGATCAGCCGGGCGCCACGCTCCAGCGAGTACGGGAACCAGATCTGCCCCGCTTCGTCGTCCACGACCCCGATGTCGACGGTCTGGGCGTCGAAGATCTCGCCGATCCGATCCCCGACCAGGTCGTACATCCCCTGCATCTCGAGGTTCTCGGCCAGGCCGCGCTGCACGTCGTTGATCAGCGCGAGCTCGGCGTTGCGTTGCCGCGTCTCCTCGAACAGGCGGGCGTTCTCGAGCGCGACGCTCAGACTTCCGGCGATCGTGGTGAGGAGCCTGAGGTCACTCTCGTTGAAGGCGTGCTCGCGATCGATGTTCTGCAGCGAGATCCGGCCGGTCGCCTCACCTCCGACGATGAGAGGAACGAAGAGGACCGACTTCGGCTCCTCACCCTGGATGACGAAGGAACCCAGCGCCTCTGCGCGCTCGGCCAGCCCCTCGCTGATCAGCAACGGCTCTCGAGTCTCGATGACCTGCTTGGCGAAGCCTCCGATCCCCGTGGGTTCATCGGGGAAGCGCTCGCCCTTCTCGATCGTGTACGGGTAGTGGATCAACCCGTCCTCCCGATCGATGATGCCGATGTCGACGACCTGCGCGTCGAAGATCTCGTGGATCCGATCGCCGACGAGGTCGTACATCGCCTGCATCTCGAGGTTCTCGGCAAGGCTCCGCTGCACCTCCGTGATGAGGGCGAGCTCGGCGTTGCGTTGGCGGGTCTCCTCGAACAGCCGGGCGTTCTCCAGCGCGACGCTCAGGCTGCCTGCGAGGGTCGTCAAGAGACGGACGTCCGCTTCCCCGAACGCGTGCTCGCGATCCTTGTTCTGAAGGGAGATCCGCCCCGTGGCCTCGCCGCCGACGACGAGTGGAACGAACAACATCGATTTCGGCATCGCAGCGGATCCCCACCGACCCGCTCCGCCGAGTTCGGCGACCCGTTTCGCCACCCCCTCGTTGATCAACAACGCTTCCCGCGTCGACATGACGTGGCGGCTCAAGCCGCTCGGCTCTCCCGGCTCGTCGGGGAAACGCTCGCCTTGCTCGAACGAGTACGGATAGTGCAGGTAGCCGGACTCTCGGTCGAGGATGCCGATGTCGACCACCTGCGCGTCGAAGATCTCCTGGATGCGATCGCCGACGAGGTCGTACATCGCCTGCATCTCGAGGTTCTCGGCCAGGCCACGCTGGACATCGTTGATCAGGGCGAGCTCGGCGTTGCGTTGGCGGGTCTCCTCGAACAGCCGGGCGTTCTCCAGCGCGACGCTCAGGCTCCCGGCGAGCGTCGAGAGCAGCCGCAGTTCCGCCTCGCCGAACGCGTGCTCTCGGTCGACGTTCTGCAGCGAGATGACACCGGTCGCCCTGCCGCCGACGACCAAGGGCACGAAGACCGACGACCTGGCTGGCTCACCCGAGATGACGGCGGGCTGGTCGTATTCGGCCAAGAGCTCGGGAGTGATGGCCTCCATGAGCAGCGGCGCTCGGGTCTCAAGGACGTGCTTGCGGAACCCGAAGACGGCCATCGGCTCGTCGTGGAACCGGACACCCTTCTCGATCGTGTAAGCGAAGCGGAGGATGCCGGCCGACTCGTCGAGAACGGCGATGTCCACCACCTGCGCGTCGAAGATCTCCTGGAGCCGGTCGCCGACAAGGTCGTACATCGACTGCATGTCGAGATTCATCGCCAGGCCGCGCTGGACGTCGTTGATCAGCGCGAGCTCGGCGTTTCGCTGCCGGGTCTCCTCGATCGCGCGAGCTCGGCTGAGGGCGGCCCCGACGTGGTTCGCCACGAACGTCAGGAGCTCCCTGTCCGCCTCGGTGTGCTTGACGTCCTCCCGGAAGCTCTGGACCACCATGGCGCCGACGATCCGACCCTCTGCGCGCAGCGGGACTCCGAGCCAGGTGACGGAGGGGATCCCTATCATGTCGATCTCGCCCCGGCGAGCGAGCTCCTCGATCTCCGTGAGCTCGACCAACAACGGGCGCTCGGTCCGCAGGAGGTAAGCCGTGAGTCCGCGCGCATCACCGGTGCCGATGGATTCCCAGACGTTCGGATCGGGCCAGTCTTCGCCGATCGAGTCGACGTAGAAGGGCCAATTGATCGACTGGCGATCCTCGTCGTACAGGCAGATGTAGAAGTTGTCGGCGTACATCAGCTCGGCGACGATCCGATGCATCTGGGCATAGAACACCTGCATGTCCTCGGCGCTGCTCGCCGTCTCGGCGATGCGGTAGAGGGCGTCCTGGACCTTCTCGGCTCGTTCGCGGTCGGCCTCGGACGCCTCGAGCTCGGCGACCCGGCCTTGCAGGCTGCGGATCTCGTCGTCGAGGGTGGTCATGCCGGTTCCTCGACGTCGAGGGCCCAGAGCTGGACGGCCGTGTGCTTCCCCCGGATCTCGAACGTCCCGAGCGACACGGCGTCCTCTGGCAGCTGGCGCAGGGCGTCCCTGGTCTGCGCAGAGAACAGCACGGCCTGGTCGAGTTCCTTCGTCATCGACTCGATCCGTGACGCGGTGTTGGTCGTGTCGCCGATCACCGCGTACTCGAGCCGGCGGGGCGAGCCCACGCTGCCCGATAGGACCTGCCCCGAGTGGATCCCGATCCCCATCCGGATCGGCTCTTGCACGCCTGCGGTCGCGGTCAGCCAGGCGTTGAACGTCGCCAGCTGCTCGCCCGCCATCGCGCGCGCGGCCGCGAGGGCGAGGTCGGCGTGCTCCTGGCTGGCGACCGGCGCGCCGAAGGCGGCCATGATCCCATCGCCCATGTAGTCGACCAGCGTGCCGCCGTGGTCGAGCACGGCGTCGGTCATCAGCGTGAGGTACGTGTTGATCGCCTCGATGACCTCCTCCACGGGCCGGCCCTCGGCGAAGCTCGTGAACCCCCGGAGGTCCCCGAAAAGGACGGTGCCGGTCAGTAGCTCGGGGTGGATCCGAGCGTCGCCGTTCGACCTGGCCAGTACCTCGTCCACCATCGGCTCGGGCAGGAAGCGCGTGAAGATGTCCCGGACGCGTTCGGCCTCCAGGTCGTGCAGCGCCTTGCGGTCCAGGCCGGCGTTCACGCGCGCGCGCAGGATCGCCGCGTCGAAGGGCTTGGGCAGGAAGTCGTCGGCGCCGATCTCCAGGCACCGGACGACGCTCCGCCTGTCGTCCAGCCCCGAGATCATGATGACCGGCAGGTGCCGGATGGCCTCGTCGGTCTTGATGCGTTCGAGCACCTCGAACCCGTCGATGCCGGGCATCTCGATGTCGAGGAGGACGACGTCGGGCGGATCCTCCTTGATCGCCGAGAGGGCCTCGGCGCCGTCGTTGGCGGTGGTGGCTCGGATGCCCTCGCGGGCCAGGGTCGCCGTCAGCAGCCGTCGGTTGAGGGCGTCGTCGTCGACGACGAGGACGTGCCCGGTTCGGCGCTGCACCCGATCCTCCCACCACCGCTGCAAAGGCCTGTTCGCGGCGGCGAAGGAGTGTTCCACGTCTACCCAGTCGTCGGCAACCGATCGGGGCGCACTTCGAGCCGCTGAGCCCTTTTCCCGGAGCCGCGGGGCGTTAGATTCGGTTCATGGCTGGTCCGTCCACGTTCCGCCGCATCTGGCAGCCGCCCGGCCGCTACGCGGACCGGGCGCTCGACCGGCGGGTCACCTTCCTCGAGGTCTTCTTCGACCTCGTGTTCGTGGTGGTCATCTCGCAGCTCGGGCACCACCTCGCCACGCACCCATCCTGGGCGGGGGTGGGGTGGTTCGTGTTCCTGTTCTACGCGGTCTGGTCCTCGTGGCTGAACGGCACGCTCTACTACGACCTGCACACGACCAACGACGTGAGCGTCCGCCTCTTCACGTTCGCGCAGATGCTGGCCGTCGCGGTCATGGCCGTGTTCATCGGCGACGTCCCCGGCGACGGGACGAAGGGGTTCGCGCTGGCCTACGCGGTGAACACCCTGATCCTGGTGGTCCTGTGGTTCCGGACGGGCCTGCACGACCCCTCGCACCGGCCGGGATCGGTGCCGTACTCCACGGGCTACCTGGTCTCGAGCGTCTTGTTCGCGACGAGCGCGGCGTTCGACGGACCCGTCGTCTACTGGCTGTGGGTGGTGGCCCTTGCCTCCCAGGTGATCGGCTGGGTCGTTGGTATGCACCGATGGACGCCGCCCGAGACCCAGCAGGGGGAGGCGATCATCACGACGACCCCGTCCCTCATCGAACGCATGGGGTTGTTCGTGATCATTGTGCTGGGCGAGGTGATCGTCGGCGCGGTGAGCGGGATGGCCGACCTCCACCCGCTCGACACTCACGGCATCGTCGTCGGCCTGCTCGGGGTCGTGGTCGCGATCGGTCTGTGGTGGATCTACTTCGATCTCGTCTCGCACCGCCCGCCCGTGCCGAGACGCACGCAGGTGTGGCTGAACCTCCACTTCCCGCTCGTGGTCGCGATCGCGGCCGGCGGCGCGGGCGTCCTGAACACGATCGAGCACGAGTCCGGCACTTTGCCGGATCCGGTGCGATGGCTGCTGGTCGGCTCGCTCACCGCGGCGCTGCTGTCGATCGCGCTCATCAGCTGGACCCTGCAGATCCGCGCGGACCAGCCGGAGATCTATCGGACCGTCGACATCGTCCTGGTGGCGAGCGCGGTCCTGTGTCTCGGCGTGGGCCTGACGGACTGGGCCG
>JBKPKU010000143.1:0-6608 GCA_046731295.1 Actinomycetota bacterium
CCCGCGCGATCGGACACCTGAAGCTCGCGATCGTCATGCGGCCGGGGACCGAGCACTACGAGCGGGCGTTGGCGCGGCTCTCCGGCTGATGCTCGCCGAGCGCTACGACTGTCTCCTGTTCGACCTCGACGGCGTGCTGTATCGCGGCGACCGGACGGTCGAGGCCGCGCCGCCCACGATGGCCGAACTGCGCAGGTGCGGGGTCCGGGTGGTGTTCCTGACCAACAACTCGTCCCGCACGCCCGAACAGGTGGCGGACAAGCTGCGGTCCCACGGCATCGAGGCCGATCCGGGGGAGGTCGTGACCTCTGCGCTCGCGACGGCCGAGCTCCTGGCCGAGCGCGGCGGCGGGCGCGCGTTCGTGATCGGGATGGACGGCGTTCGGCAGGCGCTGGCCGGCGCCGGGATCGAGGTCGTGGACGGCGATCCCGAGACGGCCGACCTGGTCGTGCTCGGGTTCGACGGGCAGGCCACGTACGCGCAGCTGAAGACGGCCTCGCTCTTGGTGGAGCGCGGCGCGCGGCTGGTGGCCACCAACGCAGACGCGTCCTTCCCGGCGGCCGATGGCCTGTGGCCGGGGGCGGGCGCGTTGCTCGCCGTGGTCACGACCACCACCGGCGCCGAACCCGAGATCGTGGGCAAGCCGTTCGCGCCGCTGTTCGAGTCGGGCGTTCGGCGTGGCGGGGGTGGGCGACCGCTCGTGGTGGGGGACCGGCTCGACACCGACATCGAAGGCGCGGCGAACCTGGGCTGGGACACGATGCTCGTGCTGACGGGCGTCTCATCCCGGGCCGAGGCCGAGGCCGGGCCCGTCCGACCCACGGTGATCGCGGAGGACGTGTCGGCGCTGCTGGAGGACTGAGACCGGCGCGCCTGCGCGGGCACCTCCCGCGGGAGCAGGCCAGGGTCGCGGCGCTATCCTTTCTGAGGCGCGGAGGGCGCCACCCACGAGAACCGAGGAGTGATCGAGATGGCGAACACCCTGGATCAGGTTCGCGAATACATGGAGGCCGCGATCGGCAAGCTGTCGCCGGCCAAGGCGCAGGACCTGGCGAAGTCCCTGACCAAGGGTCAGGGCCGCGACCAGGTCAGCAAATCCGCCAAGGACCTGATGGCCTGGTCGAAGAAGAACAGGGAGCGGCTCAGCACGATGGTGCAGACCGAAGTCAAGTCGCAGCTCAAGACGATCGGCGTCGCCTCGCGCGACGAGGTCGATGCCCTGCGCAAGCGCGTGCGCGAGCTCGAGCGCGTGGGGGGCAAAAAGTCGTCCCGCACGCGTTCGACCGCCAAGCGTTCGACCGCCAAGCGTTCGACGGTCCCGCCGGCCACCCCAGCCCCGCCGAGCGAGACGTCCTGACCCGCCTGGCCGTGGCGCGCCGGCGACTGGACGCCGAGCTCGTCCGCCGCGGCCTGGTCGCGACCACCGCGCTGGCGGCCGCGGCCGTCCGGGACGGGCTCGTCCTGGTCTCGGGCCGGCCCGCAGACAACCCATCGACGCTCGTCGACCCGGCCGAACCCGTGGAGCTGGCCCACGGGGACAAGGTGTTCGTCTCGCGCGGCGGCGACAAGCTCGAGGCCGCGCTCGAGCGGTTCGGGATCGGGGTGGCGGGTCGCCGGTGCCTGGACGCGGGCGCGTCGACCGGCGGTTTCAGCGACTGCCTCCTGCGACGCGGCGCCGAACACGTCATCGCGGTGGATGTCGGGTACGGGCAGCTCGCGTGGTCGCTGCGAACCGACCCGCGGGTCACGGTCCTCGAGCGGACCAACGTGCGCGACCTCACGCCGGACCAACTTCCCTTCGCACCGGAGATCGTCGTTGCCGACCTGTCGTTCGTCTCGTTGAGAAGCGTCGTCCCGACGCTGTCGGGGATCGCCGCGACGGGCGCCGGGTTCGTCCTGCTCGTCAAGCCGCAGTTCGAGGTTGGCCGGGACCGAGTCGGCCCGAACGGCGTCGTGCGCGACCTGGAGGCCTGGCGCGACGCGATCGAGGGCGTCGCCGAGGCCTGCGCGCGGGAGGGCCTCACCGTGTTGGGGGCGATGGCGTCGCCCGTGCTCGGTCCGGCCGGCAACGCGGAGTTCCCGCTGCACGCGGCGGCGGGCAGGCGGGGCGGGGCATTCGATCCTTCGGACGCGATCGCCGAGGCCGGGCGAAGGGCACGCGTCGACGCATGAGCGCAGACGGCGAGGAGGCACGCGTGAACGCCGCCGGCCTCGTGGTCCACCCCGGGAGGAAGGCGGCCCTCGAGGCGGCGACGGGGCTCGAGGCCTGGCTCGGCAGGCGCGGGGTCGAGACGCGCCAGCTGGACGGGAACGACACCGACGACGACGCGCGCGCGGCCGCCTTCGCCGATGGGCTCGACCTCGTGCTCTCGGTCGGGGGGGACGGCACGTTCCTGCGTGCGGCGCGCGTGGCCGCCAGGGCCGACGTCCCGGTGCTCGGGGTCAAGGTCGGCCGG
This sequence comes from Actinomycetota bacterium, assembly GCA_046731295.1. Lineage (GTDB taxonomy): Bacteria > Actinomycetota > UBA4738 > UBA4738 > HRBIN12 > DASSJM01. The sequence goes on from JBKPKU010000143.1 coordinate 2,457, forward strand.
CTGGGGTTCCTCACCGAGGTCGAGCCGGACGAGGCTCCGGCCGTGCTCGAACGCGTGCTGGACGGCTCGGCGAGGATCGAGGAACGGCTGGCGGTCGTCGCCGAGGCTCCGTCGCTCGAGCCCCAGTGGGCGCTCAACGAGCTCATGGTCGAGAAGCACGCCAGGCATCGTCTGATCCGCCTCGCCGTGTTCGTCGACGACACGTACGTCACGACGTTCTCGGCCGACGGAGTCATCACCGCGACGCCCACGGGTTCGACCGCGTACTCGTTCAGCGCCGGCGGGCCGATCGTGTCGCCCTCGGTCCCGTGCCTCCTGGTCACGCCGATCGCCGCGCACATGGTGTTCGACCGCTCGCTCGTGCTTTCGGCAGGCCAGCGCGTGCGCATCGAGGTCGTGGGAGACGAGCCCGGGTTGCTCTCCGCGGACGGGCGCGAGAGCCTGGAGCTCCCGGTCGGCTCGAAGGTCGACATCGGCCGGGCGCCTCTCCCGGCCCGCCTGGTGCGTCGCGACGACGCGCCCGCCTTCCACGCGCTGGTCCGCGAGAAGTTCGATCTTCCCGGAGACGTCGGCGGAGCGGTCTAGGATCGCGGCGTGCTCCGCGAGCTCCACATCAGCGGCCTAGGCGTGATCGACGACCTCGACCTCGAGCTGCACCCGGGCCTGAACGTCCTGACCGGCGAGACCGGGACCGGCAAGACCATGGTCACGGTGGGACTCCAGCTCGCGCTCGGGCGCCGCGGCGGCTCGTCGATGGTTCGAAAGGGCGCAGGCTCAGCCAAGGTGCAGGCGCGCTTCGACGCGCCGGCCCACGCGGTGACCGAGGGATGGTCCGAGGACGGCGAGATCGTACTCGCACGAACCGTCTCGGCCGAGGGCCGGAGTACGGCGCGGGTGGGCGGCCAGCTCGCGCCGGTGTCGGCGCTCGCCGAGCTTGCGTCCGAGCTCGTCGAGGTGCACGGCCAGCACGAGGGGCAGCGACTCCTCTCGACGGCGACGCAGACCGCGTTCCTCGACCGCTTCGCCGGCGCCCAGCACCGGTCGGCCGTCGATGCACTCCGGGGCGAGCACGAGCGTCTCGCGCGCGCCCGCTCGGCGCTCGCCGATCTCGACGAGCGCGAACGCACCCGTGAGCGACAGATGGACCTGCTCGGGTACCAGGTCCGCGAGATCGAGGCCGCGTCGCCTCACGTGGGCGAGACCGAGGAGCTCGGGCGAGAGGAGGCCAGGCTCGCGCACGCCGAGCGGTTGCTCGAGCGTGCCTCGGCGGCCGAGCGCGCGCTGGCCGACGAGGACGGCGCCGCCGATGGGCTGCGAGTGGCTACGGCCGAGCTCCAGGCCGCCGCCGAGATCGATCCGGGGGCGCGGGAGCTCGCCGAGCGGGCGTTCGGGCTAGCCGCCGCCGCCGCCGAGTCCGTGGTCGAGATCCGCGCGTACCGGGAGGGGCTCGACGTCGACCCCGGCCGCCTCGAGGAGGTTCGCGAGCGGATCGCGGCGCTGGGCGCGCTCGAGCGCAAGTACGGCGGCGGGGAGGCCGAGGTGCTGGCGTTCCTCGAACGAGCGACCGAGGAGCTACGCTCGCTCGCCGGCGCAGAACAGGAGCGCGAGCGCGTCGCGGCCGAGGTGGCCGAGCTGGCCGACCGGGTCTCGGCGCTGGCGGCCGTGGTCTCCGACGGACGCGCCAACGCCGTGCCACGGCTCACCCGTGCGCTCGCCGACGAGCTCGTGGCGCTTGGGATGCAGGGCTCGTCGATCGAGGTCACGCTCGTTCCGAACCCGGAGCTCATCTCCACCGGCGCCGAGCGCGCCGTCTTCGTGTTCTCGGGCGGCCCGGAACAGCCGGCGCAGCCGCTGTCGAAGGTCGCCTCGGGCGGCGAGCTGTCGCGGACGATGCTCGCGTGCCGGAGCGTCCTCCTGGATCTGGACGACGTGCCGACGCTGATCTTCGATGAGGTGGATGCCGGGATCGGCGGACTGGCCGGGGTCGCGGTCGGGCGCCGGCTTGCGGCGCTCGCGGCCTGGCGGCAGGTGGTGGTCGTGACCCACCTGCCGCAGATCGCATCGTTTGCCGACCGTCACGTCCGGGTCCGCAAGGAGCGCGGCGCCGCCTCGGTGGAGGTTCTGGACGACGCCGGCCGGGTGGCGGAGCTGTCCCGCATGCTGGCGGGGCTGCCCGGAAGCGGGTCGGCCGCGGCCCACGCCGAGGAGCTCCTGGCGGAGGCCGCCAGGGAACGCGCCCGCGTCACCTAGGCTGCGCCGAAGCCCGCGACCCGACCCCCGCGAACGCCGGTCCGATACGCTTGGTCTGGCCGCTCGTGCGGCCGCGTGGCGCGCCGCGGGCGCGCAGGCCCGGGAGGGCCGGGGCTGGCCTGGGAGGTCCCACGTTCGGAACGAAACCGAGGAGTCTGTTCCGGCGACCCCTGCGGCGACCCAAGCCGCAGGCCGGCCTCGCCCGCGTGGACGCCCGCACCAAGCACCTGGTCCGGCGGGCGCAGCCGGGTGACATCGCGGTCATCGACCACGAGGACCTGGACCGGGTCTCGGCCGACGCGCTGATCGCCGCCGGGATCGGCGGCGTGGTGAACGCGGCTCGCTCGATCAGCGGCCGCTACCCGAACCTCGGGCCGCTGCGGCTGATCGAGGCCGGCATCCCGCTTGTGGACGCGGTCGGGCCGCTGCTGCTTCGGAAGGTTCGCGACGGCGACCTGCTGCGCCTGGACGGCGACCGCGTCTACGACGGCGAACGCCTCGTGGGGGTGGGGATCCGCCAGAGCTCGGCCACGGTTCGCGAGGCGATGGCCGAGGCACAGGAGGGCCTGGCCGAACGCTTCGAGTCGTTCGCGGCCAACACCGTGGACTACATGCAGCGCGAACGTGACCTGCTGTTCGGCGGGTCGGGCCTGCCCACGCTCGAGCACGAGCTGGCCGGCCGGCCGGTGCTCGTCGTAGTGCGCGGCTACAACTACCGCGAGGACCTGGCCGTCCTGCGTCCGTTCATCCGCGACGTCCATCCGGTGCTCCTGGGCGTCGACGGGGGGGCTGACGCGCTGATCGAGTCCGGCTACACGCCCGATCTGATCCTGGGCGACATGGACAGTGTCTCGGACGAGGCGCTCGCGCTGGCGCGTCCGGGCGGTCGGCGGTGGTTCCGTAGGCGCGGCCCCACCGAGCTCGTGCTGCACGCCTACCGGGACGGCCACGCGCCCGGCCGGGAGCGGCTGGACGCTCTCGGCGTGCCCTACCGCGTCGCGGAGACCGCCGGCACGAGCGAGGACGCGGCGTTCCTGCTCGCGCACGAGAAGGGCGCCGAGACGATCGTCGCGGTCGGCAGCCACGGGAACCTTCGCGAGTTCCTCGACAAGGGCCGCGAGGGCATGTCCAGCACGTTCCTGGTCCGCCTGCGAGTCGGCGAGACCCTGATGGACGCCAAGGGCGTGTCGCGCGTGTACTCGCCGAGGATCCGGTCGCGCGACGCCGTCCTCCTGGTGGTCGCGGCGATCGCCGCGATGGTCGCCGTGATCGCGGTCTCGCCGCCGCTGCGGCTCTACGTGACCCAGCTCTTCGAGCAGGTCCGCCAGTGGCTGTTCGATCTCAAGGAACTGCTGTGATCTCGCTGCGGTACCACGTGGTCACGATCGTGGCGATCTTCCTGGCGCTCGCGATCGGCCTGTTGGCGGGCGGCGCGTTCGTCCAGCCGGCGCTGCAGGAGGAGCTCCAGAATCGTACGGACGCCGCCGAGTCGCGAGCGGAGGAGCTTCGAGGCGAGATCGATGACCTCCACACCGAGATCTCCGGACTGGGGGCGTTCGCCGACGCCGTGACTCCCATGCTCACCGACGGCAAGCTGTCCGGGACGCCCGTCGTCGTCGTCACACAGACGGGGGTGGAGGACGGTGTGCTCTCCGAGGTGCAGTCGGCGCTGGCGAGCGCCGGGGCACGCGTCCTCACGACGGTGTCGGCCACCGAGGAGCTCGTGTCCAAGGACCCGGCCACGCAGGAGCAGCTCGCGACGATCGTGGGCGAGCCAACGGCCTCGGCCGACGAGCTCCCCACGCTCGCCGCACAGGCGCTTGCCCAGGGACTCTCGCCCTCGACCTCCGTCGTCGGCGGGGACGTCCTGGACCAGCTGCTGTCCGCCGGGTTCCTCGCGCC
>JBKPKU010000144.1:0-3222 GCA_046731295.1 Actinomycetota bacterium
AGCGCGGCGGTAGGTAGCAGCGGCCGTGCCAGCCAATGACTGCAATCCGGCTCGGTGTTCGCCGACGCTTCCCCGCGCCGGTCGGCCGAGTGAGTCAGAGCCGACTCTGGGATCGGCGAGAGGTCGTGGCATGGGCGAAGAAGTGGCGGAAGGACAAACCCCCTATCGGTTCGACAAGCTGATGAGGGGAAGACAGAATCCTCGCTTCGACGACGATCGGGGAACACTCGAGTGGACCTATGGACCCCGCAAAGATTATGACTCCTCCGCCGAAGCGCCGACCTGGGCTATTGATCCTGGCCGGCGTCCTCGCGATTGTCGCAGTCGGATCAGCCCTGAACGCTGTCGGCGCAGCGGCGACCAACACCGAGGTCGCCATCTCTCTGGGAGTGTCGGTGCTGCTTGCGCTCGGGGCACTCTGGGCCTTCATAGCAGCTCGTCCCTAGCCTTCGACCCTGAGCTTCGACGAGATGGTGAAGGCCCTGAGGGCTCGCCTCGAGGCCCTCCCGCCGGCTCCTGCGCCGAACTCCTCCACGTCCTTCGCGTTCCCGACCTCGAGCGGGCCGAGTGGGATCGGCGAGTTCTGGAGCTACCCGCAGGGCCGCGGCTTCGCCGAGCTGCTTATCGACCTGGAAGAGGACAAGGCAGCGCAGGCGGTCGTTTTCGGGCTCCTGGCTGAGATGGAGCGGAAGTAGATCGCGTGGACCGGTGGAGCGTCAGAGCCATCTGTGGAAACGGCGTGAGGTCGAGGCGTGGGCGAAGCGGTGGCGTCGAGAGAAGCCGTGACGATAGCCGATCGTGAATCCCACCGTAAAGGCGACTAGGACCGCTAACGGCAGCACCAAAGGCTCGGTCATTGGTATCTCCCTTGGCCGAATCAACGGTACACGAGTTCATGTAGCGATGATCGGACAGCCGGCCGAGAAAGACACACGGATCCGACACAGGGGCACCCATACATCCGAGGCTTCGGGGAAACTCCTGATCTACCTGGAGGAGGACAAGGCAGCAAGGGCGGTCGTCATCCGGTTGGGCGGAGCTAGAGCGGACGCAGATCGCGGCACCCTGGACTTGCGCCATGGCGGTAAGCGGGCCGCATGGGGCCGACGCCGCGTTAGGGGGCCCCGCGGACTGGCCGCTGACAAGACCCCTTTCCTGGCGCAATGCACGGCTGGTCTTCCGGATATGCAGCGTGCTCTGCTCCGGGAGCCCGCGCCGCCCGGCGAGCCAACACTCCCTTGCAACCAAGCAGGTGGAGCACGTCGATCCCCAGGCTCAGGGATACGGATCCGCCCGGGCTTCTGCAGGTGGCTGGAACCGATCCTGACGGTAGGCGCATACTCGCCCAATGGCCGACGACGATCGGCCGCTTCGAGGCCGGCCCGAAGGTACGGAGGATGTACAGGTCCGGACGTTCCTGATCGCCAACGTTCGCGGGTGGACGACGTTCACGCAGGAACGCGGGGACGAGGAGGCCGCCCGCCTCGCTGGCCGCTTGGCCGAGGTGACCCGCTCGGTGGTCGAGGATCACCGAGGGAGGGTGCTCGAGCTGCGTGGTGATGAGGCCGTGGTCGTCTTCGGTTCACCTCGCTCCCCATCCGCGGGGCCGCGGCTCTGCAACGGCGCTTCGTCGAGGAGACGATCGCCGATCCGTCCCTTCGGCTCACCGTCGGGATCGGGCTCGATGCCGGCGAGGCCGTGCCCGTCGAGGGTGGCTACAGGGGCGCCGCTCTGAACATCGCGGCACGGCTCTGCGGCCAGGCTCGAGCGGGCGAGATTCTGGCCTCGCGAGAGGTCACGCATCTCGCGCGCCGCCTCGACGGCGTCCGGTACGAGGATCGCGGTGCCTTATCGCTGAAAGGACTGGACGAACCCGCCGAGGTCATCCGCGTCGTGCCCGAGGGCGCGGACCCCGTCGAGCAACTGCGTCCCTTCGCGCCGCCACCTCCTCCCGCGGCGCGGAAGGCCTCGCGGCGTTGGCCGGTCGTCGTGGGGGTCGCCATGGCCCTGGCGCTCGTCGTGATCTCGATCCCTTTGCTCCAGTCCGGCGGCGGCGCGGCCGTCGATGTCGGGACGAACTCGATCGCGCGGATGAATGCCGAGGACGGGAGTCTCGAATTGGCCATGCCGCTAGGCGAGCGACCCGGCGCGAGCGCGATCGGGTTCGGGAGCCTGTGGGTCATCCAGCCGGACCGTGGCAGGGTGGCGCGCCTCGACCTGGAGGACGGCTCGATCATCGACACGATCCCGGTGGGCACGTCGCCAGCGGGCATCGCTGTCGGCGGGGGCTCGGTGTGGGTGACGAATGCCAGCGACGGCTCGGTGAGTCGCATCGACCCAGACTCGAACGAGGTGAGCGACACACTCGAACACGTCGGCACTAGGCCGTCGGGGATCGCGCTCGGCGACGGCGCGCTCTGGGTCGGCGACGCGCTAGGCCCAGAACTGCTCCGGGTGGACCCGCTTTCGGGCGAGACCAAGGCCGTGCCGCTCGACGGCCAGCCTTCCGGCGTGACCTTTACACCTGAGGGCGTTTGGGTCTCCTACGCCCCGGCCGGGGTCGCTCGTGTCGACCCCGCGAGCCTGAGCGTCTCGCTCCGCCAGGATGTGGGCAGCGGCCCGACGGTGGTGCTCGCCGCATTCGACTCAATCTGGGTCGCGAACCACCTCGCCAACACCGTCTCCCGCCTCGAGCCCTCCACCGGACGTGTGGAGGCGACGGTCGAGGTTGGGGAGGGCCCGAACGCGCTCAGCGCCGCGGCGATTGCTCGCTACATTGGCGGCGGAGCCGTCCTGCTGGTCTTGCTCGGACTGGGCCTCGTTCTAACAAGCCGAGCCCCCACACCACGGCGAACAGAGACGCGCTAGTCCGTTCGCGTGCGTCCAGGTCCATCCGATAGCCCCGCGAACGTCCGGTATGTCTCCTCGTATCGAGACACCATCACGGGAACGTCGAATAGCCGTGCCACGCGGTCTCTGCACGCTGCGGGATCCAGGCGGCCGGCGCGTTCGATCGCATCGGGGAGCTCTGCCGGGTCTTCGCAGATAAACCCCGTCACGCCCTCCTCGATGACCTCGGGAACCGATCCATTCCGGAGCGCGACCACCGGCGTCCCGCACGCCATCGACTCGATCATGACCATGCCAAACGGCTCCTCCCACTGGATGGGAAAGACCAGGCAACGGGCGCCTGACAGGATCGCCATCGCCTCGTCGGCGCCG
>JBKPKU010000145.1:0-5460 GCA_046731295.1 Actinomycetota bacterium
CACCAGTGGCTGCTCGAGGGCGGAGTGTTCACCCAGGACGTGATCGATACCTGGATCGAGTACAAGCGCCTGCACGAGGTCGACGCGGTTCGGCTGCGGCCGCACCCCTACGAGTTCTCGATGTACTTCGATATCTAGCGGTCCATCTCATTGGGGCGATGGCCGGCCGTCAACGCGGTCGGCCATCGCGTTTGAGCGTAGCCTGCGAGCCATGCCGACGCGATTCGTCCGGACGTCACGGCCCATCCACTTGCGCGGAACGCTGGCGCCGATGCTGCGCGGCCGTGGCGACCCGACGATGACCACCGCGCCCGGCGTGGTCGCCCGCGCGTCAAACACCCCCGAGGGCCCGGTCACGGTCCGGTTCGCGCAGACCGACGGCGGCATCGAGGTCGAGGCGTGGGGCCCGGGCTTGTCCTGGATCCTCGAACGTGCGCCTGGGTGGTGCGGCGCCCTGGACGACGACTCCGACTTCGACCCGCCGAAGGGTCTCGTCCGCGAGCTGTGGCGGCGCAGCCGCGGCCTGCGGATCCCGACCACCGGCCTGCTCACCGAACGCCTGATCCCGGTGATCCTCGAACAGAAGGTCACCGGGCAGGAGGCCCGGCGCGCCTACCGAACGCTGACGCGCTCGCTCGGCGAGCCGGCCCCCGGGCCGTTCGGCCTGACGCTCCCGCCCGATCCCGAACGTGTCGCGGCCCTGCCCTACTACGCGTTCCATCCGTTCGGCGTCGCGCGCCGACGAGCCGAGGTCCTCCGCGCCGTCTGCGCCCGCGCGGCGAGGGTCGACGAGGCCGCGTCCCTCCCGCTCGGCGAGGCGAAGGCTCGACTGCTCTCGCTGAACGGGATCGGGCCCTGGACCGTCGCCGAGGTCGCGCGCATTGCGCTCGGCGATGCGGACGCGGTCTCGGTTGGCGACTACCACGTGCCGAACATCGTGGCGTGGGCGCTGGCCCGCGAGCCGCGCGGGACGGACGAGCGCATGCTCGAGCTGCTCGAGCCGTACCGGCCGCACCGCGGTCGCGCGCAGCTCCTGATCGAGGCCGCGCACATCGAGGCGCCCGCTTACGGCCCGCGGATGGAGGTCCGCGCGATCGAACGTATCTAGCCGGGGAGCAGCGCGTCCGCCTCCATCTCCACGACCCATCTCGGGTCCAGGAACGCGCTCACGACGATCATCGTGCTGGCCGGCCGCACCCTGGCGAACACCTCGCCGTGGGCCCGACCGACGTCCCCCCAGTCGTCCGCATCCGTGAGGTACGTGCGGGTCCGCACGACGTGTTCGGGTCCGGCGCCCGCCTCGGCGAGCGCGGCCACGATGATCTCGAGCACCCGTTTGGTCTGGCCGTACGCGTCGGCCGGCGGGTCGCCCCCGTCGGCCATCACCGGTGCCGTGCCCGAGATGCTGACGTGCCGGCCGTCGACGACCGCGCGAGAGAACCCGATCACGGGTTCGAACGGCGACCCCGAGGCGATCAACCGTCGGCCCACGCTCATCCCTCCCCCTCCAAGCGCTCGAAGAACACCCGTTCCATCGCCCGGCGCGCCCGGCGCGTGATCCGCCGGTAGTCCTCCAGGAACGTCTGGCGAGGGTACTCCTCGTATCCGAGGCGCCGGGCGAGCGTGAGCTGCTCCACGGGCGAGGCCGGGATCGCCTCGGCGTGGACGCGGCGATCGATCTCGAGGGCGTCCTTTACGTCGTTCAGGAACACGAACGCCTCGCCGAGCGCAAGCGCCGCCGGGTCCTCGATCAGTCGCATCCGCGCGGCGGCCTGGAGGGCCTCGAGCGTGCTCCGGGTTCGGAGCTCCGGATGCGCCCCGCCCGAGCGCATCTGCGTCAGCTCGACCGCAAACTGCACGTCGGCGAGCGAGCCGATGCCGAGCTTGAAGTGGAACCGCGCCGCCTCGGGCGGGCGGACCCGCTCCTGCTCGATCCGCTCGCGCATCCTGCGGATCTCGGCCACGCGCTCGACCGGCAAGTACTCGGGGTACGCGAAGTCCTCCGCGAACGAACAGAAGCGGCGGCCGAGCCCCTCGTCACCCGCGACGAATCGCGCTCGGATCAGCGACTGGAACTCCCAGGTCTCCGCGTACCGCTCCCAGTACTCGAGATACCCGGCGAACGACCGGGCCAGCGGCCCGCTCCGGCCCTCCGGACGCAGGTCCGCATCCGGTTCCCATCCCGCGTCGCGGATGCCGGCCAGCACGTCCTCGGCCAGCTCGCCCCCGCGGCGGAAGGGCTCGGGGCCCTCGCCGTCGTACACGAACACGACGTCGAGGTCCGAGGCGACGTTCAACTCGCGCGCGCCCAGCTTGCCGAGCGCCATCACGGCGAACGGCAGGTCGGGTTCGGCCGCGGCCACCGCGTCGCCGACCACGCCGTCGGCCACATCGGCGAGGGCCGCGCCCGCCTCCACGGGTCCCAGCTCGCGGGCGGCGTACCGCGCCGCGACCGCGACCAGCGCCGAGGCCGCGTCGGCCGGTCCGGCGCCTGTGCGCAGAGACAGGACGCGTTCGGGCCGGGCGGCCAGCAGGTCCGTCGAGAACGAGCTGGCCGCGACCACGTGCGCGAGGCGCCGCGCCGTGCCGGGGTCGCCGGCCAGCGCGTCCGCGATGCGTTCGTCCTGCGCGCAGCCGGCCATCACCCGTTCGAGGCGCACGAGCGCGGTGTCCGGATCCGCCGCGAGCGCAAGCGCGGGCGCGACGACGGGGAAGGTCCTCGCCAGCACCTTGCCCTGGCGTGTACCCGGGTCGGCCAGCCGAGAAAGGACGTCGTACGAAGCTGATGGATGCGCGAACCCGAGGCCTCCGAGCAGCTCCTCGGTCGAGGCGCGGCCGCGGCCGGGTCCCGGGGCGGGTCCGGCGAAGGACTCCAGCAGCGGCCGGTAGAACAGCCGCTCGTGCAGCTCGCGCACCGACGCCGTCTGGCGCTCATAGGCGCCCAACAACTCCTCCGCGTCCGCCATGCCGAGCGATCGCGCCAGTACGGTACGCGCAGCGGGGTCCGACGGGAGCTCGTGCGTCCGCAGGTCGCGCACGATCTGGAGCCGGTGTTCGAGCACGCGGAGGAACCGGTACGAGTCGGCCAGTGCCGCGGCGTCGTGGCGCGCGACGTAGCCCTCCTCCGCCAGGACTTCGAGCGCCCGTAGCGTGTTCGGCTCGCGAAGCCGTTGGTCGCGTCCGCCGTGCACGATCTGCAGCAGCTGCAGGGCGAACTCGACGTCGCGGATCCCACCGCGCCCGCGCTTGACCTCGACGCCGGCCTTGCCGGTCGCGCGCACGTACTCCTCGAGCCGGACCTTCACGCGACGCACCTCGTCGATCGCGGCCGGCGCGAGCTCTTCCGGGAAGACGAACGGCGCCACCGCCTCGACGAACGCCGACCCGAGCTCGTCGTCGCCCGCCACCGCCCTGGCCTTGATGAGGGCTTGCCGCTCCCACGTCCCGGCCTCGGCGTCGTAATAGGCGCGCATCGCGTCGAGCGATCGTGAGAGGGGCCCGCGCCCGCCGCCCGGCCGAAGCGTCGCGTCGACGCGCAGCGCGATCCCCTCGGCCTCGGGCTCGGCGAGGAGGCGAACGAGCGACGCGCATTCGCGCTCCGCGTCCGTCTGGCGCTCGGGCCCCGCGCCCTCGTGGACGAACACCACGTCCACGTCCGACGCGTAGTTCAGCTCCCGGCCCCCGAGCTTGCCGAGCGCGATCACCGCGACGCCCGAAGGCACTGCCTCCCGGCAGGCGGCCTGCAGGCAGGCGTCGGCGATCGCGCTGATCTCGCGCACGACGTCCTCGAACCGCACGCCCGCCAGGTCAAGGGCCGCCACCCGGAGCATCGAGCGACGCCGGAAGCGCCTGAGCGCCGCGGGCGGCCCGAGCCGATCGACATCCGCGCCGAGCTCGGCCTCGAGCTCCTCGGCGGTCCTCGGACGGAGCCCGACCAGCGCGGAGGCCTCGTCCGGATGCGCGACGAGGAAGTCGGCGGCAGCGCTCGAGAACCCGAGCAGCCGGGCCGCCGCGGGCAGCACGTCGGGCCGCGTCAGCGTCGCGCGGGCGTGCTCGTCCTCGAACACGCGCGCGAGCGACACCCGGCCGAGCTCGGGATCGGGCACCGACGTCAGCAGGCCATCGAACGCGGTCGAGCCGAGGCCGAGCACCCCGCAACGGTAGCCGTCCCGGCGGGGGCCGAACGCATCGCCCGCCGAATTAACGCCCGCGTAACGGGCGCGGCAGGGCGCTCGGCTAGGCTTCGGCCATGCCGCACGCCGACGAGGTCGAGTACGTCCTTCGCACGATCGAGGAGCGCGGGATCCGCTACGTGCGCCTGTGGTTCACCGACGTCCTGGGGTTCCTGAAGGCGTTCACGATCACCTCACAGGAGCTCGGGGGGGCGCTGGCCGAGGGTATGGGATTCGACGGCTCGTCGATCGACGGGTTCAGCCGGATCCAGGAGTCGGACATGGTGGCCGTCCCGGACCCATCCACGTTTCAGCTGATCCCGTGGAAGACCGAGGCGCGGGTCGCGCGCATGTTCTGCGACGTGCTGAACCCGGACGGCTCGCCATTCGAGGGCGATCCCCGGTACGTGTTGAAGCGGCAGCTGAAGCGCGCGTCCGATCTCGGCTACACGTTCTACGTCGGACCGGAGCTGGAGTACTTCTACTTCAAGGACCTGGACGACCCGGCGTTCCTGGACCAGGGCGGGTATTTCGACGAGACTCCGCTCGACCTCGCGACCGACTGGCGCAAGCGCACCGTCGGGTACCTCGAGTCGATGGGCATCCCGGTCGAGTACGTGCATCACGAGGTGGCGCCCAGCCAGCACGAGATCGACCTTCGGTACACCGACGCGCTCACGATGGCCGACAACGTGATGACCTATCGACTGACGGTCAAGGAGGTCGCGCAGGAGTTCGGCATCTACGCGACGTTCATGCCCAAGCCCGTGCAGGGAGTCAACGGCAGCGGGATGCACACGCACCAGTCGCTGTTCACCGGCGATCGCAACGCGTTCTTCGGCGAGGGCGACGAGTACCACCTGTCGACGCTCGGCAAGCACTACATCGCCGGCATCCTGCAGGCCGCGCCCGAGATCACGCTGGTCACCAACCAGTGGGTGAACTCGTACAAGCGGCTCGTCCCCGGTTACGAGGCGCCGGTGTACGTGTGCTGGGCGCGGCGGAACCGTTCGGCGCTGGTGCGTGTGCCACAGTACAAGCCGGGCAAGGAGGAGGCGACCCGGATCGAGTACCGCTCGCCCGATCCCGCCTGCAACCCGTACCTCGCGTTCGCGACGATGCTCGGGGCCGGCCTGGCGGGGATCGAACAGGAGCTCGAGCTGCCCCCCGAGGCCTCCAACAACATCTACGAGATGACCGAGGAGGAGCGCCGTGCCGCGGGGATCCGCTCGCTACCCGCCGACCTCCACGAGGCGATCGGACTGGCGGGCGAATCCAAGATCCTGCG
>JBKPKU010000146.1:0-2998 GCA_046731295.1 Actinomycetota bacterium
TCGGGCCTTGAGTCGATCATCCCGGTGTCGACGAGCACGAGCCCGGCCGGGTGGTCGATCGTCCAGATGAACACGGGCAAGCGCTCGCCCTCGACGAGGAGCTCCGCCGCGAGGTGGGCGCGGATCACGCACCGACGCTACCACCGGGCAAAGGGGTGACTCAGGAAGCGCGGGGTCTTGCAGAGCCCTCTGACGGACTCGAACGGTCGACCCCTCCTTACCATGGGATGACGCCGTTGGTAGGTGCGCAGCAGCTCCCCTCGGTGATGGATCTGCACCTCGTCGTTAACGAGTCTCACTGTGACCGAGTCGCGCGCGAGGCCGCTGGCGGCGTAGTACCTGGCGCCGCCGAAGTGATCCTGCCGTTGATGTCGACCCGGCGGATGTGATCGTGCCTCGCGTCGGGGACCGCCACGCCCTCCTGGACCTCCTCGAGCGCTCCGGTGAGCGGCGCGGCCTGCGGGCCGGCCAGGCTGAACCGCTTGATTCCATAGCCGAGGATGCCGCCGTCTATATTGCAGACCACCCCAAATTCCTTGCGATGAACGCGGCCGGATACCGGATTCCCAGCCCGCGGAGTTCGACCTCGTGCTGGAAGACGCTGGTCCCCGCCCCGCAAAGTTAGTACGGGCGTTGGTGGAGGCGCTGGATATCGACAAGCAATCAGCTGAACGCCTCGCCGGCCAGCCAACGCCAAGCACTCTCTGGCGGGGTGGCTACGCAACCGTCGAGGGTGCTCGGATGGCGATCTCGAAGACTGGCGCGAAGGCGACGTGCGGGACGCGAAGTCGTCGGCGGGCGCTGGGAAAGAGCTTCCGCCACTGCCCGACTAGCAATGGTTGATCTGATTACTTCTTCCCTAGGGCGAAAGAGGCGGAACGATCGGGTGCACTAGGTGCCGGCAACCATCGGTTGCGGTGACGATTCAGGCCGTGTCCAGCTCCTCGATCGTCGCCTTTGATGGCGAGCGCTCGGCCCGCACGCGCGTCCTCGTGCGCTCCCCTTCGCGCATGACCCGGAGCAGGCTACGGCCGGCGATCTTCTTGAGGTCCTCGTCGCCGTAGCCACGGCTCACCAACTCCTCCACCAGCACCGGATACCGGGACACGTCCTCGAGCCCTTCGGGCATGGTCGGTGCGCCGTCGAAGTCGCTCCCGATCCCGACGTGGTCGATCCCGGCCACCTCGCGGACGTGATCGATGTGGTCGGCCACCTCGGACACGGTGGCCGGCGGACCCGGGTTCGACTCGAACCATGCGTCCATCGCCGTCCGCGCGGCCTTTGGGTCGTCGGGATGGTCGGCCCGGATGTGCTGAAACTCGGCCCAGGCCACCCGGTTGAACTCGGCCCCCTCGGCCGCCACGAATGACGGCACGAACGTCACCATGACCACGCCGCCGGTCCGACCGACCAGCTCGAGGACGTCGTCGGGGACGTTCCTCGGCACGTCGCACAGTGCCCGGGCCGAGGAGTGGGAGAAGATCACCGGCGCCTCGCTGACCTCGATCGCCTGGCGCATCGTGTCGTCCGAGGTGTGGCTGAGGTCGACGAGCCAGCCGCACCGGTTCACCTCGCGGACGACCTCCTCCCCGAATCTGGTCAGCCCGCCGTGCGATTGCCCGCCGGTGGCCGAGTCGGCCCACGGCGTGTCGTCGTTGTGCGTGAGCGTCAGGTAGCCCATGCCGAGCTCGGCCAGGACCCGCAGCGTCCCGAGCGAGCCGCCGATCGCGTGGCCGCCCTCGACACCGATCATCGACCCGACCCGTCCGGCGGCGGCGATCCGCTCGACGTCGTCGGCCGATCGGGCGAGCTCGAGCCGATCGGGGTTGCGGCGGACCATGTCGAGGAGGGCGTCGATCTGCTCGAACGTCATGGTCACGGCGCGGTCCGCCGCCAGGTCCGAGGGCACGTACACCGACCAGAACTGGCCGCCCACGCCGCCTGCGGCCATGCGCGGCAGGTCGGTCATGAGGGTCGGGTCGGCCGGATCGCGGCCCTGCCGAAGCTCCCACAGCAGGTCGTTGTGGCCGTCGATGAGGGGGGCGGCGCGAAGGAGATCAAGCAAAACGGTCGGATGCTACCGGGCTAACCCCATCGACAGGCAACCTGACCAGAGGAGCCAGAGGCAATCGGGAGGACCACGCCAGGGCGCATGAGGCTTCCGTCAGGGTGAATCGGGCAGTCACGAGAAAGGGGTTTCTAAATCTGGTCTGCACCGCGGTTCCGGCATTACTCGGTTGCGGCTGGAAGTGGTCCGTTGAAGGATGCCGGGTGTGAACGTCCCTGAGCCCGCTACGCGAAAACCGCCACCGGCGTGCACATCGCGTACCAGGTTCGTGGCAACGGACCGGTCGACCTCGTGTACGTGCCCGTCGTAGATCAACCGGGCGCCAGTCGAAGGAACCCCGTCACGAACTCGGGCCAGAGGGTGAGCGTCGCACCGCCGTCGGAGGGTTCGGCTCGCATCCCCTCCACGATCTGCTCGGCTGCCGACCCGTAGATCTCGAACCCGATCGGTTCGACGTATTCGTACGCTTGCTGGGCCCGCTCGTCCGCTCCTTGCCAATGGAGTTGCATGGCCTCGACGTCGGCGAAGGCGTGCATGAAGGTGACCTCGGTGTTCTCCTCGTTGACATAGGCCAGGTTCATCAGTGTCCGGGGTTTCTCCGTCTGCATTGCCGACCAGATCTCCGCGGTGAGCGCTTTCAGTGTCTCGGCCTTGCCCGGCTTGATCCGGTGATGACTGATGAACACGATTGGCTCGGACATCGCCCCCCCATCGACAGTTGTCCTACATCCTATTCGGCGGGGACGGATCGTTTCGAACGACGACCCCGGGCCCAGAGGGCATCGAGGGGCCACTGACCGTCACCGTCCCGTGGTCCCGGGACATCGACGAGGCCACGGCGGCGGATGATCGCCAAGGCCTTGGAGCCCGAGCCGCAAGGCTTGTCGCGCAGGAGCCTTCGAGACCTGGCCGCGCAGCCACATCGGGGAG
>JBKPKU010000147.1:0-1984 GCA_046731295.1 Actinomycetota bacterium
TCACGCCCAAGGGCGAGACCGAGCTCACGCCCGAGGAGCGCCTGCTGCGCGCGATCTTCGGCGAGAAGGCGCGCGAGGTGCGCGACACCTCGCTCAAGGTCCCGCACGGCGAGAGCGGCAAGGTGATCGGCGTCCGGGTATTCACCCGCGATGAGGGCGACGAGCTGCCGCCCGGCGTGAACCAGCTGGTCCGCGTCTACGTGGCCCAGAAGCGGAAGATCTCCGACGGCGACAAGCTCGCCGGCCGCCACGGGAACAAGGGCGTGATCTCGACGATCCTGCCCGAGGAGGACATGCCGTTCCTCGCGGACGGGACCCCCGTCGACATCATCCTGAACCCGCTCGGCGTGCCGAGCCGGATGAACCTCGGGCAGGTGCTCGAGGCGCACCTGGGATGGGCCGGCCTGGTCGGGTTCCGCAAGGACGGCGAGGACCACGAGGGACCGGTGCACGTGTCCACGCCCGTGTTCGACGGCGCGCGCGAGCACGAGATCCTCGAGGCGATCCGCAGCGCCCACCCCAACAAGGACGGGGTGCGGCTGGTCGACGAGGTCGGCAAGGCCGTCCTGTACGACGGCCGGAGCGGCGAGCCGTACGAGGAGCCCGTCACGGTCGGCGTGGCCTACATCCTGAAACTGCTGCACCTGGTGGACGACAAGATCCACGCCCGGTCCACCGGCCCCTACTCGATGATCACCCAGCAGCCGCTCGGCGGGAAGGCGCAGTTCGGCGGCCAGCGGTTCGGCGAGATGGAGGTGTGGGCGCTCGAGGCGTACGGCGCGGCCTACGCCCTGCAGGAGCTGCTCACGATCAAGTCCGATGACGTGCTGGGCCGCGTGAAGGTCTACGAGGCCATCGTCAAGGGCGAGAACATCCCCGAGCCCGGGATCCCCGAGTCCTTCAAGGTGCTCATCAAGGAGATGCAGTCCCTGTGCCTGAACGTCGAGGTGCGTTCGGCCGAGGGCGAGGAGATCGAGCTCAAGGAGACCGACGAGGACGTGTTCCGGGCGGCCGAGGAGCTCGGGATCGACCTGTCGAGGCGCGAGCCGGCGGGAGCCGACTACGACTAGCCGCGGGACGCGCGGGCGCGCAACAGGGAATACGCACGTGTTGGACATGGTGGGAGTGCGCGAGGAGGCGAACGCGTAGGTGCTGGACGTCAACTACTTCGATGAGATCCGGATCGGCCTGGCCACCGCGGATCAGATCCGCGCGTGGTCGAACGGCGAGGTCAAGAAGCCCGAGACGATCAACTACCGGACCCTCAAGCCGGAGAAGGACGGCCTGTTCTGCGAGCGGATCTTCGGACCCACGCGGGACTGGGAGTGCCACTGCGGCAAGTACAAGCGCGTCCGCTTCAAGGGGATCATCTGCGAGCGCTGCGGCGTCGAGATCACCCGGAGCAAGGTTCGCCGCGACCGGATGGGCCACATCGAGCTCGCCGCCCCGGTCACCCACATCTGGTACTTCAAGGGCGTCCCCAGCCGCCTCGGCTACCTCCTGGACATCGCCCCCAAGGACCTGGAGCGGATCATCTACTTCGCGGCCTACGTCATCACGCGTATCGACGACGAGCGCCGGCACAGGGACCTCCCGGAGATCGAGCAGGAGGTCGAGCAGGAGAAGAACGAGCTCGAGGCCGAGCGCGACGACGAGATCAAGGGCCGCCTGTCCGAGCTCGAGGACCGGCTGCGCGAGCTCGAGGGCGAGGGCGCCAAGGGCGCGCAGCTCTCGGCCGCCCGCCGAGAGGCCCAGCGCGACGTCGACCGGATCACCGAGGCCACCAAGCGCGACACCGAGCACCTGGACGAGGTCCTGACCGCGTTCAAGGGCCTGTCCGTCAAGCAGCTGGTGGCCGACGACGCCGTGTACCGGTCGCTCCGCGAGCGGTTCGGCGACTACTTCGACGGCGGCATGGGCGCCGAGGCGATCAAGCGCCTGCTCCAGGACCTCAAGCTCGAGGAGGAGGCCGAGTCGCTGCGCG
>JBKPKU010000148.1:0-4109 GCA_046731295.1 Actinomycetota bacterium
CGCCGCCGAACGCGATCGACTTGCCGATCGCGCCCTGGATCACACCCTGGCCCGCCTGCGCGAGGAATTGCATGCCGACCAGCACGGAGAAGTCGGCGTTCGAGAACACCGAGAACAGACGGTCGAAGAAGCCGCCGAACCCGTTCAGCACACGCAGCAGCGGCTCCGAGCCGAACCGAAGTGCCGCGGCAGCCGCCGTGGCGAGCCCGAGAGAGGCCCAGCCGTGCGCGACGCCGAACGGCGCCCGTGTCACCGCGACGACCACGATGCCCGACAGCGCCAGCAGCGTGATCGAGATGCCGGGGATCAGCGCGATCCGCAGCCACGGCCCGTCGAGCTCGAACCACCGGGCCGCGAGAGCGCCGGGTACGACGAGCATCAGCTCAAGCGCGAACACCACCCACAGCGTGTGGCCGAGGTTCCCGAAGATCCCCGGGTGGTCGGCGTAGAACGCGGCGACCTCGCGTTCGGCGGCGCGCGCGTCGGCGACGGCGGCGTCGGAGGGGGTCGTGAACCCGTCGCCCGTGACCACGGCGACGTCGTCGCCGAGCACGACGAGGTCGTCCGGGGCCTGGTCGAGCAGGTCCTCGTTCACGGTGCCCTCGTTGAACTGCCGGATCAGGAACGCCATCGGCGGGCCCGCGTACTCCTCGCGCAGGTCGGTGAGCTCGCGGTGGAACGCGCGCGACATCTTGTTGTACGTGGGATCGGTGAGCACCGTCGGCCGGTCGGCCAGCAGGTCCTCGACGCTGCCGAAGTACGTCATCGAGCGCTTGACCGCGTCGCCGGGAAGGCCGGTGCGCGAGACGTTGGTGAACGTCTTCGACCAGCCGTAGGACTGGTACGTGTCCTGGTAGTTCACGACGAACACCACCGGGCGGTCCCCCGGCTCGTTCTCGACCACGGCGCGCGCGGCCTCGAGCGCGGTCCGGGTCGGTTGGTCGATCCACTGGCTGTCGGGGTCGGCCCAGTGCGAGATCTGGCGCCCCTGCACCCAGATGTAGCCGAACGACGCCACGATCAACAACGAGGCGAGCACGCCCGCGATCTTGGCGGCGCCCTCGCGCCTCCACAGCCACCGGATCGCGATGTACGCGCCCAGCCCGCCGAGCGCGAACAACGCCATCGTGGCGTTCATGAATCGGTAGTACGGGTAGGTGGCCGCGACGAACCCAAACACGCCGAGGAACGGCAGCAGCAGCATCGCCGAGATCGTCCCGAACTCGTCCGAGCGCTCGCGGTTCCTGCGCGCCGTCCAGATCGTCCAGCCGATCGCGAGCACGACCAGCGGGATAAGGATCCCCGGCTGGAGCGAGCCGACCCAGCCCTTCAGCCGGTCCAGGAACACCTCGCGCGTGTAGGGCGGCGGGAGCGCGGCGTCGGCGAGGGAGCCGCTCACGCCCCACGGGGCGATCAGCCACGTCGACAGGCCGAAGATCATGCCGAGGCCAACGGACATGAGCGACGGGCCGAGCTCCTTCAGCGGCGGTCCGAGATGGAAGCGGCTCGTCAGCACGCGCAGGCCGAACACCGCCATCAACGAGAAGCCGAAGATCACGCACGTGGTCGGGTGCGTGAACGCGGCCGCGATCCCGATGAGGAACAACGCCGTCCGGGACCCCCACGACGTTCGGCCCGGCACGAAGAAGGCGAGGATCAGCGACAGGAAGTACAGGACCGTGATGTTGTCCAGGTAGCCGACGTAGGGCGTCGTCATGAACAGCGCCGCCGTCGACAGCATCACCAGCAGGAACAGCACCGGGTCCCGATGCGTCCTCCACGAGAACGCGCCGAGCGCCAGCCCGGTGAGGACCGGGATGCCGATCATCATGAAGGCGCTGAACGTGTACAGGTCGATGCCGGCGACGCGCTGCAGGATCGAGCCGAGCAGCGGCACCGTCACCCGGTACCCGCCGCCGAACATCGAGAACGGCCCCCAGTCCCCGGCGATCAGGCCGGGGGTGTCCTGCATCATCAGGTTCGAGCGCCACGTGTACCAGGCGGGGTCACGGGTCGGGGCGCTGATGGAGGGATCGCGCAGGAACGTCCAGCCGAAGGCGATCAGCAGGAACGCGATGGCGCCGACCAGGATCCACGGGCTCGAGAGGCGGGACCGGCGCTCGGCCTCCGGAACCTGGACAGCCGCGTCTGAGCGGTCCGTGGTCAGCGCCATCTCGTGCGTGTCTCCTCGCGGATCCTTCGGGTCACGCCCGAACCCGCGGGCGCAGCCCGAGAGCATAGACGCCCGGGTCGAGGTCGCGAACGACCTCCGGAGAAACTCGGGGTGGCTGCGTAGACTCCTGCCCCGACATGAGACCCGTTCCGCCGAGATCCACCGTCTACGCGGCCGCGCTCGCGCTGCTGCTGGCGGTCGGGGCCGCCTGCACGCAGACCAAAGGCGGTGTGGAGAGCCTGGGCGGGAGCACCTCGACCCCCGGCGAGCCGCCGGGGATCGAGAAGATCGACCACGTCATCATCATCATCCAGGAGAACCGGTCCTTCGATCACTACTTCGGGACCTACCCCGGCGCCGACGGGTTCCCGATGAAGGACGGGAAGCCGACGGCGTGCATCCCGAACCCGTGGGGTTCGCAGTGCGCGCATCCGTACCACTCCAACAGCCAGTACCAGGACGGCGGGCCGCACAACCATCGCGCCGCGCTCGTCGACATCAACGGCGGCAAGATGGACGGCTTCCTCAACGCGCTCGGCAGGGCGAAGGACTTCTGTCACGTGACGACGACGCAGCCCGGGTGCCAGAAGAAGCTTGGCCCCCAGGACCAGGCGGACGTCCTCAGCTACCACACGCGCGCCGACATCCCGAACTACTGGACCTACGCCGACCGCTTCGTGCTGCAGGACCGGATGTTCGCGCCCGCGGACTCGTGGACGCTGCCGTCGCACCTGTTCCTAGTTTCGGCGTGGTCGGCGTCGTGCAAGGACCCCAAGGATCCGATGAGCTGTCGCTCGGACATCATCCTGGACGACCCTAAGAACGTCGTGAGCTACGGCGAGAAGCCGCGCTACGGCTGGACGGACATCACGTACCTGCTCCACAAGTACGACGTGAGCTGGGCCTACTACGTCCACCCTGGCACCTGCTTCAACCGGCCGTGTCCCGGCAAGCACGGCGACGGCACGACCCCCAACAAGAACCCGCTCTACGGGTTCGTCACGGTCCGCGAGAACGGTCAGTTCGGCAACATCAAGCGCTATCCCGCGTACCTGACGGCGGCGCGAAAGGGGACGCTGCCGTCGGTGTCCTGGATCGCGCCGGGCGAATGCTGCAGCGAGCACCCCGCCTCGGGATCGCCGATCCGTCACGGCGAGGCGTACGTCACGCGCCTGATCAACGCCGCGATGCGCGGGCCCGACTGGAACTCGACCGCGATCTTCGTCACCTGGGACGACTGGGGAGGGTTCTACGACCACGTCGTGCCCCCGGTCGTGGACCAGAACGGCTACGGGCTGCGGGTCCCGGGCCTGCTCATCAGCCCGTGGGCGCGGGCCGGCATGATCGATCATCAGACGCTGTCGTTCGACGCCTACCTGAAGTTCATCGAGGACCGGTTCCTCGGCGGTCAGCGCCTGGATCCCGACACCGACGGCCGGCCGGACCGGCGCCCCACCGTGCGCGAGGAGGCCAAGATGTTGGGCGACCTCACCAAGGAGTTCGACTTCACCCAGGACCCGATCCCGCCGCTGATCCTGGATCCGCTGCCCGACCGCGGGAAGGGCTAGCCAGCCGACCGAGCGTCGGGCAGGCACGGCAGGTGGGGCAGCATCGAAATCGGGAGGGCGGCCGAGAACACGCGCTTGACGCCCTCGGCGGCGGGGAGCGGCGGCGAGCCGTCGGGCGTCCCCTGCGCCTCGGTGTAGTTCAGGATGAAGCGCGAGATCTGCTCGGGCGTGTAGCCGCTGCCGGCCAGCACGTCCTCGTTCACGTAGATCTGGCTCGAGCGAACGGCCTCGAACACGGACTTCCCGCCCGAGACGGGGAACGCTGCGTTGAGATCGCGCTCGAGCTCGGGCGGCGTCAGCTGGAACGCGCCCGAGACCGCCGGGTCGAACTGCGCGCCGTGGTCCGCCGTCACGATCAGCACATAGCG
>JBKPKU010000149.1:0-1868 GCA_046731295.1 Actinomycetota bacterium
CTGATCACGGTGCGGGAGCCCGAGCCCACGATCCTATCCTCCTTGATGCGCGAGCCAGAGGTGACGCCCAGGCAGTGGCTGAAGACGTACGTCGCGTTCTACGAGCGGATCCTGCCTTATCGGTCCGCTTTCGTCATCGCGACGTTCACGGAGGTGACGTCCGACTTCGGTGCCGTGACCCGGCGCGTGAACGAGCGGTTCGCGACGCGGTTCCGAGAGTTTGATCACACGGAGCAGAATGTCCAGGCCGTGTTCACATTGATCGACGAGCGAGCGGAGGGCCCCCCGTGGCAGCCATACCTCAACCGGTTCGTCTCCGGGCTCCTCAGCGCCGAAGAGTACCGCGCGCTGACGCGAGCTTACCGGGACGGATCCGAGGGACGTCGGCGCCCGGTCCCCGAGCTCCGGGTCCAGCGCCCTTCGGCGCAACGCGAGGCCGCCAAGGGCCAGATGCGGGAGCGATACCAGGACCCCGGCCTCGCGGATCTACGGAGCGCGGCGGAGAAGGCCTATCGCGCGTTCGTCGGCAACGTCGGTTCATCGGCCGGCTGACGTATGAGACATACGTTCGAGGCTGCGTGCCGGCCCGTATCCGCCTCCGTACAGTATCGCCGCACGCGACTGCTGCGTTGCCGGATATCCCAGACGCTCCGGATGGCTGATGGACGCTAACGATCGGAACCTCGACCCGAACGACGCGACGACCCGGAGACGGGCGCTCATCGTCGAGGTGATGGGGCCGGCCCTGGTCGGCAAGACGTCGCTCGTCCGATCGCTGCGCGCGCGTGATGACCGGATCCGGGCCGGCTTCGACGTGTCGAGGATCCGGTGGTTCCCCTTCGTGGTGGCCAAGGTCGCCGGCCTGCTCCCCGCGTGGCTCCTCCACTACCGGCGGGACCGCTGGTTCACGTGGAACGAGATGAAGTCCATGGCGTTCCTGGATGCATGGCTCCGAGCAGCTCGGAGACAGCGGCCCACCGCCGTCACCACCGTGCTCGACCACGGTCCGGTCTACCGGCTGGCGCGCCTTCGCGAGTTCGGACCGGCCGTCACCGGGAGCGAACGGTTCCAGCGGTGGTGGCGCGCCTCCCTCGAAGGGTGGCTGGGCGCACTCGACCTCGTCGTGTCGCTCGAGGCGCCGGATGTGACCCTGCTGGGGCGCGCGAGGGAACGGGGGCACTGGTACCTCAGCGCAGGCCATCGCGAGGAGGAGAAAGAGGAGTTCCTCGCCCGCTTCCGCAGGGCGTTCGCCCAGACGCTCGAGGCGGGAAAGGCGGACATGCCCAGGGTCCTGCACGTCCGTTCGGATCAGCACACGCCCGAGGAGATCGCGGACGAGGTATCGGCCGCGCTGGGGTCGGAGGCGCGAGGGTCCTCTCGGCAGGAGGCGTCACACCGATGATCAAAGCGGTCAAGCGCACCGTGAAATCGGCGTCGAACGTGCATCGTCCGGACGGTCGTCCGAACGTCTTCCTGTATTCCACGCCGAGGAGCGGAAGCACGTGGCTCATGGAGCTGATCTGGAGCCAGCCCGGATTCAAGACCTGCAATCAGGCCCTGTACCTGGAGAACCCGGTCGTCCGCAAGCACCTCGGGATCAGTGAGTGGGACGAGCTCTACAGCGTCGATGCCACCGAGAAGCTCCGGAGCTATCTCCAGCGACTGTGCGACGGGCGCCTCGGCTTCACGAACCCGAACCCGCTCCGCCGGTACTACCGACCGATCACACACCGGATCGTCTTCAAGGAGATCCACGCATCCGCCGATCGGATCAACTGGGTGCGCGACACGTTCAACGCCCGTGTCGTGTACCTCATCCGGCATCCGATCGCCGTGACCATCTCGAGCGAGCGCTGGCCCACGCTGCC
>JBKPKU010000150.1:0-5054 GCA_046731295.1 Actinomycetota bacterium
TGCGCTTCCCGCGGTAGTTCGGGAAGACGACGTCCGAGTGCTGCCAGCAATACGCGCCCTCGTTGTACACGGAGAGCTTCGTGCGGCACCCCTCGAACGCGCACACGCGCCCCTCCTCCTCCGTCCGGGAGGGGGCGGGGAGGTGGCCGGGCTTCGTTCCCTTAGTCACGTCCCGCATTCGACGCGGAGAACCGGGGGGTTCGGTTCCGTCACGGGCGGGGATGCGGTTTCGGGGCGCGCTATGCGGGGTGGCCGTGGGAATGCTCGATCGAGGTGCGGAGCCGCTCGACGAGCTCGGGCGGGATCTCGTGGCACCCGCACTTGGACCGAAGGACGTCCTTCAGCCGCTGCTGGAACGCGGCGTGCCCGCTGCAAGGCCCGCAGCCGCCGAGATGGCGCTCGACCTCGATCCGCAGCGATTCGACGAGCTCTCCGTCCAGGTAGAGCTCGATCTGCTGGAGCACGTGTTCGCAGTCAGTCGGTGACAAGTCCTCGCTCCCGTACCGTTTCCCACAACGCCTTCTGCAGGGCTTTCCTTCCCCGGTGCAGCCGAGACATCACGGTCCCGATCGGCACGTCCAGAATCTCGGCGATCTCCTTGTAGCTGAACCCCTCCACGTCCGCCAGCAGGACCGCCATCCGGAAGCCCTCCGGCAGGTCCTCGAGTGCGCGCTGGACGTCCTCGTCCGGGATCTTCTCCAGGACCTCGGACTCGGCCGACGCCTCGGCGTTGGCGCCGCCCAGCTTGTCGTACAGGTACCAGTCCGGCATGTCGTCCTCCGGCACCGTGACAGGCTCGCGCTGCTTCTTGCGGTAGGAGTTGATGAACGTGTTCGTCAGGATCCGGTACACCCACGCGCGCAGGTTCGTCCCTTCCTTGAAACCGGCGAAGCCTCGGTACGCGCGCAGGTAGGTCTCCTGCACGAGGTCCTCGGCGTCCTGCGGGTTGCGGGTCATGCGCAGCGCGCCCCCGTACAGGTTCGGCAGCAGGGGCAGCACCTCGCGTTCGAACCGCTCCCGCAGCGCGGGGTCCTCGGGGGGCGCGACGGGGCTACGCGCCACGCCGAACCCCCTCCGTCACGCCGGTCACACGAACGCACCTCCAAGGTCGGATCCCACGAACGTCCAGTATCCCGCATCGCCGCGGCCCGCCAACGATCGCGCGTGTACGCAGGATGCAGGCACGGATGGGTCGTTCACTCGGGGCGATGGGAAGATGAGGAACCGTGGCGAACAACGACCGGCGCGGACGGTGGAGCGGGTTCGATCTGGGGGGCGGCGGCTCCCCCGGAGACCCGCGGCGCTTCCGCTCGTCTCCGTGGGCGTGGATCCTCGGGTTCCTGGTCGTGCTGGTCCTGTTCAATTACCTGGCCGCGCCCCGCCCCAACACGATCGACTACTCGAACTTCCTCAGCCGCGTCCAGGACGGCCAGATCATCGGCACGCTCGAGATCTCGCAGACCTCGGTCTCCGGGCGGTACGAGGACTCGACCGGGCAGCACGACTTCACGACGACGATCCCGCCGATCCTGCAGGGCACCTCGACCCTGCCGGACACGCTCGATGCGGCCGGGGTCAGCTACACGGGCGTGACGCCGAGCGGACTGCAGAGCTTCCTGATCGGCTGGGTGGCTCCGCTGCTCCTGTTCGGCTTCCTGTGGTTCTTCCTGATACGCCGCATGAGCGGCGCGCAGGCCGGCGCCGCGCTCAACCTTGGCCGGAACAAGGTTCGGATCTACGACCGGAAGGAGATGAAGACGACGTTCTCCGACGTCGCCGGCGTGGACGAGGCCAAGGAAGAGCTCAAGGAGATCGTCGAGTTCCTGCGCAATCCGAAGAAGTACCAGCGTCTCGGCGGCCGGATCCCCAAGGGCGTGCTGCTGCTGGGCCCGCCGGGATGCGGCAAGACGCTGCTCGCGCGTGCGGTGGCCGGTGAGGCCAACGTTCCCTTCTTCTTCATGTCCGGCTCCGAGTTCGTCGAGATGTTCGTCGGCCTTGGCGCGGCTCGGGTCCGCGAGCTCTTCCAGCAGGCCAAGGAGAAGGCGCCGGCGCTCGTCTTCCTCGACGAGATCGACACGATCGGCAAGGGGCGCGGCGGCGCGCTCGGCGCCGGGTTCGGCGGCCACGACGAACGCGAACAGACCCTCAACCAGCTGCTGGTCGAGATGGACGGGTTCGACTCGCAGAAGGGCGTCATCATCATGGCCGCGACGAACCGCCCCGACGTCCTCGATCCCGCGTTGGTTCGGCCCGGCCGGTTCGACCGTCAGGTCGTGGTGGACCAGCCCGACCTGAAGGGGCGCGAGGAGATCCTGAAGGTCCACGCTCGCGGCGTGGCGCTCGACCGGAACGTCGACCTGCGCGTGTTGGCCGCGCGGACCCCCGGCTTCACCGGCGCCGACCTCGCCAACGTCGTGAACGAGGCGGCTTTGCTCGCCGCTCGCCGCGAGAAGGATGCTGTCACGATGGCCGAGCTCGAGGAGGCGATCGACCGCACCGTCGCGGGCCTGGAGCGCAAGAGCCGCGTGATGTCCGAGAAGGACAAGGAGCGCGTCGCCATCCACGAGATGGGCCACGCGCTGGTCGCGCTCACCGCGCCGACGGCCGACCCGGTGCACCGGGTCTCGATCATCCCCCGCGGCGCGGCGGCGCTCGGCATGACGATGCAACGGCCGATCGAGGACCGCTACCTGCTCACCGAGCCAGAGCTGAAGGACCGCCTCGCGGTGCTTCTCGGCGGGCGGACGGCCGAGGAAGCCCTGTTCGAGATGGTGGTGTCGACGGGCGCCCAGAACGATCTCGAGCGCGCAACGGAGATCGCCCGCGCGATGGTCACCGAGTACGGCATGAGTCCGAAGATCGGGCCCCTGTCCTTCGGGCACGACGGGTTCCGGAGTGCCGAGGGCCGCCTGCTGTATCCGGGCGCGGCGCCCGAGCTCTCCGACGAGCTCGCCTCGCTGGTGGACGAGGAGATCGCGCGGCTGATCAACGAGGCCCACGACCGGGCGACCGACGTCCTCACCCGTCATCGCGGGATGCTGGAGCAGCTGTCGCAGATCCTGATCGTGACCGAGGTGATCGACGGGCCCGATCTGCAGGGCTACTTCGACGGGTCCAAGCCGATCCCGTCGACCGAGGACCTCCGGGCGCAAACGCGCACCCCCCCCGAAGGGTCGACCGCCCCGGCCTCGAGCGGACCCGACATCGTCATCCAGCCCGGCCAGTCCTAGGCCGGCGGTTCGGCGGGCGGCTCGACCAGCAGGTCGAACCGATCCCGGAAACGCTCGAGGAACCGGTAGTAGTTGCGCTTGGACAGCCGATCTCGTTCGGCCGGCGGCGTCGAGTGGTACATCCGGTGCTTGTGCTTGCGGATCGGTGCGGCGACCCGCAGCGCGCGCATGCCGGCGTCCTTGATCCGGAACGAGCAGTCGATGTCGGCCGTGCGGTACCAAGCGAACCTCTCGTCGAACAGGCCGACGTCGCGGATCACGTCCCGACGGAACGCCATCAGGTAGCCCTCGATCGCGTCGACCTCCGGCCCGTCGCTGTCGTGGAACTCGCGCAGGTCCTCGGTCGAGATCCCGAACGGCCCGCAGACCCCGACGGTCGGGTCCTCGAGCGCGGCCTCCAGAGGGCCGAACACGTCGCCGGTCGGCTCGACCGATCCGTCGACCGCCAGGACGACCCGGCCGCGCGAGCGCCTCAGGCCCGCGTTGCGCGCGGCCCCCCACCCGGTCCCGGGTTGGAGCCGAAGGACCTCGACGTCGTCGCCGTAGGTCGCCGGATCGGTCTCGGTGACGTCGGCCACGACGTACCGGACGTCGCGCCCGCCCTGGTTCGCGCGGAAGGCGGCGAGGGCGCGCACCACGTCCTCGGGCCAGCCCTCGACGACCCAGTGCACGCTCGCGTCCGCAGCCGGGGGTTCCTCCAGGACGCTCTCGACGTCGTGGGGCCGCACCCGGGGCTCCGGCTCGACGCCTATGGGCTCGACGGAAGGGCCCTCGAGGCCGTCGACGACCGTGAAGCCCAGCTCGCGGATCCGGTCCCGGAGCGCGTCGGCGGCGGCGAAGTCCCGGGCCTTCCGGCGTCCCTCCCGCTCGGCGGCGAGCGCGCGCACCTCGTCGGGGACCTCGGTCATGGCCTCCGAGGGGCCGGCCGCGTTAGACGGGTTCCTTCGTGACCGAGCGCAGGCGGCCGGCCACCTGTTCCAGCGTCTTGAGCGCGATCGACGGATGCTCCATCAGCAGGCCGCGGAACACCCATCCGGTGATCCCCACGAGGCGCACATCGGACGTGGCGGTCACGGTGGCGGTGCGGGGGCCGCCGTCAAGGAGCGCGACCTCCCCGAAGAAGTCCCCGGGCCCCAGGCGCGCCTTGGTCTTGCCGCCGATCGTGACGTTGCACTGCCCCTCCAGGATCAGGAACAGCCCGATGCCGCGCTCGCCCTCGCGGGCGATCACCGTGCCCTCCTTGTGCCTGACCTCCTTGGAGGCCCGGGCGATGATCCCGAGCTCTCGCTTGGAGCATCCCGAGAAGATCGGCACGCTGCCCAGTCGGGTCGACACGTCGGCTGCTGCCACCTGCTGGTCCTCCTCGCTACGATCTGGATGCCCCCCGGGGCACGCGATCCTATCGCGATCGGATCGAGCCGCGCGAACGGGACTAGGATGGTCGCGTGCTCGAACGGCGGCGCTTCGCGGCGATGCTCGTCCTGTTCCTGATCGGGTTCGGGCTGATCGGGCTCGCGAGCTCGGTGGACTCCACCTGGCCGCTGTTCGTGACCGTGATCCCCTACGTCGTCATCCCGTGGCTCGTGGTCCACGCCGACGACCCCGCGGGCACCGAACGCGAACCAGAGGCCTGAACCCACGAAGGGCGCTTCTCGGCGCCCTTCGGCTCTCGTCGCGGGGACGGGATCTCCTGTGGACCTTCTCGAACGCGCTAGCCGAGCGGCTCACGACCCATCCGGACCCGGTAGTCCTCGTTGAACGAGAACAGGAACCGGTCCTGGCGCGGGTACACACCCGTCGTGAAGGCGCGCGAGCCCACGCCGG
>JBKPKU010000151.1:0-7713 GCA_046731295.1 Actinomycetota bacterium
GCCGCGGGAGCCGGGGCGGGCGCAGCAGCCGCCGCGGGCACGGGAGCGGGGGCAACGGTCGCAGGCGCCGCCGCGACGGCTGCCGGAGCGGTCGCCACCACTGGCGGCTGCACCACCAGGGGCGGGCTCGTGATCCTGACCGGGCGGCGGATCTCGCCGCCGTCCCTGGCCTTGGGGACGCGCACGGACCGGCGGGTCTCCTCGTCGGTCCGGAAGCGCGGAGCCAGCCGCATGTACCCGAACACGATCAGCAGCGTCAGGACGATCGCCAGCAGGGCGAGCAGTTGCGCCGCGTTGAAGACCCACCCTCCGTTGTTGAGGACGGGCGTCACGGTGGGGTTGACACTCACTTGGCCCAGCACGGCGGCGATTCTAACAACGGTCCGGGTTGGAACAGGCACACCATGCGTGGAGGGCACTCGTTCCAGCAGGCCGTGGAGCCGGGGAGCGGATTCGAACCGCCGACCTGCCGCTTACGAGGCGGCTGCTCTGCCACTGAGCTACCCCGGCGACGAACGGAGTGTACTGGTGTGTCGGCAACCGCCGAAACCGGGTGGCCCCACCGCTCCACCTCCCAAGCCTCGTCTGGGATGATGCGGGCCTCATGGTCACGGGGAACGGGAGCGGCGGGCAGCAGGGCGTCGGGCGAGTGATGGTGGGCACCGACCGATCGGAGACGGCCGAACGAGCGGTCGAGTGGGCGGCGGCGTTCGCCGACCGGTACGCGGCCGAGCTGCACATGGTCCAGGTGGTCATCCCCCTTCACCCCGCGGACACCGAGCACGGGACGGCCGAGGTCACGCGCGCGCGTGCGGCCGCCGACGAGCTCCAGGTCTATGCGACCCAGATCGCCGGCGATCGCGGCTACGCCCACGTCGTGATCGACGACGACCCCGCGCTCGCGATCGTGCACGCGACCGAGGAGCACGACATCGACGTCCTGGTCGTCGGCAACGCCGGCAT
This sequence comes from Actinomycetota bacterium, assembly GCA_046731295.1. GTDB lineage: Bacteria > Actinomycetota > UBA4738 > UBA4738 > HRBIN12 > DASSJM01. The sequence continues at coordinate 964 of JBKPKU010000151.1, forward strand.
GGCCGGCCGCAAGGAGTTCCTGCTCGGCAACGTCCCGAACCGCATCAGCCACAACGCGCGTTGCACGGTGATCATCGTCAACACGACGGGGGACGGCGACGGCCATCCGACGACGATCACGCGCCCGGCCCCGACCACGATCCGCTCGAGCGCGGTCGAGACCGAGACCGAGCCGCACCTGCTCGCGCGCGGGACCAAGATCGGGACGGTCTTCGCCAAGCACGGGTTGAAGGAGCTGTTCGGCCGGCCCGACGAGGAGGGCACCCTGGGCCGCCGGCGTCAGGCCAAGCGGCTGAGGTCCGCGCTCGAGGAGCTCGGCCCGACGTTCGCCAAGCTCGGGCAGATCCTGTCGACGCGGCCCGACCTGGTCCCGCCCGAGTTCATCGAGGAGCTCGCGACCCTGCAGGACAACGTCCCGCCACTCTCCGAGGAGCAGGTCGTCCGCGTGATGGAGCAAGAGCTCGGCGTACCGTGGGAAGACGTGTTCGAGACGATCGACCCGCGGCCACTGGCCGCCGGCACGATCGCGCAGGTCCACCGCGCAACGCTCGCCGATCACACCAAGGCCGTCGTCAAGGTGCAGCGGCCCGATGCGAAGGAGCAGATCGAACAGGACCTGGCGCTGCTCGAGGTCTTCGCCGACAAGGTGGCCGAACGCCCGGGCCTGAAGTCGGTCGTGGACATGCAGGCGGTGTTCGAGCACCTGTCCGAGTCGCTGCACCGCGAGCTCGACTTCCGTAGTGAGGCGGAGAACATCGACCGCATGGGCTCGGTCATCAAGGATTTCACGAGGCTGCGTGTGCCCGTGGTGCACCGCGACTACTCGACGTCGCGCCTGCTGGTGATGCAGGACATCGGCGGCGGACCGGCGAGCTCGGCGCCGGAGGGCCCGGCGCGCAGGGAGGCCGCGCGCCAGCTGCTCGAGTCCTTCTACAAGCAGATCCTGGTGGACGGCTTCTTCCATGCCGACCCGCACCCGGGCAACCTGATGTGGCAACCCGAGGAGGAGTCCCTCTACTTCCTGGACCTCGGCATGGTCGGCGAGGTCGGCCCCGACCTGCGGGAGCACATGATGCTGCTGCTGATGGCGTTCTGGCAGCAGGACGTCGGGTTCCTCACGGACGTGACCCTCATGCTGACCGGCGGCATCAACCGCTCCGACCTTGACGTCGAGGCGTTCCAGGAGGAGCTCGGCGCGCTGATGGCCAAGAACCGCGGCGCGTCGCTCAAGGAGATCCAACTCGGTCCGGTCCTGCAGGAGATGACCGAGATCGCGCTGCGCTACAACGTCGCCCTGCCGGCCTCACTCACGTTGACGGCCAAGGCGCTCGCGCAGATGCAGCTCGCCGCTGCAACCTTGGACCCGGACGTGGACCCGTTCGACGTGGCCGGCAAGTTCCTCATGCGATCGGTGGTCCGGGGGATGGGGACCAAGCTCGATCCGACGTCGCTCTTCTACCAGGCGCAGCGGTTCCGGGTCCGCTTCGCCAAGGTCGTGGAGGCGGTCGAACGCCTGATCGGCGCCCGCCCGGGGCAGAAGCTCGAGGTCAACTTCCGCGCCGCGACGCTCGAGACCACGATCCGGCGGGCCGGTCGGCGCCTCGCGATCTCGCTGACGACCGGCGCGGCGATCCTCGCGACCGCCCTGACCGCGGTCTCGTCCGATCGCGTGGCCCGGTGGGTCCCGGTCGCGTTCGGGATCATCTCGGCGGGGATGCTGTTCGCGCTGCTGGTCGACCTGATCCGAAAACGCGGCTAGCTCGCATCCTCCAGATCGACCTCGCCGCCCTTGGAGGTAAGCGTGGTGTGCAGCTCTTCCTTGGCCTCGCCCTTGGTCTTGGCGGCCTTGCGGATGCCACGAATCACCATCTTCTCCAGCGCGAACGCGATCATCGCCATCACCACTCCCACGAGCCAGCGCTCGATCCGGCGCCAGACGGACTTTGGCTTGGGCCGGTCGACGGTCATGTGACCGCCACGGGCTCTCTTGTGGCGGTCAGCTCCTCGACGGCGACGTAGACCACGGCCCACGTGAGGAGCAGCCACGCCCACAACGGATTGAATGCGCTTGTGTAGTCCGAGAGCAGTAACGAGCTCAGCCCGAGGCCGGCCGAGGACACACCGACGATCCAGATCGCGATCCGCCGCCCACGCACCCGCAGGGCGCCGGCGAACCCGGCCAGGGGCACCGCGAACACGTAGGCCGCCATCCCGCTGTAGTGATGGAACTCGACGTGGGGGTCCGCCGCGACACCGTTGCGCTGCAGCTCGGCCTGCGTGAAGGCATAGGCGGTGGCGGGCACAAGCGCAAGCAGGGAGAGCACCGCGCCCGCGACGTCGACACCCGCGATGTCGAAGACCGCCCCGCGGGCGGGGTGAAGCATCAACAGCACGACGATCGAGATGGGAGCAGGAAACCATATGCCCGAGATGAAGTCGCCCGACACGATCCCGGCAAGCGTCGCCGCCAGGCCCGCCGAGACGGCGACCCAGAACGGGCCGATGGCCTCCGGTCGCCAGGCGCACGCCACGAGCGAGACGCCCAGGAGCACACCGTAGCCGACGGTGCCGGAGAGGAAGTGGAAGCGGTGGATCGCGTCGGTCTCGTTGAAGAAGGAGCCCAGGGCGAACGGGAGGTTCAGGCCGATCGTCGCCACGCCCAAGACGCCGGCCACGATCCGGAACGCGAGCCTCATCCCCTCACCTCCGGGCTCATCCTCCCACCTGGATCCGTCCGCGAACCCTCGTCCCCGTCCCGGGCTCCGAACGGATCGCCAGCTCGCCGTGCAGCGCCGACAGCCGGTCGGCGATCCCCTGCAGACCCGTGCCGAACCTGGTCGAGCCGGTGTCGAACCCTCGCCCGTCGTCCTTCACCTCGAACGTGAGGTCACCGTTGGACTGCGCGATCCTCACGCTGGCCGAGCTCGCCTCGGCATACTTCGCGACGTTCTGCAATGCCTCCAGGCAAGAGAAGTACACGGCCGCCTCGACCTCGGGCGGGTAGCGTCCGATCCCGTCGGCCGTGATCGAGATCGAGACGGGCGAACGCCTCGCCTGCGCGTCGAGCGCTGCCGCCAGACCCTTGTCGGCCAGGAGCGGCGGGTATATCCCGCGCGCGAGGTCCCGGAGGTCGTCGAGCGTCGTCTGGATCTCGCCGTCGATCTGCGTGAGCATCTCAGCCGCCTTCGCTGGGTCTCGCGGCGTCAGGTCTCGCGCCAATCGCGTCTTCACCGACAGGGCCACCAGCTGCTGCTGCGCACCGTCGTGGATGTTGCGTTCGAGCCGGCGGCGCTCCTGGTCCTGCGCCGTGACCAGGCGCCGGTGCGTGGCCCGCAGCTCCTCGACGAGCCGGACGTTCCGAAGGACCAGGCCGGCCTGCGAGGCAAGGTCGCGGATCAACCGCTCCTTCGCGGGGGTCATCGGGTCGTTCGCCGGCATCGCGACCGAAAGCGCGCCCAGGAGCTCCCCGGCATCGCTCACCTCGACCGCTGTCTCGCCGGGCACGCCCACCCGATTGCCACGGACCGGGAGCGCCCCGCCGAGCGGGACGTCTCGCGGCCACGAGGCCTCGGGCACCAGGCGCCCGCCGACCACGAGCCACGCGCGCGCGCGTTCGGCGCCGGCGGCCTCGCCCAGGATCTGCGCCATGCGACCGAGGACGTCGTCGGTGGCGTACGCATCGCCGAGCCGCTCCGAGAACTCCGTGAGCACCTCGTACGGCGTCGCCCGCCGGCCGTAGACCAGCCGGTCCGCGATCCTGCGCGCGAACCCCGCAACGGGCCGGAATGCGAGACCGAGCAGCAGCGCGATGACGAACAGCGACGCCGAATTCTCCCTGCCCGAGGCAACGGCCCCGAACGCCCAGACCAGGGCGCCGTACACGGCGACGACGAACACGGCGAGCGCGCCAGCCACCAGCGCCTTCTTCACGACGACGTCGAGCTCGTACAGGCGGAAGCGCAGCACCGCGATGCCGATCGACACGGGGATCGACAGGAACGCGATGCCCGTCAGGACCGAGTCCACGAGGCTGCTCTCGATGCCCAGCTCGAGCAGCACCTCGGACAGCACGAACGTGAAGATCAGCAGGACCAACGCTAGCGCGACCCACTTGATCTGCTGGCGCTCGTCCCCGCGGGAGCGCCGGAACCGGACGACCAGCGACGACACCGAACCAACCAGGACGGACAGCAGCAGCAACGTGAAGATCAGGTCCGGAATCTCGAACCGATCGATCGCGCTGATGTAGAGCGGATTGTTCACGCGAGCCGTCTCGACGGATCCGGTCAGCGTCTTCGTCGCGAACACGGTGGCGACGAAAGCGAAGGCGAGCAGCGCGAAGCAGAACCAGGCGAAGGGCAGCCAGCGACCCGACGGCAGACGCCCGTCGGGGAACAGCAGCGGCAGGAAGAACAGCACCGGGATGATGCCGATCACCCACCCCACGTTGGAGACCAGCGCCGCGACCACGACGAGCGGCCCGTCGGCGTTGCCGTGCTGCACGAGGTACGTCGTCAGCTCGCCCGCAACGAACCCCGCCGCCGTGATCCCGGAGCCCCACAGGAGGAGCCACCCGATCCGGTTCCCCGGCTCCCGGCTCACGATCAGGGCACCGACGACGCCGAACATCGCGAACGCGATGATGGCCGGCACCTGCTCGGCCACCGATTCCCCGAGGACCGCGACCATGTAGGTTCCCACTCCCGCGGCCACGATGAAGCCGGCGAAGATCACCCACGGCCAGCGGGCCGGGCGCTCGCGCACCGTGACGCCCGTCATGACGCGCCCTCCGACGCGGATAGCGCCGGCTCGTCTCGGACGGCCCGCGCGTCGAGCGGGATTGTCCCGGCCACGACCGTGCCGGCCCCGCGCGCGGAACGCACTTGGACCGACCCGTCCAGCGCCGCCAGCCGGTCCGCGATCCCCTGCAGACCCGTCCCGCGCTCTACCGACGCGGGGTCGAACCCGTCGCCGTCGTCCCGGACCTCGAACGTAAGCGCCCCGTCGGTCTCGGCGAGTCGGACGTCCGCGCGGTCGGCGTTCGCGTACTTCGCCACGTTCTGGAGGGCCTCGAGCACCGAAAAGTACACGGCGGCTTCGACCTCCTGCGGGTAGCGGCCGGCGCCGTCGGGATGGAATTCGACGGGGACGACCGACCGGCGGGTCTGGGCCTCGAGCGCCGCCACGAGCCCCCTGTCGGCGAGCAGCGGTGGATAGATCCCGCGGGCGAGGTCGCGGAGCTCCTCGAGCGTCTCGGTGGTCTCGGTCTGAAGCTGCTCGAGCATCCGGCCGGTCTCGGCGGGGTCCTTCGCGGCCATCGACTGGGCGAGCCGGAGCTTGACCGACAACGCGACGAGGCGCTGCTGCGCGCCGTCGTGGATGTTGCGTTCGAGACGGCGACGGGCCTCGTCCTGGGCCGCGACCAGGCGCTTCTGTGCCGCCCGAAGGTCCTCGAGCCGGGCCTGCAGCTCCCCCGTCAGCCGGACGTTGCGAAGGACAAGGCCCGCCTGCGCCGCGAGGTCGGCCACCAGCTTGGCCTTCGGCTCGTCGATCGGGTCGGCCGGCGGCATCGACACGGCGAGCGCGCCGAGGAGCTCCCCCCGGTGCTCGACGGGGAAGGCCGCGTCTGCGCCGGGAAGCGACGGCATCTCGGCGCCCTCGAACCCGACCGCGGCCGGCACCTCGGTCTCGGCCGGCCACGACGCGGCCACGTGGAGACTGTCGCCCCGCTCCACCCAGACCCGGGCCGACTGCGCACCCACGCCCTCGGCCACGACGCGCGCCATCCGCGGAAGGACGTCCTCGGCCGAGAACGTCTCCCCCACGCGCTCGGAGAACTCGGACAGCACCTCGTACGGCGTGGCCCTGCGCCCGTACACGATGCGGTCCGCCAGGCGCCCGGCGCGGCGCATCACCGGCTGGAACAGCGCCGCCACGACGCCCGCGGCGACGAACGAGAGCACCGCCGTGCTGCGGGACTGCACGAGCGCCCCGACGCCGCCCACGATCGCGACGTACACGACCGTGAAGACGATCGCGATCGCGCCGGCGACGACCGCCTTCCGGATCACGACGTCGATGTCGTACAGGCGATACTTCAGCACCGCGACGCCGATCGAGATCGGCAGGAGCGCGAACAGCATGATCGCGATCGTCTGGAGCGCGCCGACCCAGCTGCTGTCCTCCCCCCACCCGATCGAGGAGCCGAGCAGCGATACCAGCATGGTGATCGCGAAGACCACCGCGACGACGACCGCCGCGCTCGCCAACCACCGGATCTGGAGCCGCTCGGTCGGGTCCGCCCTGCGAAACCGTACGACGAGGCTGAGGGCGGATCCGAGGATGCCGATCGGGATGACCGCGATCGCGGCGAGCGAGAGATAGAGCACCGGCCGGAGGCCGGCGGCGTACAGGGGGTTGGCGATACCCGGGAATCCGTCGTCCGCCAACGTCTCCGAACCGATCGTGATCGAGACCGCGACGACCCCCATGCCGACCCCGATCACCCACGCGAACCACCGCCATCGCGGCGAGGGCAGGTGCCCGTCGGGGAACAGCAGGAGCAGGAAGGTGCCCGCGAGCCCGACGCACGGGATCCAGGTCCAGGAAGCGATCGCCACCGCCATCGCGCCTCCCGGCCTGCCGGTGGCGATCGCGTACTCGCCGTAGCTGGAGACCGGCTCGAACGCGAAGATGCCGATCACGAGCATCAGCCAGCCCAGGGCATTGCCGGGGCGTCGCGAGGCGAGC
>JBKPKU010000152.1:0-6600 GCA_046731295.1 Actinomycetota bacterium
GCGCGACTTCGCCCGGCGCATCTCGATGAACGCGCGCAAGCTCGACCGGATCGTGTCGGACCTCCTGGATCTCGACCGCATCTCGCGGGGGATCCTCGAGCCGAACCTCGAGGAGACCGATCTGGGCGAGCTCGTGCGCCGGGTGGTCGAGGAGTCCGAGCTCCCGGCCGACCGCGACACCGACCTCCAGATCGAGTCCGTCACGATCGAGGCCGACGCGGCCAAGATCGAGCGCATCTTCGAGAACCTGCTCTCCAACGCGGTCCGCCACACGCCACCCGAGTCGAGGATCTGGATCCGCGTGGGTCCGGAGGCGGGCGGCGCGCTCCTGGTGGTCGAGGACGACGGGCCCGGCGTCCCGGTCGAGCATCGCGAAAGCATCTTCCAGCCGTTCGGCCAGGGCGCCGGCGCGCCCGAGCACGCGCCTGGCGTCGGCATCGGCCTGGCGGTCGTGGCGCGGTTCGCCGAGCTGCACGGTGGCCGGGCCTGGGTGCAGGAGCGGGAGGGTGGGGGCGCCTCGTTCCATGTGTTCCTGCCTGGTCGAGGGGACCAGGCGTCCGCGACCTGATCTACGCCGGGACGCGCTCCCGCTCCTCGGACTCGGCCGCCAACCAGGCGTAGGCCTCCTCCTCCTGCGCGAAGTGCAGGCGCAGGATCGCGTGCAGGCCGTACAGCACGCGGCGCAGGTCGATGAGGTCATCGGGCCCCGGGCCCTCGGGGGGAAGATCCGAGAGCAGGTGGCCGAAGACGCGCGCCAGGTGCTCGATCTCCATGTGAGCGCGCTCCATCGTGCCCATCGGATCCTCGCCACCCATGAATTGCGCCACCACCGGGTAGACGGCGGCCTCCTCCTCTTCCTCGTGTTGGACGAGCCGCTCGAGCAGGAACCAACGGATCTGCTCGAGCTCGGCCATCGCCTCGGCCGGCTCGTACGTCTCGAGGCGGTCGGCCACGGCCCGGATGCGCTGGAGGTGCGGGGCGAACTCCTGGTGTTCGGCGCGGAAGCGCTCGCCGACGTTCGAGCCCGGCCCCGACCGCTGGCGCGTCTGCCGGTCGGGACGGAGCGCGCGGAGGGCGTTCAGGATCACGGTCACGTCGATCGCCTCCTGGACCAGCGCGCCCGCCACCGGCAGCAGCAATCCGAATGCGCCGAACAGCATCCCGACGAACGACAGCCCCATCCCGATCAGCACGCTCTGCAGGGCGATCCCGCGCGAACGTCGGGCGATCCGCATCGCCTCGGCCACGCGGTCGAGCCGATCGAGGACCAGAACCACGTCGGCGGCCTCGGACGAGGCGGTGGCACCCCGGGCGCCCATCGCTACGCCGACGTCCGCCGCGGCGAGCGCCGGCGCGTCGTTCACGCCGTCGCCCACCATGACGGTCGGACCGAACTCTCCCTCGGCCTTCACGGCGTCGACCTTGTCAGCCGGGTCGCGCTCGGACAGGATGCGGTCGACCCCGATCGAGATGCCGACGGACTCGGCCACGTCGGGGTGATCCCCCGTCACCATGACGACTCGCTCGATCCCGGCCCGGCGGAGCGTTCGGATCACGCGCGGCGTGTCGGGCCGCACCGGGTCCTCGAGGACCACCGCGCCCGCAACCTCGCCCTCGACCGCGATCATCACGCACGACGAGCCCTCCATCGCGCTGCGTCGCCGGACGTCCCGCGCCTTGGGCGGCAGCGGGGTTCCGCGGGAGACCCAACTCGCCTTGCCGAGCGCGACGTCGCGATCGTCCACCCGCCCCCGGATCCCGGACCCCGGCTCCTCGCGCACGTCCTGTGGGAACGCGAGTTCGAGCCCGCGCCGGCGGGCCGAGGCGACGAGCGCCGTCGCGAGCACGTGCGGCGAGAGCTGGTCGAGCGAGGACGCCAGCCGGTGCACCTCGTCGGGGGCCAGCTCGCCGAACGAGAACACCTCGGACACCTCGGGCGCCCCGGTCGTGAGCGTGCCGGTCTTGTCGAACAGGAGGACCCGCCCGCGCGCCAGCGCCTCCAGCGCGCCGCCCCCCTTGACGATGATCCCGCGCTTGGCCGCCCGCGAGATGCCGGCCACGATCGCGATCGGGGCGGCCAGGATCAACGGACACGGCGTGGCGACTACCAGCACCGAGAGCGCCCGCACCGCGTCGCCGCTGATCGCCCACGCGAGCCCCGCGATCACGAGCGTCACGGGGATGAAGATCAGCGCGTACCGGTCGGCGAGGCGGACGAAAGGTGCCCGTTCGCGCTGCGCCTGCTCGACCAGCCGGACGATCCCGGCGTAGGTGCTCCGGTCGGCGCTGGCCACCCCGCGCAGATCGAACGCGGCCCCGGCGTTCACCGCGCCCGAACGGATCGGCTCGCCCTCGACGCGCTCGACCGGCCGGGATTCGCCGGTGAGCGCGGACTCGTCCAGGACGCCGCTCCCCGAAGAGAGTAGGCCGTCCACCGGCACCACCTCGCCGTGCTTGACGAGCAACAGGTCGCCGGGCCGCACCTCGCCGATCGGCACCGACGTGAGCGAGCCGTCCTCGTACCGGTGCGCCGAACGCGGCGCGCGCTCCAGCAGCGACGAGAGCTCCCGATGAGCCCGGGCGTCGGCGAAGTCCTCGAGGGCGCGCCCGGTCGCGAGCATGAACGCGATCACCGCGCCTGCGAGGTACTCGCCGAGCGCGAGCGCGCCCGCCATCGCGAGAACCGCGATCAGGTCGACGCCCGGCCGCCGGTGCACGATCCCCGAGAGGACCTCCCAACCGATCGGCACGAGCCCGATCGCGGTGGTGATGCCCCAGACGAGGTTCGCCGCATCGGGTTCGTGCGCGCCCCAGCGCAGGACCGCGCCGATCACGATCCCGAGCAGCGACAGGACCAGGAATACCGCGCTCGCAGAGAGGAATCGGGTTCGCGGAGCCGCCATTCAGGTCCGCTCGAGCCGGGAGCGGACGTGCCACCGTCGCTCGATGCCCTCCATCGCCATCTCGAGCTCGGACGTCAGGAGGTCGCCCCGAACCTCGATCCGGCGCCGCAGCTCGGTGACCGGGCTCGCCGTCGGTGCGAGCGAGACGGCGGTCGAGGCGAGCTCGACCACACCGTTGCCCACCATCCCGGTCGCGACCTCCGTGATGCCGATCGGGTGCGCCAGCATGAGCTCGACGCGACCGGGTTCGGGCCGGCGGAGGAACCCGCGCTCGAAGTGGATCGGCGACCCATCCTGCGGCGACCACGAGCGCTCCGTGTAGACGAGCCACTTGTCGCCCACGTCCTCGATCGTGAGGTCTTCGACGTGCTCGAAGGGCTCGGACCCCGGCCACACGCCCTCGCCCGACCCGCTCCACGTGCCGAGCAGGAACGCGAGCTCGCCAAGGTCCTCGTGCAGGGCGCCCGGGGGCGCGAGCGGCGCGGACATGTTCGGCTGGCGCTCGGCCTCCATCGTCCCGACGCTACCACGCACGTATCGCCGGAACGGGCAGACAACGATCGACCGCCGGTTCGTCGCGGTAGAGAATCCGACCCGTGAAGCGCCTCCTCCTGCTCCTCGTCGTCGCCGCGGTAACGGCTGCCTGCGGTGGCGGAGGCGACAGGGAGAGCGGCGACCAGAATGGGGCCCGATCAACCGGACCCGGCCCCACGGCGTCCCGCAGCCCGAAGGCGACGACGGGCCCGGCCGACGAGCTGGCTCGGGTTCAGACCGCGTTCTGTCACGACTATCTGCCGCTCCTGGCCTTCACCCTCGATGTGGGACTCGTCACGGGCGGCGATGCGATCGGCGCCAAGAACGAGCACGAGGTGCTGTCCCTGGTCGAGGCGAACAGCACGGTCCTTCGCCAGACGGAGACGCTGATGACCATCTACGCGGACAGCCTCGCCGACCTGGGCGAGGAGGACGCATCGGATGCCGCGGCGCGGACCGCCGCGCTCGCCGACGACATCGTTCACGCCTCGGACGGCCAGACGCTCGCCGTCGCCGTCGATCCCACCACCCTCGACGCCGTGCTGCCAAGCGACTACTGCCAGGCGTTCATCAGCCAGGAGTTCGGACGCGGGTACTTCGACGGCTGGCTCCTCGAACACAAGGCCTCGGACGACCCCGAGTACCGGCGCGGATATCGGCTCGGTCGCGCCGAGGGGTGGCGCGCGGACGCCTAGAAAGCCACCGGCGGCGTCGGGCCGGGTCGTCGTTGCTCCGTCGGACCGCCTTGGTAGCGTTGGCGGCGATGCCGACGGTCGCGAGGTTCAACGTCACGCCGGTCAAGTCGACGGCCCTGCACCATCCCGAACGCATCCACCTCGGCCCCCAGGGCGCCGCCGGAGACCGCCGCTTCTTCTTCGTGGACGCTTCGGGCAAGCGCTTCTCGGGCGCGACGAAGGCCCCGATCCTGCCGATCCAGGCCGAGTACGACGAGGAGCGCGATCAGCTCGAACTTCGGCTTCCGAACGGGATCGTGGTCTCGGGCAGCGCGGGGGCCAACGGCCAGGCGCTGCAGGTGAACTTCTACGGCCGGCCGGTTGCCGCGCACACGGTCGGCGGCGACTTCGACGAGGCGCTCACCCGGTACGTCGGGCACGAGGTGCGGCTCGCCAGGCCGGACCGGTCGGGGGACGCACTCGACGTTGAGCCGGTCACGATGGTGTCGCTCGAGTCGGTGGCCAAACTCGCCGAACGCGGCCACCACGACGGCCGCCTCGATCCCGGGCGGTTCCGCATGACGATCGAGATCGAGGGCGTCTCGGCGCCGCACGAAGAGGACACGTGGGCGGGGTGTCGCGTCCGGGCGGGCGACGCGGTGATCCGCGTCGGCGAGCCGGTCCCCCGATGCGTGGTCACCACGTTGGACCCGAACACGGGCCTGCGGGACTTCCCCACCCTCAAGGTGATCCACGACTACCGTGGCACGAACGCCGATAACCAGCTCGAGTTCGGCGTGTACGCGGTGGTCGTCGAGCCCGGCGATGTCCGGGTGGGCGACCGTGTCGAACCGCTCCCGTGAGTCGGTAGACGCGGATACCGTCGGCTCGACTTCCTGTTCTGGAGCTTCACCTGGCCGGTCTGGTTGTTGGCGATCGCGTCCGCGGTGCTCGGGCGTTCGTCTGGTTCGGTCTGAGCGTCGTCCGCCGCCGCCGGCGCCGCAAGGAACGCAGGCACGACCGGCGGGGTTGAGCAGCTGCGGTCATTCCACCAAAGGAGGTGCGCCTTCAGCGCTCTTGGGCCTGCATCACCGCCAGACCGAAGATGAACAACGGAAAGCCGATGAACACCAGGATCACCGTCATCATGAGCATCCACCCGGTGAATGCGAGCCCGAATCCGATCGCGACCAGGAAGAGCCGCCCCAGCAAGCCTGAGACCGAGAATTCCGGTCGGGGGTCCTGGCGGACCGGAGCGGATCGTCCCGTCTCGTCGATCTGGATGGGTTGGATCGGCCTGGCGATCACGCGTTCCTCGGTCAGCATCTGTCCGTCCTTTCCGTCGCGCCCCGCTTCGAACATGAAGACGAGACGACCGCATCCCCCGTGACATGGCCGCATTCGTTGGGTGCGCCTATCCGCGCAACGACGGGCTGATCACCGGCACCGCGCGGAGTAGCCTCCGATCGTCGACGACCGCACGAGGCGGAAACGGGGGTCGCCTGGGACCGGTCCAACCCCGTCACGGGTTCGGAAAAAGAGACATGTCTCCGCACGAACCCACTCACCGTCCCCACCCGGAAATAGCCGAAAGACGTACATGACGGACGCGACGGGCGACCGATACCTGTGGCATGGAGGCGGTCGGATACATCATCGGCACCGTGATCGGCATCATGCTCGTGGCGGGCTACGTGGTTCGGCTCTACACGCGTGACAAGTTCTCGTAGCTCACGCTCCGCGCCGCTCATTTCATCGACCGGACGGCGGTCGAACCCACGCTCCGTTAGCGCGTGCTGCTCCACCACCTGCGCATTGAATCCGAGCGCGGCGTATCGGCCGCAGACGCAACCGCGCGGCCGCGGACCCTCTCTCCGAGCTCTCGCCGCCTCTCGCTCATCAGCTCCTGCGCCCGTTAATTCGGTGGGGGCACGCTCGATGTGGACATCGAGACGACCGCGAACAGAGACGACCGGTTCTTCTTCTCCCTCCGCAGACTCCGTAAGGGGTCGATGTACCGGCCCGATCCTAACGATTACGTGACAGTCCGCGAGTTTGACGCGGACGCTTGCGACTAAACGAGTCGTTACCGCTCGACCGCTCCACTGATTGCTCTGCGGATTCGCTTGATTCCTCCGGCTTCCTCGAAGTGGGAGGTACGGTGGAACCAAAGCATGACCGCAACGTCATGATCCGGCGGCGGAAGTGAGTTGTAGGTTGCGGCGGCGTCGAAGCCGACGAGTCGTCGAAAGGAGTGCGCCCGCTCCTCGAGTTGATTCTCGTCCTCACGCCTCGAGGACAGGGTGAGTTCCTCAGAGGATTGCGGTTCGGGTCGAACTGTCACCGCCATATCTCCCTAGCATCCCGAGAACCGCTCGGAGCGTCCGGTCCTCCTCGCAGTCGATCAGCAGCTCGGCGAAGGCGCGGCTCTGCGGATAGGACCAGAACTCGCCTATCCGCTCGACCCGCTCGAGGTCGGGAAGCATGAG
>JBKPKU010000153.1:0-1385 GCA_046731295.1 Actinomycetota bacterium
CAGATCACGGCGATCATGGCGAGCGTCGACCTGTACGCGGGCGACCCGCAGCGGGTGGCGATCGGGCTCGTCACGCCCGACAACCGCCTCGTGAGCTTCGGCACCGTCGACCTGGCGTTCTCGATGGTCGGCAGCGCCGCCCAGGCCTCGTCGCCACAGCCGGGCCCCACCGCCACGGCGACGTTCGTCCCGACGTTCGGCACCCCGGACCGAGGCGGCGGCCCGGTCGTGACCGACCCGAACGAGGGCCGCGGCGTCTACGAGGCCGAGGACGTGGAATTCGACACGCCGGGGTTCTGGGTGGCCGACGTGACCGCCGACGTCGAGGGCCTCGGCCGCCAGACCGCGCAGGCGTCGTTCGCGGTGCAGAAGCGGCCGCAGCTCCCCGCGCCCGGCGACCGGGCCATGAAGACCGACACCCTGACCGTGGACTCCAAGGGCGTGCCGGAGGCCGCGATCGACTCCCGCGCCGGAAACACGGGGAAGATCCCCGACCCCGAGCTGCACGAGTGGACGATCGCGCAGGCGATCGACCAGGGCCGGCCGGCCCTGGTCGTGTTCGCGACCCCCGTGTTCTGCATCAGCCGCTTCTGCGGGCCGGTGGTGAACATGGTCGACGACCTCGCTCGCCGGTACGACGACCGAGCGGTCTTCATCCACGTGGAGATCTGGAAGGACTACCAGAACAAGGTCCTGAACGACGCCCCGCAACAGTGGCTCCAGATGCCGAACGGCGACCTGACCGAGCCCTGGTTGTTCCTGATCGGCGCCGACGGCAGGATCCAGGACCGGTGGAGCTCGATGTGGAGCGAGCAGGAGGTCGCGGCCGAGCTCGAGGCGCTCCCGCCGATGGGGCCCTAACCACCGAACCGGAAAACCAGCGCTCGGGCGAACGCCCCGTAGGATGAGTTCCATGGCCGAGGACCACCCGCCGGCTCCGCCCGCGCCGACGATCGAGGTCTGCTATCGCCACCCGAACGTGCCGACGCGGGTGCACTGCACCCGTTGCGAGCGGCCGATCTGTCCCGACTGCATGATCCCGGCGCCCGTCGGCTTCCAGTGCCCCGAGTGCGTCGAGGAGGCCCGCCGGGACTTCCGCAAGGGACCCGGGAGGCCGCTCCGTGGCGGGATCAGCGCCACGAACGCGCTGCTGATTGCGATCGCGATCCCGTTCGTGATCGAGGTGATCGTCGGCGGGCCGCAGGCGCTGTTCAACCCGAGCGGGCAGACGCTGTTCCGGCTGGGCGCGATGCAACCGATCGCGGTTGCGAGCGGGCAGTTCTGGCGCCTGTTCACCGCGATGTTCCTCCACGCCGGCATCCTCCACATCGCGCTGAACGCCTACTTCTTCTACCTGTTCGGGCGGACGGTCGAGGGCACCCTCG
>JBKPKU010000154.1:0-4661 GCA_046731295.1 Actinomycetota bacterium
TGGTGGGAAGACCACGTCAACTCCGGCTCCGCGATCAAGGCGTTCATCACGACCCGGATCGGCGACGTACCGTTCATGTTCGGGATCTTCGTGCTGGTCTTCATCACCGGGTTCACGACCTCGAACATCCCGGAGATCTCCAAGATCATCTCCGGCGGCGGCGCCTCGGTCGCCCTGGTGTCGGCCGCGGCGCTGCTGCTGTTCGGCGGCACGATCGGCAAGTCGGCGCAGTTCCCGTTGCACGTGTGGCTCCCCGACGCGATGGCCGGCCCGACCCCGGTCTCGGCGCTGATCCACGCGGCCACGATGGTGGCGGCGGGCGTCTACCTCGTGGGACGCCTGTTCATCGTGTACCTGGACGCGGACCCATTCGTCCTGCAGATCGTCGCGATCGTGGCCGGCATCACGATGCTCGGCGCGGCACTGATGGCGTTCACGCAGGACGACATCAAGCGCGTGCTCGCGTACTCGACGATCAGCCAGCTCGCCTACATGGTCGCCGGCATGGCGATGGGCCCCGCGGGCCGAACGGGGGCCTTCTTCCACCTGTTCACCCACGCCTTCTTCAAGGCGCTGCTGTTCCTGGGGTCGGGCGCCGTGATCCACGCCGTGCACTCGAACAACATGAGCGAGATGGGCGGGCTCCGAAAACGGCTACCGATCACGTTCTGGACCTTTCTGATCGGCTCCCTCGCGCTGTCGGGCGTGCCGCCGCTCGCCGGGTTCTGGTCCAAGGACGAGCTGCTCGTGGTCGCCGAGCACGAGGGGCATCCGGTCCTGTTTCTCGTGTTGCTGGTGACCGCGCTCCTCACCGCCTTCTACATGACTCGGGCGGTGCTCATGACCTTCTTCGGCGACTACCGGGGCCACGGCGAGCCGCACGAGGCGCCGCGGAGCATGACCGGCGTGCTCGTGGCCCTGGCCTCCGTGACGATGGTCGCGGGGCTCGTCGGGTCGCCCCAGCTGGGGGCCGTGTTCGGGAAGTGGGTCTACTTCCAGGAGCTCGAGGAGGCCCTGTTCGTGCCGTGGGTCGCGCTGCTGTCCACGCTCGCAGCCGCCGGCGGCATCCTCATCGGCTACGCCCTGTACCGGGAATACAAGGAGCGCGATCCGCTCACGTCGCTCGGCGGCGCCTACACGCTGGTCTCGAACAAGTTCTACCTGGACGACATCTACTGGAACGGGATCATCCAGCCGATCCGCGACAACCTGTCCGCGGCCGTGTACTGGACGAACCAGAACATCCTGGACGCGGCGGTGAACGGGGCGGCGGCCTTCACGAGGGCCGTGGGCCGGGGCGTCCGCCGGTTCGACGACACCGTGATCGACGGCATCGTGAACGGGCTGGCCAACATCGCCGGGTTCACGGGCGGGCTCCTTCGGTACATCCAGTCCGGCAACGTGCAGCGCTACGCGGCGTTCCTGTTCACCGGCGTCGTGGTGCTCGCCATCATCTTCACGAGGATCTAGGAGGGGTAGGGGCATGACCTGGGAGAACTCGGCGATCACGATCGCGACGCTCCTGCCGTTGGTGGGAGCGCTCGTCATCGCGCTCGTCCCCCGTCAGTACGAGAAGGGGGTGCGGGCGCTCGGGATCGTGTTCACCGGGGCGGCGCTCGCGTTCGCGATCGCGATCACGTTCACGTTCGACTACGGCGCCTCGGGTCTGCAGTTCCAGCTCGACACCCGATGGATCCCGGCGATCAATGCCCGGTACCACGTGGGGATCGACGGCATCAGCCTGCCCCTGTACGTCCTGACCTTCGTCCTGTCGTTCCTGTGCGCGATCTACACCTGGCGCGTGGTCCCGAGCCCCGGCAAGACCAAGGCGTTCCTCGCACTGATGCTCATGCTCGAGACCGGGATGGCCGGGACGTTCATCGCGTTCGACCTGATCCTGTTCTTCGTCTTCTGGGAGCTGGTCCTGGTCCCGATGTACTTCCTGATCGGCATCTGGGGAAGCGCCAACCGCGAGTACGCAGCGATCAAGTTCTTCCTGTACACGCTCTTCGGGTCGGTGTTCATGCTCCTGGGCTTCCTGGCGATGTTCTTCAACTCCGACATCGGCGGAGGCGTCCACACGTTCGACATCGTGCGGCTGACGCAGTACGCGGCCTCCGGCGGCTTCTCGCACACGTTCCAGCTCGTCGTGTTCGCCGCGGTGGGCCTGGGCTTCGCGGTCAAGGTGCCGATGTGGCCGTTCCACACGTGGCTGCCCGACGCCCACACCGAGGCGCCGACGATCGGCTCGGTGTTGCTGGCCGGGGTCATGCTGAAGATGGGCACCTACGGCTTCGTCCGGATCGCCCTGCCGGTCCTGCCGTACGGCGCCCAGAAGTACGCGCCGTGGATCGGCCTGCTGGCGGCGATCGCGATCGTCTACGCGGCGCTTGCGTGCCTCGCGCAGCGGGACCTGAAACGGCTGATCGCGTTCAGCTCCGTCGGCCACATGGGGTTCGTCATGCTGGGGATCGCCACCCTGACCTCGATCGGGATCAACGCGGCGATCTTCGGGATGGTCGCGCACGGGCTGATCACGGGCATGCTGTTCTTCTGCGTGGGGTCGCTGTACGACCGCTACCACACGCGCGAGATCTCGGAGATCGGCGGCGGCGTGATGCAGAAGCTGCCGTACCTGGGCGGCGTGTTCGCGTTCGTCGCGATCGCCTCCCTCGGCCTGCCGGGGCTGGCCGGGTTCTGGGGCGAGGTGATGGCGCTCCTGTCGAGCTTCAGCCCCGCCGAGTCCCTGTCGACCCCCCTGTTCCGCGCGTTCATGATCGCCGGCGGCATCGGGACGATCCTGACCGCCGGCTACTTCCTGTGGATGCTCCAGCGCGTGAACATGGGCACGCTGCCGGAGAAGTGGAAGACCGCGGTCTTCGCCGACATCGCGGCGATCGAGTGGGTCTCGTGGGTGCCGCTGCTGCTCGGCATCGTGGCGCTCGGGCTGTTCCCGGCGCTGCTCACCGACGTCACCCAGGAACCGGTGAACGCGCTGCTCGGACTGTTCAGGTAGGGGCGGGCCGGCCAGACCATGAACCAGGCGATCGACTACACGGCGATCCTCCCGGAGCTGATCCTGGCCGGGACGATCGTCCTGGTGCTGATCGCCGACGCGTTCCTGTCGCCGAAACGAAAGTGGCTGACCATGCCGCTCGCGTTCGCCGGCGTCCTGGCCTCGCTCATCGCGACCCTGTGGCTGATCGGGGAGGAGCGGTCGACGTTCGGCGGCGCGTTCGTCGTGGACTCGTTCGCGCTCCTGTTCAAGGTGTTCTTCCTGTCGGTCGCGCTGATCGTGCTGATGGTCTCGTTCCGTTACTTCCGCGAGGGGCCCTTCTACCAGGGCGAGTATTACTTCCTGCTGCTCACCTCGTTCCTGGGCTGCCTGCTGATGCCGTCCTCGCGCGACCTGCTGATGCTGTTCATCGCGCTCGAGCTCGTCTCGGCGCCCGGCTTCCTGATCGCCGCGTTCCGAAAGTCCGACCCGCGCTCGAACGAGGCCGGCATCAAGTTCTTCCTGTTCGGCGTGCTGTCCACCGCGGTGATGCTCTACGGCATGAGCCTGATGTACGGCGTCACCGGCAGCCTCAACCTTGCCGAGATCGGCCGCGCGCTCTCGGCCCCGCTCGAACCGGGGCAGGAGTCGCTGGTGTTCGCCTCGATCCTGTTCATCGTGGCCGGCTTCGCGTTCAAGGTGAGCGCGGTGCCGTTCCAGTTCTGGGCGCCCGACACGTACGAGGGCGCGCCCGTGCCGGTGGCCGCGTTCCTGGCGACCGCGTCGAAGGCCGCCGGCTTCGCGGGCCTGCTCCAGCTGATGTTCGTGGCGTTCCCGGCGCAGTACGAGTCCTGGACCCCGATCTTCGCCGTGCTGTCGATCCTGACGATGACGATCGGCAACTTCGTCGCCCTGCAACAGCGTCAGGTCGTCCGGCTGCTCGCGTACTCGAGCATCGCCCAGGCCGGGTACATGCTGCTGCCGTTCGCCCTGGTCTCGGCGAACCCGGTGATCAACGAGCACGCGTTCGCGGCCGCCGTCACCTACATCCTGATCTACGCGGTGATGACGCTGGGGGCCTTCGCCGTGGTGATCGCGATGGCCAAGGAGTCCCGCGGCCTGCTGATCACCGACTTCGCCGGCCTGTCCCGCCGGGCGCCCGTGATCGCCGTGGCCATGACGGTCTTCATGGTTTCCCTGGCCGGCATCCCGCCGACCGCCGGGTTCTGGGCCAAGTTCCTCGTCTTCCAGGTCGCGATCGAGCGCGGCGGGATCGGGACCGCGCTCGCCGTGATCATGGTCGTGAACTCGGTCATCAGCCTGTACTACTACCTGGCCGTGCCGCGGCAGATGCTGTTCGTGGAGGCCGAGCAGGAGCGCCCGCTCGTGGCCCCGGTCCTGGTCACGGCCGTGGCCGTCCTGGCCACCGTCGCCGTGGTCGCGGTCGGCCTCTGGCCCGAGCTGCTGGCGCATTTCCCGCCGCTGTCTACTCTTGTGGGCGGATAGTTCGGCGCGACCGTCCGACCCGGGTCCCGAACCCGAACGGGCGGCCCGGCGAATGTCCCGACGAAGGAGGGATGTTCCGTTGATCGGTCTCAACAGGGTCAAGACCTGGATCCTGATCGCCGCCCTGGGCGGCCTGTTCGTCCTGATCGGCGCGTGGTTC
>JBKPKU010000155.1:0-4554 GCA_046731295.1 Actinomycetota bacterium
CGCATCCGGTCGAACCGCGTCATCGCCGCCTCCAGGCGCCCGCCCTCGAACCCGCAGGTCCGCAACAGGCGTTCGGACAGCACCAGGGCGAGATCGCCGACCAGCACGGCAGCCGCGGTCCCGAACCCGTCCGGGTCGACGCCCGCCGGCGCCTCCTTGGCGAACCGGACGTGGGTGGCCGGCTCCCCGCGGCGCTCGACGTCGCGGTCCATCACGTCGTCGTGTACGAGCGCCGAGGTATGCAGCAGCTCGATCGCCGCCCCGGCGCGCAGGATCCGCTCGTCGACGTCCGCCCCGCCGGCCGCGCGGAACGCCCACACGCACAGCGCCGGGCGGATGCGCTTGCCGCCGGCATGCACGACCCGAACGATCTCGTCGGCCAGCGGCGCCGCGTCGGGGTCCAGGCCGGCGAGCTCGGCCCGCCGGTCCGCGAGGAACCGCGCGAGGACCTCGTCGACCTCTCGTCGGACGCGGGCCAGGGCCTCGGCGCGCTCGCGTTCGGACACGCCCGCAGTATCCCAACGCCCGGGCCGGCCGTGCGCCCGCGGGCGGACTGCTATCTTCGAGCGGCCGACCCGAACCATGACGCGCTTCCAGAAACTCTCGATCGCGACCACCGCCTCGACCCTCCTGCTCGTCGCGGCCGGGGGTCTGGTCCGGGCGACGGGCTCGGGCTTGGGGTGTCCCGGGTGGCCCACGTGCTTCGGCCGCTGGGTCCCGCCGCTGGAGGCCCACGCGATCATCGAGTACTCGCACCGGCTGCTCGCGACGATCGCGGTGGTCCTGATCATCCTCCAGGCGGTCGTCGCGTGGCGTGAGTACCGCACCGTCAAGCAGATCTTCCGCCCGTGCATGGCCGCGGTGATCCTGGTCTTCCTCCAGGCCGGGCTCGGCGGGATCGTCGTCAAGGGCGAGCTCCAGGCGACCCTGGTGACGCTGCACTTCGCGACGGCGATGACGCTGCTCGGGGTGCTCGTCAACATCACCGCGGACTCCTTCTGCTTCGTCAAGCTCCCGCTCAAGGGGCCGGCGATCGGCGGGTCCGACCCGGCGTTCGCCCGGCTGACGCTGTGGACCGCGGGGGCGTCCTTCGTCCTGCTGATCGTCGGGACCTACGTCCGGGCCGAGGGCGCCGGGCTCGCGTTCCGCGACTGGCCGCTGATGGACGGGCGCCTGGTGCCCACACTCGGCGGCGTGGCCACGCTGATGTTCCTGCACCGCCTGCTCGCCGCGGCCGTGCTGCTGCTCGTGACCTGGCTCGCGATCCGCGCCCGGACGATGGCGAACCGGTCGCGCGACCTGGTGGCCCTCTCCACGATCGCGCTGGTGCTGTACCTCGCGCAGATCCTGGTCGGGGCGGCGAACGTGTGGTCCCGGCTCTCGGCGGGCGCGGTGACCGCGCACGTCGTGCTGGCCGGCCTGATCTGGGGCGTGCTGGTGGCGCTGGCCACGGTCAGCCGGCGGTTCGCGGCGCGGCGCCCGCGAGGGGCCGAGGAGGGCGACGCCCGGTCCAACGGCAAGCACTCGAACATGCGCGAGACGACCGCCGCGTACTTCCGGCTCACCAAGCCGCGCATCGTCGTGCTGCTGCTCATCACCACGGTGCCGGCGATGATGCTCGCGCAGCGCGGGATGCCCTCGATCGGCCTGATCCTGGCGACGCTCGTGGGCGGCGCGATCGCGGCGGGCTCGGCCAACGCGATCAACTGCTACCTGGACCGCGACATCGACGAGGTCATGCGGCGCACGCGCGATCGGCCGCTCCCCGCGCACCAGATCGAGCCGGCGAGCGCCCTCGCGTTCGGGTACGTCTTGGGGGCGTTCTCCTTCTTCTTCCTGGCGGTCACGGTGAACGTCCTCGCCGCGAGCCTCGCGCTGTCGGCCATCGCCTTCTACGTGTTCGTGTACACGATGTGGCTCAAGCGCACGAGCGTGCAGAACATCGTCATCGGTGGCGCGGCGGGCGCGGTCCCCGCGCTGGTCGGATGGGCCGCGGTCACGGGTTCGGTGGGACTGGCGGCCTGGGTGCTGTTCGCGATCGTCTTCGTGTGGACGCCGCCGCACTTCTGGGCGCTCGCGATGCGCTATAGCGGCGACTACCGGGCCGCAGGCATCCCCATGCTGCCGGTGGTCCGCGGCCCCGCCGAGACGCGCAGGCAGATCCTGCTGTACTCGCTGGTGCTGTTCGGCACGTCGCTGCTGCTGGTGCCGGCCGGGTCGATGGGCGCGATCTACGCGGTGGCCGCCGTCACGCTCGGCGGCTGGTTCGTCTGGCGGGCGCTGCGCCTGTGGCGCGGGGGGGCTCCCGCCGACTCGATGCGCCTGTTCCGCTACTCGATCGTGTACCTGGCGCTGCTGTTCGCGGCCGTGGCCGCCGACGCACTGATCGCCGGCTAGGCCGCCGACCCACGCCGAACGCTCGCTACAGGTACGACTGCCGGCGCAGCCACCGCATGGCGAACCCGCCCCAGATCGGCGGCAGATAGAAGGTCAGCAGCCGGTACGCGAGGGCGATCGCCGCGGCCGACGCGCTCGGGATCCCGATCGCGGTGAGGCAGAGGGCGAGCGCGGCCTCGCTCACCCCGATCCCGCCGGGGACGGGCATGATGCCCGCGAACAGGCTGACCAGCGTGTTGGTCAGCAGCAGCTGGGCCATCGTCGCGCTCTCCCCGAACGCCCGAACCGTGAGCCCGAGGACGATGGCGAGCAGGAACTGCGCGGTGAAGTTTCCGCCCAGCAGCCCGGCCAGCTTGACGGGCGAACGGATCACGCGCAGCGCCGGCCTCGCCTCCGCGACGTGCGCGCGGATCGGGTTGCGGATCCGCGGGATCATCAGCGCCACCACGATCACGACCAGCAGGAGGATGCCGGCCAGGATCAACAGCTTCCCGTTCGGGTCGACCTCCAACCCGTCGAGGCTGATGTCGAGCGTGACCAGGCCCGACGCCAGGATCGTGACCAGGATCAGCACCTGCACGATGAAGCCGAACACGCTGTCGATCAGGCCGATCGTCAGGGCCTGCGCGGCCGGGGCGCCCTCCTTCTGGAAGAAGCGCACGTTCATCGCTACACGCGCGGCCGAGCTCGGCACGGCGAGCGCGATGAACTGCACCGCGTACTCCAGCGCGATCACGGGCCCGAGTCGCAGCGGCAGCGTCGAGGCCCCGATCGTGCCGAACGCCTGCGCCACCGGGACCACGGGCACGATCGCCAGAGCGGCCCACAGCCACGCCGAATCGGCCTTCTCGAGCTCGTCGACGACCTGGTCGATGCCGACGTTCGCGATCGCGGTGAACACGAAGTAGGCGGCGGCCAGGAGCAGCATGATCGTGACCAGCGAGCCGATCGTGACCCGCCGCAGCGGCTCCAGCTTCGGCGGCTCGGTCCCGGCGGCCGCGGCCGCCCGGTCGCGGATCGCGTCCAGGTCGCGCTCGGCGTCCTTGAGCGAGCGGCGGCTGGCGTGGGTCAGCGCGGCCGGCTGGAGGTAGGGCAGCACCTCGGTGAGCTCGTCGCCGCCGATCGCGGACAGGGCGGCACTCACCGCGCGCTCGTCCCCGGCGAGCAGGGCCGTCGTCACCAGGAGCTGCGCGCGGTCGGCCAGCACGGCCTGCGGGGTGGCGCTCGAGCTCGCCGTCTGGAAGTCGCCCAGACGCGGTGAGCCGTCGGTGGCGACGAAGACGTGCCGCGCGTCGAGTGCGCCGTGCGCGATCCCGCTCTCGTGCATCGCCGTCACCGCAGCCCACAGCTCCTCGAGCAGGCGGTCGGGCACCCCGTCGGGCGAGGCCGTGTCGAGCTGGCGGACATCCGCCTCGATCACCAAGACGCCGTCGCGCGCGCCGGCCACGCCGGCGGCGACCACCGGCAGCACCGGAACGCCGGACCGCTCGGCCAGCAGCGTGACGAACGCCTCGTGCTCGACCTGCTGCCGCCGGCTGAGCGTCACCGACGGCGACTCGTCGCGGTACCACAGGTATTCCCAGGTCGAGGTCAGCAGCTGTCCGTCCCAGGCGTCGCGCCCGTAGACCTTCACGAGCATCGCCCGGCCCTCCTCGCCCTCCCCGCGGAGCAGCGCCACGCCCCTGGGCTGCAGCTCGGTCTGTCGGAGGTTCGAGATCTCGACGCCGAGCTCCTCGAGCGCGGCGCGGACCTGGTCGAGCGACGGCAGGCCGCCGGGCGAGCCGAACACCAGGTGCACCAGCGCGGCCGAGCCGATCCCGATCGCGAACCCTGCCACCACGCCGAGCGGCAGGGCGATCCCCAGCGCGATCCCCGCGAGCGCTCCCAGGCCGATCACCCACCGGCCGATCCGCCGGATGGGACGACCCAGGTGCGGCGAGGTCGTGACGATCAGCGCGGTCGCGATCGCGACCCTGACGGCCGGGTACACGGGCGGCGGATCCGAACCCATCAGGCCCTCCACCATTGCCGACCAGCCGCCCGCCACCAGGGTGACGACGAAGAGCGCAAACGCGCCGCCCAGGATCTGGTCGCGCAGCAGGAACAGCCGGTGCCTGGCGACCACCGAGGCGATCAGCAGGACCAGCGGCCACAGGA
>JBKPKU010000156.1:0-1451 GCA_046731295.1 Actinomycetota bacterium
GTCCTTCTCGAGACTGATCATCTTCGACAAGCGCGGAACGGGGCTGTCGGACCCGGTGCCGCTCGATCAGCTCCCGACGCTCGAGCAGCGGATGGACGACGTCCGCGCGGTGATGGACGCCGTCGGGTCGGAGCGGGCGGCGCTGCTCGGACACTCGGAGGGCGGCAACATGTGCGTCCTGTTCACGGCGACGTACCCGGACCGGACCGCCGCCCTGGTCCTCGTCGGGTGCTACGCGAAACGGATCCGTTCCGACGACTACCCCTGGGCCCCGGCGCCGGACGATCGGGACCGCGAGATCGAGGAGACCGAGACCAGGTGGGGGTCGCCCGACATGCTCCGGGCGCTCGCCCCGAGCAAGGCGAACGACGAGGCCTTCGAACGATGGGTCGGTCGATACCTTCGGCAGTCCGCCAGCCCGAAGGCGGCCGCCGCGCTCCTGCGTATGAACACGCATATCGACGTCCGGGAGATCCTGCCGACGATCCGGGTTCCGACCGTCCTCATCTATCGGACGGACGACGCCGACGTGCACGTCGACGAGGGGCGGTACATCGCGGCGCTGATCCCGGGCGCCAGGTTCGTCGAGCTGCCGGGCGCGGATCACTTGTTGTGGACCGGCGACTCGGCGGCGATCCTGGACGAGATCGAGGAGTTCCTGACCGGCGTGCGTCGCGGCCCCGAGCCCGACCGCGTGCTCGCGACCGTGCTGTTCACCGATGTCGTCGGCTCGACCGAGCTCGCGACGCGGCTGGGGGACCGCGCCTGGCGGGACCTGCTGGCCCGGCATCACGCGGCGATCCGACGCGAGCTCGGTCGCTGGCGCGGGCGGGAGGTGGACACGGCCGGCGACGGGTTCCTCGCGACCTTCGATGGCCCGGCCCGGGCGATCCGATGCGCGGTCGCCGCCGCCGAGTCGGTTCGCGGACTCGGGATGGAGATCCGGGCCGGGGTCCACACCGGCGAGGTCGAGGTCGCGAACGGCGACCTGCGCGGGATCGCGGTCCACATCGGCTCGCGCGTCTCAGGCCTCGCCGGCCCGAACGAGGTCCTGGTCTCGCGCACCGTCGCCGACCTCGTGGCGGGCTCCGGGATCGTGCTGGCGGACCGGGGCGAACACGAGCTGAAGGGCGTTCCGGGCAGCTGGCAGGTGTACGCCGTCGAGGCCGCCTGACGCGCGCTCGGCGGGCCGGGATGGTCGGGTACGCTTGGCTGGTCCCGGATCGGGGGGTGGCCGCGCGATGATCGTCGGGGTCCCGAAAGAGGTCAAGGACAACGAGTACCGGGTCGCGCTGACGCCCGAGGGCGCCCACGAGCTGACCGCCGCCGGCCACCAGGTGCTGGTCCAGGATGGCGCGGGCTCGGGGTCGAACATCCCGCAGCAGCGCTACGAGCGCGCCGGCGCCGAGATCGTCCCCTCGGCCGCGGAGGTCTGGTCCGGCTCCGACGTG
>JBKPKU010000157.1:0-28530 GCA_046731295.1 Actinomycetota bacterium
CTCGTGCACCGACACGGACACGGTCCAGGCGATCGATCCCTCGACCAGCGAGGTCGTGGCGACCGTGGACGCGCCGGTCGCACCGGACGGGCTCGCGTTCGACGGGACGACGCTGTGGGTGGCGACCGAGCTCGGCCCCGAGCTCGCGGGCATCGACCCCGCGGCCCAGGACGTCGTGGCCTCGGCCACCGTGGCCGACCATGGCCTGATCAACGCAAACCAGGTCATGGTGTTCGACGGGTCGCTCTGGCTGCCGATCCTGGATGACGGCACCCTCCTGCGCGTATCGCCGCCCGCCGTCAGCTGACCGTGCCGAGCGCCACGCCGCACCGGCTGCAGTAGGCGACCCTCACGGCCGTCGGCTCGTCGTCCTCGACGGTCTGGATGAGTTTCGTCGCGAGGGTGGTCTCGAGCGTGGCGTGGCAGTTCGGGCACGTGGGCGAGCGCTCGCGCGAGACATCGCCCGTGACGACTGGTGTCCCGGCAACCTCCGTCGTCGCGGGCTCGGCCGAGTAGCCCTCGAGTAGCCCGAGGACGGCCCGCCGCACACGGCCAAGGTCCGCGCCGACCTCCACGAGCACCTGGGCGGCGACGCCCTCCCCCTCCCGAACCAGGCCGAGGAGGATGTGCTCGGTCCCGATGTAGTTGTGGTTGAGCATCCTCGCCTCTTCCTGGGCGAGGACGACGACGCGGCGGGCTCGCTCGGTGAACCGTTCGAACATGCTGGTCAGGATAGGCGCGGGTCTAGCCAGGCCGCCTGTAATCTTGCTTACACGCGGGGAATACCGTGCCTGAGCAGGGCGTTCATCCGACCAGACGCCGATCAGGCTCATCAAGGGAGACGAACGACGATGGCACAGCTCGACACCCAAATCCTGCCCCTCCTGCCCCTGACCTCGGGCGTGGTCCTGCCCGGCATGGTCGTGACCCTCACGATCGAGTCGGACGAGGCTCGCCGCGCGATCGCCGCCGCAGAATCCGCGGGCGGCGACCTCCTGCTGATCCCAAGGATCGGCTCGAGGTACGCGAAGATCGGCACCGTCGCCAAGGTCGAGGACGTGGGCCGGCTTCGGAGCGGCCTCGAGGCCCTCGTGATCCGCGGTCTGGTCCGGGCGGTCGTCGGGACCGGGGTGGCCGGGACCGGCGAGGCGACCTGGGTGCAGTTCGAGCCCCGGCCCGACCCGGAGGACGTCTCCGAGCGCGGGCGCGAGCTCGCGCGCGAGTACCGCGCGGTCGTCGAGAGCATCGTCGAGGCGCGCGGCGTTCCCGAGGTCGCCGACTTCCTGCGGGGGATCACCGATCCGGGGCAGATCGCCGACACCGCCGGCTACTCGCCCGACCTGACGATCGAGCAGAAGGCGGAGGTCCTCGAGACCCTCGACGTCGAGCAGCGGCTGGAGAAGGTGCTCGACTGGGCCAAGGAGGTCCTGGCCGAGCTCGAGCTGAAGGACAAGATCCGCAGCGACGTCCGCGATGGAATGGAGAAGAACCAGCGCGAGTACATCCTGCGCCAGCAGATGGACGCGATCCGCAAGGAGCTCGGCGACGAGTCGGGCGAGGGCATCGTCGACGAGTACCGAAAGAAGATCGCCGACGCGAACTTGCCCGAGGGCGCGCGCAAGGAGGCCGAGCGCGAGCTCGACCGACTCGAGCGCACGAGCGAGCAGTCGCCCGAGTACGGCTGGATCCGCACGTACCTGGACTGGATGACCGAGATCCCTTGGGACGTCCGCACCGAGGACAACCTCGATATCACGGACGCCCGTCGCATCCTCGATGAGGACCACACGGGCCTGTCGGACGTGAAGGATCGCATCGTCGAGTACCTGGCGGTGCGGAAGCTGCGCCAGGAGCGCGGGCTCGGCCCGTCGGCCGGCCGGGGTTCGGGCGCGATCCTGACGCTCGTGGGCCCGCCCGGCGTCGGCAAGACGTCGCTGGGTGAGTCCGTCGCGCGGGCGCTCGGCCGGAAGTTCGTCCGCATCTCGCTCGGCGGGATCCACGACGAGGCCGAGATCCGTGGCCACCGGCGCACCTACGTCGGCGCGCTGCCGGGCCGCATCGTCCGGGCGCTGAAGGAAGCCGGGACGAAGAACCCGGTCATGATGCTCGACGAGGTCGACAAGGTCGGCGCCGACTGGCGCGGCGACCCCTCGAGCGCGCTGCTCGAGGTGCTCGATCCCGCGCAGAACCACACGTTTCGCGACCACTACCTCGAAGTCGACCTCGATCTATCCGAGGTGCTGTTCATCTCGACCGCCAATGTGGCCGACACGATCCCCGGACCGCTGCTGGACCGGATGGAGGTCATCCGGCTGGACGGCTACACCGAGGACGAGAAGGTCGGGATCGCGCGCGACCACCTGCTCGCGAGGCAGGAGGAGCGCAACGGCCTGAGGCCCAAGGAGGTCGAGGTCACCGACGAGGCGCTCCGGCAGATCGTGGGCGACTACACGCGGGAGGCCGGCGTTCGAAACCTCGAGCGCGAGCTCGGCAAGGTGCTGCGCAAGGTGGCGACCAGGCTCGCGAGCGGGGACGCCGAGGCGCCGGTGCGCGTCCACGTCACCGACATCCGCGACTTGCTCGGCCGGCCCAAGTTCTTCTTCGAGGCCGCCGAGCGCACGAGCGTGCCGGGCGTCGCGACCGGTCTCGCGGTCACGGGGACGGGCGGCGACGTCCTGTTCATCGAGGCCACGCGCCTGGAGGGCGCGGATGGAGACGGGCTCGTGCTGACCGGCCAGCTCGGCGACGTGATGAAGGAGTCCGGGCAGATCGCGCTCTCGTACGTGCGGTCGCACGCGCGCGAGCTAGGGATCGACACGTCGACCCTCGGCGGCCGGTTCCACGTGCACGTGCCCGCCGGCGCCGTCCCGAAGGACGGCCCGAGCGCCGGCGTCACGATGGTGACCGCGCTCGCGTCGCTGCTGTCTGACACGCCGGTGAAGAGCACGGTCGGGATGACCGGCGAGGTCACGCTGCAGGGCCGCGTGCTCCCGATCGGCGGCGTCAAGCAGAAGGTACTGGCGGCGCACCGGGCCGGCCTCGAGGAGGTCATCCTGCCCAAGCGCAACGAGGGCGACCTGGACGACGTCCCCGAGCAGGTCCGGGAGGAGATCGCGTTCCACCCGGTCGAGACGATCGACGAGGTGCTGTCGTTCGCGCTCGAGCGTCCGGATGCGGAGGCGACGGCGGCAGCCTAGGCTGTCGTCGATGCGGATCACGGTCTTCGGAGCGTCCGGTCGTACCGGACGCTCGCTCGTCGAACAGGCCCTCGAGCACGGCCACGAGGTAGCGGCCTTCGTTCGGAACGCCTCGTCGTTCGGCCCGCCCGGCGAGCGCCTGGACGTCCACGAGGGCGACGCCCGCCATCCCGAGGCCGTCGCCGAGGCGATCCGGGGGAGCGACGCGGTGATCTCGGTGCTCGCGCTCAGGAAGGCCGAGGACGAGCCCGAGTATTCGCACGCCACGCGCGCGATCGTCGATGCCGCCAAGGCCGAGGGTGTTCGACGGGTCGTCGTGACCGCCAACAACGATGTGTTCGGCGACGACGAGGTCACGGGCGAGTTCGCCGCGCACGCCCGGGAGCACCGCCGCAACCGCGAGACCCTCAAGGCGAGCGGCCTGGACTGGACGATCCTGGCAGCCGGATGGGTCGTCGACGGGCCGCCCGCCGGCACGTATGAGACAACCGTGGACGGGAAGGCGCCCGGGCGCAAGATCGCCCAGCCGGACTTGGCGAAGGCGGCCCTGGACGCCCTCGCGCGCGATGACTGGGTCGGGCACATCGTCGGCGTGACCGGCGCGGCCTGACGCGCGAGCGGTTCACGGGGCTCCGACTACTATCCGCACGATGAGCGTCGCCGAACGGACGATGAAGTTCGCCGAGGGCAGCCCGTTCCCGCCGATCGCCCAGTACGCGTTCCTGTCCGACCGACAGGTCCAGGCCCTGGTCGCGCCCAGCGGCAACGTCGAGTGGCTGTGCCTGCCGCGCCCCGACGGGCCCTCGATGTTCGGCGCGATGCTCGACCGCTCGGCGGGGATGTTCCGCATCGGCCCGGCCGACGTGACCGTGCCGGCCGGGCGCCGCTACGTGCCCGGGACGCTGGTCCTCGAGACCACCTGGCAAACGCGCACGGGCTGGCTGGTGGTCCGCGACGCGCTCCTGGTCGGTCCGTGGTACGACGACCGGCAGCGGGCCGTCGAGTACCAGCGCCCCCCGGGCGATCACGAGGCCGAGCACATCCTGCTGCGGACGATCCGCTGCGTGAATGGTCACGTCGAGCTCGTGATGAACTGCGAGCCCGCTCCCGACTTCGCGCGCGACACGATGTCCTGGGAGTACGAGACCGAGGGCTACGGCAAGGCGGTCGCGCACATCGAGGGCAGCGATCTGCCGCTCCGGCTGACGTCGGACCTGCGTCTGGGCTTCGAGGGCAAGCGCGCACACGCGTCCACCACGATGCGCGAGGGCGACGAGCGGTTCGTCGCGCTCTCGTGGTCGGACCACGAGGCGCCGCAGTCCTACGAGGACTCCGCCGACCGCATGTGGCGGACGCAAGAGTACTGGCGCGAGTGGCTGAACCATGGCGAGTTCCCCGACCACCCCTGGCGCGTGCACCTGCAGCGCAGCGCGCTCACCCTGAAGGGGCTGACGTACGCGCCCACCGGCGCCCTGATGGCCGCGGCCACGACGTCGCTACCCGAGACGCCGGGCGGCGAGCGCAACTGGGACTACCGCTACGCATGGATCCGCGACTCCACGTTCGCGCTGTGGGGCCTGTACACGCTGGGGTTCGAATCGGAGGCCGACGGCTTCTTCGAGTTCGTGGCCGACCGGTGCGAGGACGGCAGCGACCTGCAGGTGATGTACGGCCTGAGTGGCGAGCGCGACCTGACCGAGTCGATCCTGCCGCACCTGACGGGCTACGAGGACGCCTATCCGGTTCGGATCGGCAACGCGGCCTTCAACCAGAAGCAGCACGACGTCTGGGGCGTGCTGCTTGACTCGGTCTACCTGCATGCCAAGTCCCGCGACCGCCTGCCCGAACGCGTCTGGCCGATCGTCGTTGCGCAGGTGGAGAAGGCGATCGTGCACTGGCGCGAGCCCGACCGCGGGATCTGGGAGGTCCGCGGCGAGCCCAAGCACTTCACCTCGTCCAAGATGTTCTGCTGGGTGGCGCTCGATCGGGGCGCGCGGATCGCCGGCCGCCGAGGTGAGACCAGGCTCCAGGAGAAGTGGGCGGGCGTGGCCGACGAGATCCACGCGGACATCTGCGCGAACGGCGTCGACGATCGAGGCGTGTTCACCCAGTACTACGGCACGAAGGCGCTGGACGCGTCGTTGCTGCTGATGCCCCTCGTCCGGTTCCTGCCCAGGGACGACGAGCGTATCCGAAGGACGGTTCTCGCGATCGCGGACGAGCTCACGGTGGACGGCCTCGCCCTTCGCTACCGGGTCGAGGAGACCGACGACGGCATGTCGGGCGAGGAGGGCACGTTCACGATCTGTTCATTCTGGCTGGTCTCGGCGCTCGTTGAGATCGACGAGCTCCAGCGAGCACGGGCGCTGTGCGAGAAGCTCCTGTGGTTCTCGGGGCCGCTCCACCTGTATGCGGAGGAGATCGAGCCGATCACGGGTCGTCACCTCGGGAATTTCCCGCAGGCATTCACCCACCTCGCGCTGATCAACGCGGTCGTCCACCTCATCCAGGCGGAGATGCGCCTGCA
Source organism: Actinomycetota bacterium (assembly GCA_046731295.1). GTDB lineage: Bacteria > Actinomycetota > UBA4738 > UBA4738 > HRBIN12 > DASSJM01. Next base: position 5,725 of record JBKPKU010000157.1, read on the forward strand.
GCGCGGCTTCTCGATGGCCCACCCGGCCGTTACTTGATGCGCGCGCTCGTCGCCGCGGCCGGCCGCCCCGGCGCCCTCGAGATCCGGGACGCCGACGAACCCGAGCCGGCTCCGACCGAGGCCGTCGTCGAGGTCCACGCGTCGTCGCTCAACCGGGGTGAGTGCGCCGCGCTGGCGGCGGCGGCCGACGGCTGGCGACCCGGGTGGGACGTCGCGGGCGTGGTCGCCGACCCTGCGGCCGACGGGTCGAGTCCCGAGGCCGGCACGCGCGTGGTCGGGTGGTCGAACGGCGGCGGGTGGGCCGAGCGCGCCGCGATCCGGTCCGATCACCTGGCGCCCATCCCCGACGAGCTGTCGTTCGACGTCGGGTCGACCCTGCCGGTCGCCGGCCTGACGGCGGCGGGGGCGCTCGCGTTCGGGGGCGCGCTCGAGAGCCGGCGGGTGGCGATCACCGGGGCGGCCGGCGGCGTCGGACGGTTCGCGATCCAGCTCGCGCACGCCGCGGGGGCGGACGTGACCGCGATCGCCGGGAGCCCCGAACGCGGCGATGGACTGTCCGGGCTCGGGGCCGACCACGTGACGTGGCCGGCGCTCGAACCCGAGGGCGAACCCCTCGACCTGATCCTCGAGTCGGTCGGCGGGTCGAGCCTCGCGGCCGCGCTCACACGCGTGTCCGCGGACGGGACCGTGGTGTCGTTCGGGAACTCGTCCAACGAGCACACGTCGTTCGACCCGCGGGGGTTCTACCGGCGGGGCGGTCCGACGATGCGCGGCTACTTCGTGACCCACGAGCTGCTGGAGGGCCGGCTGGGGACCCAGCGGCTGGCCGAGCTCGTCGATCTGGTCGCCATGGGACGGCTGCGGACCGAGCTCGACCTCCGGGTCCCCTGGACGGAGGCCGCCGCTGCCGTCCAGGCCCTGCTCGATCGCCGCGTGCGCGGCAAGGCCGTGCTCCTCATCGGATAGTCGTGAGCGACCCGGTCGCCGGCGTCCGCGCGCTCGATCTGGTCGGGCTCGGTCGACGGTTCGGCGACGTCGTGGCGCTCGACGATGTGACCTTCTCGGTCGAGGCCGGGCAGATGGTCGGGTTCGTCGGGCCGAACGGCGCCGGCAAGACCACGGCGATGCGGATCGCGCTCGGCGTGCTCCGTCCGGACGCGGGCGAGGTGCGATGGCTCGGCCGGCAGGTCGACGCCGAGACGCGGCGGCGGTTCGGCTACATGCCCGAGGAGCGGGGGCTGTACCGAAGATGCGGGTGCTCGACCAGCTCGTCTACCTCGCGCGGCTGCACGGGCTCGAGCCCGAGGACGCGCGCGCCCGGGCCGCGGCGATGGTCGAAGCGCTCGGCGTGGCCGAACGGGGGAGCGACCGCGCCGAGTCCCTGTCGCTGGGCAACCAGCAGCGGGTCCAGTTGGCGGCGGCGCTCGTCCACCGCCCCGAGGTGCTCGTCCTCGACGAGCCGTTCTCGGGCCTGGACCCGGTGGGCGTGGACGTCCTGTCCGAGATGCTCCGCGTCCAGGCCGACACCGGGGTCCCCGTCGTGTTCTCCAGCCACCAGCTCGATCTGGTCGAGCGGCTGTGCGAGTCCGTCGTGATGATCGACCGCGGACGGGTGGTCGCGTCGGGACGGATCGACGACCTGCGGGCCGCGGACCCTCGGCGGCTGGTGCGGATCGAGGTCTCGGGCGCGGGGGATCGGTGGCTCGATCGCGTCCCCGATGTCCGGGTAACCGAGCCGCTGCCCGACGGCGGGATCGTCGAACTCGCCGACGGTGTGTCGCCGTCCCAGGTGCTCGACGCGGCTAGCGGCGTGGGCTCGGTGAGGCACTTCAGCGTCGTGCAGCCGAGCTTTCCGAGATCTTTCGCCGGCAGGTGACGGGATGAGCCGGGAGCGCGGCCTGTGGCCGATCGTCGCCCGCCGCGAGTTCGTCGAGCGCGTTCGCGACCGGGGGTTCCAGGTATCGACGGCGATCACGCTCGTGCTGCTGATCGGCATCGTCGTGATCTCGGCGCTGTTCAACCGGCCGACCACGTTCGACCTCGCGGTGGTGGGGGAGGGATCCGACGCGATCGCGCGCGACGTGGTGGCCGCCGCGAAGGCCCTGGACATCGGCGTGGACGTCCACGAGCTGCCCGACGCCGCCGGGGCCCGGAGCGGGGTCGGCGCCGGCAACGCCGATGCGGCCCTGGTGGACGCCCAGCGGATCGTCGTCCGCGGCTCGCCGCCGGCGCAGCTCGTCGGGCTGATCCAGGCGGCCTCGATCCGCGAGCGCTCCAAGCAGGCGCTGGTCTCCACCGGCCTGTCCGAGCAGCAGGTGGACCAGGCCCTGCTGCAGGCCCCGCTGCCGGTCGAGGCGCTCGACCCCGTGGACGCGCGGCGGCGAGAGGCCGCGTCGATCGCCTTCGTCGGCGTGCTGGTCCTGTACGGGCAGCTGTTCGCCTACGGCTACTGGGTCGCGTCCGGCGTCGTCGAGGAGAAGTCTTCGCGCGTGGTCGAGGTGCTGCTCGCCACGGTCCGCCCCTCGCACCTGCTGCGCGGCAAGATCTTCGGGATCGGTCTCCTCGGCCTCGCGCAGCTGTTGCTGATCGGGGTGGTCGGGTTCCTCACGGCGCAGACGGTGGGGACGCTCGACTTCCCGACCGAGGCGATCGCGACCCTCGGGCTCGTGCTCGCCTGGTTCGTCCTCGGGTTCTTCTTCTACGCGAGCCTGTTCGCCGTGGCGGGGTCGATCGTCACGCGTCAGGAGGACCTCCAGACCACGATGACACCGCTGACGATCCTGATCGTCGCCTCGTTCTTCATCGGCATCAGCGCGACGAGCAGCCCGGACTCCACGCTCGCGGTCGTGGCGTCCCTGCTGCCGTTCTCGTCCCCGCTGGTCATGCCGACGCGGATCGCGCTCGGGGACGCCGCGTGGTGGGAGATCGTGGCCTCGGTCGTGATCTCGGCGGGCGCGACGGCGGCCCTGATCCCGCTGGCGACGAAGATCTACTCGCGAGCGTTGCTGCGGAGCGGGCGCGTTCGGATCCGGCAGGTGCTGCGCGGCCGCGAGGCGTAGGCGTTCAGTCTTCGTCGCGCGGGACGACGCAGAACTCGTTGCCTTCGGGATCGGCCATCACGCGCCAGCGGTACCCGTCCAACTCCCGGGGCTCGGAGGCGACCGAGCCGCCGAGCTGGAGGACCCGCGCGACGGCCTCGTCCATGTCGGCCACGTCCACGTCGACGTGCAGCCGGTTCTTGACGGCCTTGGCCTCCGGGACGCGCTGGAAGGCGATGCCGGGCGTGTGGTCGTCGCCCTCGAGCATGAGGTAGTCGTCGCCGAACCAGCCGCGTTCGCGCACGCCGAGCAGCGCGGACCAGAAGGGCGCGATCCCCGATGGGTCGACCGTGTCGATCACCAGCCAGTAGAACCGCCCGATCGCATCGGCCATAGGGAGGAGCCTACGGGCACGGGCGGCTTGGCCGCTTGCGGTTGCCTGCCCTCAGCCAGCGAGCTCGGCCGCCATCTCGCCGAACACCGCCGAGTGGGCGTCCACGTCCGCCTCGGTGGTCGCGGGCGACATCAGGGCCATGTTGTGGAAGGGCGTGAGCAGCACGCCGCGGTTCAGCGCGTACAGGTGCGTGAACCGCATCAGCTCGTGGTCCTCGCTCGCCGCCGCCTGCCCACCGTAGCGCGGCGGCGTGGGGGTGAACCAGTACTCGGCCCGACATCCGATGCGTTGTACCTCCCACGGGAGTTCGTGCTCCTCGATCGCGGCCCTCACGCCGTCGGCCCATCGCTCCCCAAGCGCGATCATCCGCTCGAACGCCTCGTCCGTCAGGACGTGTTCGAGCGTCGCCCGCATCGCGGCGAGCGAGAGTGCGTTGCCCGAGAGCGTGCCGCCGATACCGCCGACGTCCGTGGTCGGCAGCGAATCGAGGTACGCCTGCACGCGCTCGGCGACCGCCGCGCTCATGCCGTAGCAGGCCGCGGGGACGCCGCTCGCCAACGGCTTGCCGATCGTCAGGAAGTCGGGCTCGAGCCCCCACGCGCGCGTGGCCCCGCCGGGCCCTGCGCAGATCGTGTGGGTCTCGTCGATCACCAGGAACGTGCCGTGCTCGCGCGTCAGCCGGCGGAGCGCGTCGTGGTAGCCGGGTTCGGGCAGGACGATCCCGATGTTCGTGAGTGCCGGCTCCGCAAGGACGCAGGCGACGTCCGCGTGCGCGAGCGCCTCCTCGAGCGCGTCGACGTCGTTGAACTCGACCACGCGCGTGGTCTCGTTCGGGTCGATCGGCGGACCGATGTTGCCGACGCGCGGGCCCGTCACGCCGTCCTGGACCGTCGCGATCGTCTCGTCGACCGAGCCGTGGTAGCAGAAGTTGAACACCAGGATCTTCGGGCGGCCGGTGATCGCGCGGGCGAGCCGGATCGTGAAGCGGTTCGCGTCGGTGGCGGTGAGGCAGAACTGCCAGAACGGCGGGCCGAACCGCCGTCGCATCTCGCGGCCCACCCATGCAGCGTCCTCGGTCGGCAGCATGTGGGTGATGCCGTTGGCGGCCTGCTCGGCGATCGCCGCGACGGCCTCCTTCGGCGCGTGGCCGGTCATCGCGCCGGTGTCTCCGAGGCACAGGTCGATGTACTCGCGCCCATCGACGTCGGTGAACTTGGCGCCGTGCGCCTCGGCCACGAAGACCGGGTAGGGGCCGGCCCATTCGGACATCCACGGCATCGGCACGCCGGCGAGCAGGGTGTCGCGGGCGCTCTCGAACAGCTCGCGCGAGCGCGGATGGTCGCGCTCGAAGCGCTCGAGCTCGCGCGCGAGCAGGTCCTCGAGTCGAGATCGGTCGATCGTGGTCGGCACGACGTGTCGACATCCTCGTCCGGGATCGGGACGCAGCCTGTCGTACGCGGCGGGCCGGCGTCAAACGCGAACGGGGCGGTTACCGGCCGAGCTCGCGCCGGAGGGCCCCCAGCGGGAGCGACCCGAGCGACAGGAGGCGGTCGTGGAACGCCTGCAGCGAGAAGGACGCGCCCTCGCGGTCGGCGGCCGCCGCGCGCTGCTTCTCGATCTCGAACTGCCCGATCTTGTACGAGAGCGCCTGGCCGGGCATCGTGATGTAGCGGTCGATCTCGATCGTGGCCTCGACGTTGGGCACGCCGGCGTCCTCGAGCGTCTGGATCGCCCGCTCGCGAGTCCAGCCGAGCGCGTGGATGCCCGTGTCCGTCACGAGGCGGCCGGCCCGCATCCCCTGCAGGTCCAGCATCCCGAGCCGTTCCGACTCGTCCTCGAACAGCTCCATCTCGTCGGCCAGCCGCTCGCTGTAGAGCCCCCATCCCTCGGTGAAGGCGCTGCCCGCCAGGAACCCGCCGAACCGGCGGAGGGATGGGCGCCCCTCCATCTCCTGTTCGAGCGCGATCTGGAAGTGATGGCCGGGGTTGGCCTCGTGGTACGTCGTCGACGCCAGCTGGTGCTTGGGCTTTCGCGGCAGGTCGAACCCGTTCACGTAGTACACGCCGGGCCGCGACCCGTCCTCGGTGGGCGGGTTGTAGAACGCGAAGGGCATGTCGGCCTCGCGGAAGGCCTCGACGAGCTTGACCTCGCAGTTCGAGCTCGGCAGCCGTCCGAACCACGCCGGCGCACGGTCCCAGCTCTTGCGCACCTGCTCCTCGGCCGCGGCCTTGAGCTCCTCGGGCGATCCAAACCGGTAGGCGTCGTCGCCTGCGATCGCGGCCTCGGCCGTGGCCGCGTCGGCGTGGCCCAGTATCTCGGCCGATCGCCGCCGCTCCTGCTGGATCTGGTCCAGGTCCGTGCGACCGAGCTCGTGCACCTCGCGCGGGTCTAGCTCGAGCGTGGTCCACGACAGGATCTGCGCCGCGTACATCGCGTCGCCGCTCGGCAGCGCCGAGAGCCCGATGGTCTCGGTCGCGTGCGGAAGGTAGTCGCGGACCGAGTCCCGGTAGCGCTCGAGGGCCGGCAGCAGGTGCTCGGCGACCACGCCGGCGACCAGATCCCTGGCGCGAGCGTCGTCGTCAGGTAGAGGCGCGAGAGCGGGGGAGTCCTTCGCGCCCGCCTCGATCAGCCGGTCGGTCTGGGCGAGCGTCCGCTCGACGACGATTCGAGGTGCGGTGATGCCGTCGGCGATCCCCTCGCGCATGACCTCCTGCACAGCCTGGTAGAAAGGCGGCGTCGCGGCGATCCGTGCGGCGTACCGCTCGACCCGGTCGGGCGTGTCGGCCTGCTGGAGCGATGCGAGCTCGCCGACCAGCCCGGCCGGACCCCACAGGTGGCTCACGGCGGACAGGCGGTCCGTGCGGTGCTCGAGCGTGGCAAGCTCCCGCCGGGCGATCGCGTCGAGGATGTCCAGGGTGATCCGCGTGTCGCCGTCCAGCGCCGAGCCGTCCAGGGCCGCGGCCTCGTCCAGCGCGCTCCGGTGCAAGCGCTCGCGCTCGGCGCGGCCTTCGGGACCGGGGTCGGGGAGCCTGTCGTCGTACCGCTCGTCGCCGATCGCCGTACCGAGCAGGGGCTCTGCCTCCAGAAGGCCCTCCCAGTAGCGCTCGATCAGACGTTCCGCCGTACCGTTGTCCGCCATCGTCGCGATCGTCTCCCCCGCGTGAACGAGGCCTCATCCTAGCGATGCCGCCGCCTACGGGGAGCGAGATCCGTGGTACACGCCGCCGCGGTTCGAAGGAATCGGGCCCGACCGACCGAACCTTGCGACGGGTTCGAACGTTCTCTGTTTCTCGAAACCGCTCCACGGGGGCCACAGGGGGGATGGAACGGATGCGATCGTTCACGCGCGTGCTCGCGCTCCTGCTCGCGGCCGGCGTCGCCGCGTGCGCGCCGGCGTCCCAGATCGGGCCGGCCCGGAGCCCGGGCCGGCGAGGTTCGGGGGGCGCGCTCCGTCCGGCCGGCGTCCTCGCCGTCGCCTCGAGCGGGAAGCCCACGCGCGGCACGATCGCGCCACCTCCGATCCAGGCCAGGATCCGCGAGGACGAGCCGTATCACGGGCTCGGCACGTGGATCGACATCTACGACCACGAGGTATGGCGGCACCCGACGCGCAGCGTGCGTTCGATGGCCGCGCACGGCATCCGCACGATCTACCTGCAGACCTCGAACTACAACCGCAACCAGCCGTTCGTGCACCGCGAGGGCGTCGAGGCGATCCTGGACGCGGCGCGGGAGGAAGGTCTTGTGGTCGTCGCCTGGTATCTGCCGGGGTTCGCCGACGTGCCGACCGACTTACTCCGCACGATGCGTACGATCCGGAAGCGGACCAGGGCCGGCAACGCGTTCGACTCGTTCGCGCTGGACATCGAGTCGCCGCTCCGGCGGCCGAGCGTTCGCACCCGTCGGCTGCTCCGGCTGTCCGAGGCGATCCGCCGAGAGGCAGGACCCGAGTATCCGCTGGGCGCGATCGTCGCCTCGCCCGACCGGCTCGAGCGGACCGACCCGTACTTCTGGCCCGGGTTCCCCTGGCGGCGCCTGGCCGAGCTGTACGACGTGATGCTGCCGATGACCTACTACACGTATCGCGTCGCCGGCCCGCAGGATGCCGCCTGGTACACCGCGCAGAACGTGCAGATCATCCGGCGGGAGACCGCAGGTATGAACGTGCCGATCCACGTCGTGGGCGGGATCTCGTTCGACGCCACCGGGCCCGAGACGCAGGGATTCGTGCGCACGGTAGAGAACAAGCACGTGATCGGGGCCAGCTACTACACGTTCCCGGGCATCACGCCCGACCAGTGGAAGGCCCTTCGGGCGCTGCGCTGAGCCCGGGTCTCAGCCGTCGACCCAGCCGAAGTGGCGGCGCCGAACATCCGCCTTGGTCTCGTCGTCCACGAAGCTCGCGTCGATCGCGTTCGATGTGACCCGCCTCAGGTCGTCCTCGGAGAAGCCGAGCCGGTCGACGCACACCTCGAGCTCGTTGGTCAGGTCGACCGCGAACACGCCGGGGTTGTCTGTGTTGATCGTGACCGAGAGGTCCTGGTCGAGCAGCCGGCGGGCCGGATGCTCGGCCAGGTCGGACACGGCGCCGGTGCGGCGGTTGGACGTCGGGCACATCTCGAGCGTCACGCCTCGCTCGCGCACGAGGGCGACGACCTCGGGGTCCTCGGCGACACTCACGCCGTGCCCGAGGCGCTCCGAGCCCAACGCCTCGACGGCCTCGCGGGGGAACTCGGCGCCGCCGGATTCGCCGTAGTGGGTCGTGAGGTGCAAGCCCGAGCCCCGGAGCCCGGCGACGACCTCCGAGTACATCGACGGGGGATGGGCCTGCTCGTTCCCGGCAAGGTCGAAGGCCACCAGCCGGTCGCGGTGGCGCCACGCGAACTCGGCCGTGCGCTCGGCCGAGTCCAGGTCGTAGTTCCGGCTCGCGATCGCGATCAGGCCGACGGTGACGTCGAACCGTGCGCTCGCGCGCCCGGCGCCGCGGGCGATCGCGACCATGGCCTGGTCCCAGTCCAGGCCGTGGGGCTCGCACAGGAAGCCGGGGGAGAAGCGCAGCTCGGCCAGCCGGACGTTGTCGGCCGCCAGGTCCTCCACGGCCTCGAACGCGATCCGCTCGCACGCGGCCGCGTCGAAGAACGCACCCTGCGCCACCCGGAAGTGGGACAGGACGTCCTCGAGGCTCGCCATCGGTTCGAGGACCTGGGCGTGCGGCGCGAGCTCAGCCTCCGAGGTCTCGGGCAGCGGCTGCCCGTGCTCGCGGTACAGGTCGAGCAGCGTCCCGAGCCGGATCGCGCCCTCCAGGTGGCGGTGGAGGTCGACCTTGGATGCGGCTTTGAGATCCACGCGCGTACACATAGCATGCGGGGCAGATGCTGCTGGAGGGGAAGAAGCTGCTCGTCACCGGCGTGCTGACGCGCGAGTCGATCGCCTACGCGTCGGCCCAGGCCCTGCAGGAGCACGGGGCGGAGATCGTCCTCACGTCGTTCGGGCGCGCGATGGGGCTCACCGAGAAGTCGGCGCGCCGGCTGCCGAATCCGGTCGACGTGCTCGAGATGGACGCGAACGATCCCGCCCAGATCGAGGCGGTCGCGATCGAGATCGGGTCGCGGTGGGGCCGGCTAGACGGGTTCCTTCACGCGATCGCGTTCGCGCCGCAGGACGCGCTCGGCGGCAACTTCCTCAACACGCCGTGGGGAAGCGTCGCGACCGCGATCCAGACGAGCGCGTACTCGTTGAAGGCGATCGCTGCGGGGATGCTGCCGCACATGAAGGGGCAGGGGGGCGCGATCGTGTCGCTCGACTTCGACGCCGGCGTCGCGTGGCCGATCTACGACTGGATGGGCGTGGCCAAGGCCTCGCTCGAGTCGATCACGCGGTATCTCGCCCGGGACCTCGGGCCGCACGGGATCCGCGTCAACACGCTGTCGGCCGGCCCGCTGCGCACGATCGCAGGCAAGGGCATCCCCGGGTTCCAAGCGCTGGCGGATGGGTGGGGCGACAAGGCCCCGCTCGGCTGGAACCCAACCGACGCCACCCCGGTCGCAGACACGATCGCGTTCCTTCTCTCGGACCTGTCGCGGGGCATAACGGGCGAGCTCGTGCACGTCGACGGGGGATACCACGCCATCGGCGCGTCGCCGGCTGCGAACGCCACCGTCGGCCAGGGCGCAATCGACACGAGCTCCACGACCGACGCGACGGAGTAGCCACAGCGGCCCGTCGGTCGGGTGGCCCCTAATTACGCCCTCGGCGGGGCCCGGCTCTATCCGAGTTCGTCCAGTGCCGACCGCAGCGCGCTCATCGAGCCAGACCCTACCGAACACGTGTTCGGACCCTCTGTGAGGCGCGTCACAGGAACGACGAGTCAGCGCATCGCCACGCCGGTCTCGAGCGCGAGTCCCTTCTGCGCGTTCGCGACGATGCGGAACGCCTCCTTGAGCCCCTGCCGCGCTACACCGCCGAGCTCCTTGGGGTCGACGAAGTCGTCGAGGCCATGACCGGCGCGAAGCTGATCTACGTGGTGATGGAGCCGCACCTCCCACAGGAAGCGGAACGCCTCCTCGAGGCCCTCGCGGGTCTCGGCGTCGATCGCGCCGGCCTGCTCCGCACCGCGGAGGCGGTCGACGGTCCGCTTGGCCGTCAACCCCGCACGGATCGCGTACGCCCGCGCGAGGTTGCCGATGATCAGGATGCCGCCATGCTTCAGGTCGACCGTGCCGGCGCGTTCACCGCCGCGCTCGACCCGCAGCCGCCCGACGAACCCGATCGGCGGCCTGAGGTCGAGCGCCCGCCGGGCCAGGTGCTGAAGGAACAGCGGTCGGTCGACGGCCTGCTTCATGGCCTCGTTCAGCGGGGTGTCCGCGTCGACGTCGCCGGCGACGCCGCGGAAGTCGAAGACGACCGAGAGCTGCTCGCTCGCCTTGGGCGTCTGCATGTTCATCCAGTGGTCGAAACGCGCGACCCACTCCTCGACCGATAGGCGAAGCGCCGGGTTCGCTGCCATGACTTCGCCGCGGCACCGGGGGAAGCCCGCCCGCTCGAGGCCGGCCGTGACGAACTCGGCGAGCGGCGCGAGCGCGGGCTCGGCCGCCTCGCGATCGCCCTCGAACGCGAGCGCGTGATCCTGGTCGGTATGGATCGCCTGCTCCTGTCGTGCGGCGCTGCCGAGGGCGAGCCATCCCCACTCGACCGGCGGCGGCCCGAGCTCGTCGATCCCGAGCTCCAGCAGTCGCCGCGTCGCCGCGTCGATCGAGAACGCGATCACGTGACCGATGTCGACCGGGTCGGCGCTGGACTCGACCAGGCTCGCGATGACCGCCGGAAGGTCGGTCATGGCGCTCGCCACGCCGTCCCGGTCGGGCGCACGCGAGATCGCGCTCTTCAGGGCGAACGGCGTGTTCCGGCCGATCCCCATCAGGTCGGTGTCCGTCACCACGCCGGTGACGGCCCCCGAACTGTCGACGACCGGGAAGTGGTGGAACCCGCCCTCGAGCATCCGCAGGAGCACCTCGCCCGCCATCGTGTCGGCGGGGACGGTCTCCGCCCGCGGCGTCATGACCTCCCCGACCGGTGTGTCCGTGGATCGGCGCTTGGCGACGACGCGCGTCCGCAGGTCGCGGTCGGTCAGGACCCCGATCTGCCGGTCGGGACCGGCCACCAGCAGGCTCGAGACGCGCTCGCGCGCCATGAGCTCGGCGGCGTCGGCCACCGTGGTCGAGGGCAGGGCCGTCACCGGCGGGCGCCGGACGAGCTCGCTCACCTTCCGGTAGCGGGCCGGGTCGATCTCGCCCCCCAGCGTCTCGTCCACGCGGGCGATCCGGCGTCGAACGCTCGACGCGACGAACGCGATCCCGGCGCCCGTCCGAAGGACGTCGCTCGCGAGGCCCGCGGGGATCAGGTAGCAGAGCGTGTCCTGGGCGGCCCTGACGGTCGCGCTTGGCGCGACCTTGCCGAGCAGCGACCACATCCCGAACACGTCGCCCTCGCCGGCCTCGTCGATCACGCGGCCGCCGTCGAGGATCTCGACCTCGCCCCTGCGGACGACGAACAGGTGCGTGGCCGGCGCGCCCGCCTGCTGCAGGATCACCGCGCCCGGGGCGAAGTACTCGATCTCGACGGCCGAGACCACGCGGTCCAGGCCCTCGTCGTCGAGCTCGTCGAACGGCGGGTGCTCGGCCAGGAACGAGCGCGCGTCCACGGGCCGAGCCTACGCTCGGGGATGGCCCGACCGGAACCCGAGGACTCTCGCGAAGATCGGAGGGGAACTCCGCGACGGCGATCCGCTGCTCGCCCGGCGACGCTCGCGGCTTCGATGGACGTCCGCGATCACCACCGCCTCGAGGTGACGACCGTCGCCTAGCCTTCGAGATCGGCGGCTGTCAGCTGGTTCCCGTACGGGCCCTTGCCGGCCGCGCACCAGGCGCCGCACCGCGCCGCGAGCGCCAGCGCCTCCTCGACGTCGAGACCGCTGCCGAGCGCGAACGTCAGCCCGGCCGCGAACGAGTCGCCGGCCCCGTACGTGTCGACCACCGGTCCCGGCGGGTCCGCGGGTTTGTACGAGCCGCCCCCGTCGCTCGTCTCGTACCGCCCCCCGCGAACGCCGTCGGTCCGAACGACCAGGTCGGGTGCGTGCGTGAGGCTCGCGGGGTCGAACGCCTCGGACGGGTCGTTGCCGCTGCCGACCACGGCGTCCAGGTGCACGTCGGCCTCGACCAGCAGGGCGGAGATGCGGCTCGTTGCGACCAGGACGCGTGCGCGCCGGGCCTCGCGGAGCGCGCCGGCGTTCCCCGCGGTGAAGTACACGGAGCCGATGCCCTCGAGCTCGTTCCAGGGGAGCCGGTCCGACGTGGTGGGTTCGAGACGGCGGCCGAGCGTCGTGATCGTGCGTTCGCCGTTCGCGTCCACGAACACCACGCCGCGCCGCGTCGGCTCGTGTCGGGTCGCCGCCTCGACCCGGACGCCCAGCTCCGAGAGGCGGCGCCGGGACCGGGCACCGCGTTCGTCGTCGCCCAGCGCCGTGTAGAAGGCGCAGTCACCGGACAGGCGCGCGAGCTGCACGGCCGAGACCGCGCCGCCGCCACCGGGCTCCTCCCACGGATCGGTCGCGTGCACGATGTCGCCGGCGCGGGGCACGCGCTCGACGTGCCCGAACTCGATCCACTCGACGTGCCCGACCACGGCGGTCCGCATGCGTCGCAGCCTAGCCGCGAGCGCGCGTCACTCGAACGTGAGGAGCGGCGCTACGGGCCGGCTCGTGAGCCGTCGGCCCGGGTGTGCTCACCACCGCGGCGAACACGATCGGCACGATCACCGCCACGAGCATGAGCGCGATCACCGAGACGTTGGCCTCGGGCAGGTCCCCGGTTAGCCGTCCAGGCGTCCACCAGGTGGAGGGCGAGGGCGCGAACGGGGGGGGCGTATCCTGGCCCGATGGACGGATCGCGGCGGCTGACGAGCTTCAGCCACGGGGCGGGATGCGGGTGCAAGCTCGGGCCCACCGACCTCGAGACCGTGCTCGGAACGCTGTCCAAGCCCGAGCTCGACCCGGATGTCCTGGTCGCCGCCGACACGGGCGACGACGCCGCGGTCATCAGGCTCTCCGATGACCACGCGATCGTCGCGACGCTCGACTTCTTCACGCCGATCGTGGACGACCCCTACGACTGGGGTCGGATCGCCGCGACCAACGCGCTGTCGGACGTGTACGCGATGGGGGCCCGGCCGTTCCTGACGCTGAACATCGTCGCCTGGCCCGTCGACGACCTGCCGCTCGAGATGCTGGGGCAGGTCCTGCAGGGCGGGATCGACGTGGCCAGCAAGGCCGGGGCGGCCGTGCTGGGCGGCCACACGATCACCGATCCCGAACCGAAGTACGGGATGGTGGCGCTGGGGCTGGCCGAACCCGAACGCATCGTCCGCAACTCGACGGTCCCCCCAGGCGCTCGGCTGATCCTCACCAAGCCGCTCGGCATCGGCATCGCCACGACGGCCCACAAGCGCGGCGTCGCATCAGGGGAGCTCCTTCGAGCCGCCGTCGAGCTCATGACCACGACGAACGACGTCGCGTCCGAGGCGATGGTGGCGGCGGGTGCCGAGGCGGCGACCGACGTGACCGGGTTCGGGCTGCTCGGCCACCTGCACCGGATGCTTGCCGCATCCGGCGTCGCGGCGCGCATCGACGCCTCGGCGATCCCGGTCCTTCGCGGCGTGCCGGAGCTCGCGATCGACGGCGTCGTCCCGGGCGGGACGCAGCGCAACCGCGCGTACCTGCGTTCGGCGGTCGAGTGGGGCGAGCTCACCAAGCCGGAGCAGCTGGTGCTCGCCGACGCGCAGACCTCGGGCGGGCTGCTGGTCGCGACCCTCGACCCCGAGCGTCTGGGTCGCGAGCTCGACGGCCGCGGGGTCCACTGGTGGGACGTCGGCGAGTCGGTCGGCGGGACGGCCGGCGGGATCGAGGTCTCGGGACGACTCGGCACCGCTCCCGCGTGAGACGGGGGGGGAATATGGGCCCGCTGGTACGGTTGTTGCACCTGCAATGGTGGAACTGGACAGAGTCTTCTTCGACGAGATGGTGGAGCACGGCCTCGCGGCGTTCCCGAACGAGGCCTGCGGACTGATGGCCGGCAAGGAGGGGCTGCCGGTCAAGTTCTTCGCGATGTCCAACCAGGACGCGAGCCCGGTCAGCTACCGGCTCGATCCCAAGGAGCAGCTGACGGTGTTCGACGAGATCGACGACGAGGGCTGGGACCTGCTCGGGATCTTCCACACGCACACGCACTCGGAGGCCTATCCCTCCGAGACCGACCAGAAGCAGGCCTTCTACCCGGATGCGTTGTACCTCCTGATGTCCCTGTCCGATCGCACGGCGCCGGTGCTGCGCGGGTTCCGGATCGTGGACGGGACGGTCTCCGAGGAGGAGGTGGCGGTGGGATGACCGAGCCGCTGTTCACCGAGGACCAGGTCCGGCGCTACGCCCGCCACATCATCCTGCCGGGGATCGGGGGCGAGGGGCAGCGCAAGCTCCTTGACTCGAAGATCCTATGCATCGGCGCTGGCGGGCTCGGATCACCGGTCGCGATGTACCTGGCGGCGGCCGGGGTCGGGACGCTCGGCATCTTGGACTTCGACAAGGTGGACGAGTCCAACCTGCAGCGCCAGATCATCCACTCGACGGCGGACGTCGGGCGCCCGAAGGTCGAGAGCGCGGCCGACCGGCTGCGCGCGATCAACCCGACGATCGAGGTCGTGCCCTACGACGCGATCCTGACCTCGCAGAACGCGTTCGAGGTCCTCGAGCCCTGGGACGTGGTGGTGGACGGGACCGACAACTTCCCGGTTCGCTACCTCGTGAACGATGCGACGCAGTTCCTCGGCAAGCCGCTCGTGTACGGATCGATCTACCAGTGGGACGGGCAGGCGACGGTGTTCATGCCGGGGCAGGACGCGCCGTGTTACCGGTGCCTGTTCCCGCAGCCGCCGCCGCCGGGGACCGTCCCGAGCTGCGCCGAGGGCGGCGTGTTCGGCGTGCTGCCGGGCATCGTGGGCTCGATCCAGGCGACCGAGGCCGTGAAGTTGATCACGGGCAAGGGCGATCCGCTGATCGGCCGGCTGCTGATCTTCGACGCGCTCGAGATGGACTTCCAGACGGTCAGGGTCCGCTGGGATGCCGACTGTCCGGTCTGCGGCAAGTCGCCCTCGATCACCGAACTCATCGACTACGAGGCGTTCTGTGGCCTGACGCCGGGCCAGGCGCCGCCCGAGGCCGAGCACGGTGTGGCGGTCTCATGAGTCTCACGAGGGGGGTCGACCCGTGGCGCGCGTGAAGCTCCCGACGATCCTGCGGTCCCATGCGGGGGGCGAGAAGCAGGTGGACGTCGACGGGACCACGCTGCGCGAGGTGCTCTCGGGCCTCGAGACCCGGTACCCCGGCATCACCAGCACCGTCCTGACCGAGGACGGGGCCCTTCATCGGTTCGTGAACGTCTACCTTAACGACGAGGACGTCCGATACCTCGGCTCGCTCGAGACCGAGGTTCGGGACGCGGACACGGTCTCCATCCTGCCCGCCGTCGCCGGCGGCCGCTAGCCCCTCATCACTGAGCGGATCCCCGGGTCACGGGCTATCCTCGGCCTCCGCGAATGCCCAGCTCGGGACGGGGTCGGCGGCAGGAGAGTGGGGCCGGCGATGAGGAAGATGGGCCTCGGCGATCGCTGCCGTCATGGCGATGGCGATCGCGCTCGTGCCGGCCACGACCTCCGCGGTGCCGCGCCTGCGCGCCTCGAAGGGATCCGGCCTTCGGCTGGACGTGAAGGTCCACGCGAGCAAGATCCAGATCTCGCCGGAAGCGAAGCGAGCGATCGCCTCGCTGCGGTCCGAGCGAAGGGGGATGACTCCGGCGGTGGGGACGGTGCTGCCGCTGCTCGGGTACGACGACGTCCACGGGAAGCTCCTGATCAAGGACTTCACGCTACGCGGCGCCGGCGACCATGCCGAGGTCTGGGTCGCAAACAAACTCACCTTCCCGGTCGGCGACTGCCGCAACGACGGCGTTCGTACTGTCGTCAGCGATGATCAGGTCAACTACCTGATCGATCAGTTCGATCACAACATGTACCCGACCGAGTCGAACGCGTTCAGCGTCGCGCCGGACACTCTGAACGGTTCGGGCTCGCCGCTCGCCGGCATCCTCGGCCTGCCGACGGCCACGTACAAGGGGCCCGCGGACCGGGTCGTCGTCCTGGTGGACAACGTGCGGGACATCAACTACTTCGATATGAACAACTCGAACGGCTACTCGTACATCGCCGGGTTCTACACGTCGACGTTCGACTTCCTCCTGAACCGCCAGGTGATGACGATCGACGCGTTCGACTGGCTGCATCGCACGGGCGCCTACCCGCCGAACGACCCGGCGCCCGGAGACGACTGCCTCAACGCGGATGCACGTCCTTTCCTGTACGAGGGCGTGTTCGCCCACGAGTTCCAGCACCTCCTCGAGAACTACGTCGATGCCGACGAGGGGTCGTGGGTGAACGAGGGGCTATCCGATCACGCGGGAGGGATCACGGGATATTTCGATCCGTCGAAGCCGGTCAGCCAGACGGGCTTCGAGAGCGGCGTCCAGTGTTTCCTCGGCTGGCTGAACACGCTCACGCTGGCGAACCCCCTGCCGCGAGAAGGCGGGCCGGAGAACTCGCTGACGTTGTGGGGTGATCAGACGGACTTCGAGTCCGAGGTCCTGTGCGACTACGGTGCAGCGTTCTCCTTCATGGAGTATCTGCATGATCAGTTCGGGGACGACTTCATGCGGCGCTTCCACTTGGATCCGCTGAACGGTCTCGCCTCGCTCGAGGCTTTGCTCAGGAGTGAGGGCGGCGGCCTCACGCCCTTCGACGTGATCGAGCGCTGGGCGACGATGGTGGCGATCGACGCGTCGCTCGGCGCCGGGTTCTCCCTCAGCGGAGGTAAGGTCGCCGACTTCAGCACCGATACGTTGAACGCCTCGATCAACTGGGACAACGACCAGGCGTTCGCCGGTCCGGGGGTCCCGGCCAACGGGTCGGACTACGTGAGGCTCCGTGACGCAAGCGACGCGTACCTTGGCGCCGGAGCGATCGACAGCGTCAAGTTCGACGGGGCGAGCAAGCTCACGAAGCTACCGATCGAGTGGAAGGTCGACAGGTCTCCCCCCGAAGGATCGAACAAGGCCCTGTACTCGGGCAAGGGGGACAACCTCGATCGCGCGATCGTGCGGAAAGTCAAGGTGAAGGACGGCGAGCTCACGGTCGACACCGCCTGGTCGACCGAGGAGGGCTACGACTACGCCTACGTCCAGGTTTCGACCAATGGCGGGAAGACGTACAAGCGTGTCCGGTGCAAGGACTCGATCAACACTCCGCTGGGGCCGGGCTTCGAGGGCATCTCGGGAGGCGGCAACAGGCCGAAGTTCGTCACCGAGACGTGCAAGCTGACGAAGTACGCGGGCCAGAAGGTGTTGCTGGCGTTCCGCTACGTCACCGACCCGGGCGTGCAGTTCAAGGGTTTCTGGGTCGACGACGTGACCCTGGACGGTCAGTCGGTGGCCGATGGGGAGTCCCTACGGGGCTGGAAGTCCGTCACGCAGATCCACCCGGTGGACGTGGAGAACTGGTTCGTTCGCCTGATCGCGATCGACGAGGCGGGCCACGAGGTCATGATCGGTTCGATCCCGCTGGACGCGAACTTCGACGGCTCGCTCAGCGATGCGGACCTCGACGCGATCATCGGCACCACCGCCGGTACCGTGGCGGCGGTCGTGACGTACGAGGACAGCACCGAGACCGTGCTGCAGACCGCGCCGTACACCCTGACGGTTAACGGAATCGTGCAGCCGGGTGGATAACGGCGAGAGGAGGCATCACCGTCTCGCCGCGAGAGGCATCGGCCGCTCTTTCCGATCCATCTCGCAGAGCAGCCCGAAGACGACCGCCCGCACCGCCCGGCCCTCCTCCAGGTCAAATCAGCAGAAGATGCTCACACCACCCGGGCCAATCAGCAGGCCGACGATGATGATGACGATCCCTGCGATGATGCCTCCGCGCAGGAGCGTCACGATGCCGGCGATGACGAGGACCGCCGCGATGATCCACAGGATCGTCGCAACCCCGCCGCCGCACGATTTGGCAGCAATCAGAATGTCCATTCGGTGGTCTCCCTTCCATCGCAGTGCCGACGTGATACCCATTCATTCGGTTCCCTACGCCGCAACTGCCCCCTCTCTTTCGACTCTGAACGGCCCGCATCGCCTCAGGGGCTCCTTCTCATCCCGTCCCGCCCGCACCCGATCGCCTACGATCGTGCTCGAGGCAGGCTACGATTCTGCGGGCACCACCACGTGGTCTGATCTCCTGGGTCCTATCTCGCACCTATCGCGTCTGCACATACGACCGCGCCGGTACGGGGGGAGCGACGATCGGCCCGATGATCTGCACGTGACCGGGATGCTTGAGGCCGAAGAACTCCATCGGCTCCTTCGTGGTGCCGGTATCCAACCGCCCTACGTGGTCGTCGGCCACTCCTATGGAGGGTTCATCAGTCGGCTCTTCGCGGCGAGGTACGCGAGCGAGAGATCGGGTCTGGTCCTCATCGACTCCAGCCACGAAGACGAGATCGAACCGTACCGCCGCTACTACGGCAACCCTCCGAAGGGGGATTGGGTGGACGGCGGCGATCGCATCGACATCGACGTCACCGCGAGAGCGCTGTTCCGCACGGCGCGAGACTTCGGCGATCTGCCGTTGGCCGTTGTGAAGGCAGGAACGTACGAGGATGCGCTCAGTACACGCCTCTGGGACCGCACGCAGGCAGACCTTGCCACGCTGTCCTCGAACTCGGTGTTCCTGCAGGCGACCGGTGGTCACTTCGTGATGAACGACGACCCCCGGGTGCTCCTCGCTGCGATCGGAGCCATCGTCTCGAGTGCGCGCTCGGGCCATTCATTGCCATCATGCGAGCAGGTACTCGAAGGTACCGATGGCACGTGCCCCGCCCACACGAAGACCTGAGCAGGCAGCGGGTGGATAACGGCACCGCCGGTTTGGGAGGCGGGGCGGCCCGTCGGGACCGCCCTCGTCCGTCAGGGCCGGGACGTATGCGGCCTCGGCCCCCTACGGCGCTACGATGAGGGTGCCCACCGACCCCTCGAGAGCCCGTATGCGATTCCCCGACGTCTTGGACGCGATCGGCGACACGCCACTCGTCGGCCTCCCGAACCTGTCTCCCTCACCGGAGGTCCGCCTGTGGGCAAAGCTCGAGGGCCAGAACCCGACCGGCTCCCTCAAGGACCGGATCGCGAAGGCCATGATCGAGGCGGCCGAGGCCTCCGGGAAGCTCACCGCCCACAATACGATCCTGGAGCCGACCTCCGGCAACACCGGGATCGCGCTTGCGATGGTCGCGCGCCGCAAGGGCTACGGCCTGACGGTCGTGATCCCGGACAACGCCAGCGAGGAGCGGATCCGCTTGCTGGAGCTGTTCGGCGCCGAGATCGTGCTGTCACCCGGGGACAAGGGGACCAACGGCTCGATCGAGGTCGCGCGCCGGCTCGCCGCCGACGACCGCTACTTCATGCCGTTCCAATACGGGAACCCGGCCAACCCGAAGGCCCACGAGGAGGGCACCGGACAGGAGATCGTTCGCGACCTGCCCGAGGTCACGCACTTCGTGGCCGGGCTGGGGACCGGCGGGACGCTCACCGGCGTCGGTCGCCGGCTCAAACGCCACGACCCGAACGTCATGGTGATCGCCGCCGAGCCCGAGCTGGGCGACCTCGTCTACGGGCTTCGCTCGCTGGACGACGGGTTCGTCCCGCCGATCTTCGACGAGTCCGTGCTGGACCGGAAGTTCCTCGTGAACGCCTCGGATTCGCTCAAGGCGACGCGCGAGCTCACCGAACGCGAGGGCATCTTCGCCGGCATCTCTTCGGGGGCGGTGCTGCACGTCGGCCGACGCGTGGCGTCCGAGCTGGAACGCGGCGACGTCGTCTGCCTGCTCGCCGACGGCGGATGGAAGTACCTGTCCACGCAGGCCTGGGCGCCCGAGTTCGACCGCGCCGAGAAGAACGTCTCGGAGACCCTGTGGTGGTAAACCCCAGGCCGATCGGCATCTTCGATTCCGGCGTTGGCGGGCTTACGGTCGCACGCGCCGTGTTCGACCTGTTGCCGGGCGAGCCGATCCTGTACGTCGGCGACAACGGCCGGTTCCCCTACGGGCCACGGCCGCTCGAGGAGATCCGGACGTTCGCGCTCGAGATCGCCGAGTACCTGGTTGACCGCGACGTGAAGATGCTGGTGGTCGCCTGCAACTCGATCGAGGTGGCCGCGATCGAGGACGTCGCGCGGGCCCACGGGGTGCCGGTGGTCGGCGTGATCGACCCGGGCGTGCGGGCCGCGATCCACGTCACGCGGAACCACCGGATCGGCCTGATCGGCACCCAGGCGACCGTCCAGAGCGGCGCCTACGAGCGGGCGATCGCTCGGACCGGGGCTGACGTGAGACTGTTCTTAGCCGCCTGTCCGGTCTTCGTCGAGCACGTGGAGGCAGGGGACACCTCCAGCGAGGCGTTGCTCGAGGCCGCGCGAGGGTATCTTGTGCCGCTGGAAGAGGAGGGGATCGA
This sequence comes from Actinomycetota bacterium, assembly GCA_046731295.1. Classification (GTDB taxonomy): domain Bacteria; phylum Actinomycetota; class UBA4738; order UBA4738; family HRBIN12; genus DASSJM01. The sequence goes on from JBKPKU010000157.1 coordinate 26,313, forward strand.
CACCCTGATCCTGGGGTGTACTCATTACCCGATGCTTTCGGGTCTGATACAGGTCGTGATGGGGGAGGACGTGGTGCTGGTGTCGTCAGCGGAGGAGACCGCGAAGGACGTCTACGCGACGCTTCGCTCCTCCTCGCTCCTCGGCGGCGCCGGGGCCGAGCCCCGCCACGAGTTCGTGACGACGGGCGACCCGGCCGCGTTCCGCGCCGTCGCACAGCACTTCATCGGCCCCGAGCTCGGCGGGGTACACCCGGTCGAGGTTCGCGCGGTGGAGGGCGTCTCGTGGAGCTGATCGTCCTCGGAGCCAGCGGCACCTGGCCGAACGCCGACACCGCGACCTCCGGCTACCTGGTTCGGCACGACGGGTTCAACCTGTGGATGGACGCGGGCACTGGGACGCTCGCGAACCTGCAGCAGCACATCGACATCCCCGACCTGGACGCGATCGCCATCTCGCACGAGCACCCGGACCATTTCGTCGACCTGTACCCGGCGTTCTACGCGTGGCACTACGGTGAGCTCGGCCAGCCCGGCCTCCCCGTCTACGTCCCCACCGACTTCTCGCAGCGCCTGGCCGACCTGGTCTCGATCGACTCGCAGGTTGCGATGCGCTCCGCGTTCGCGTTCACCGAGGTCGCGCCGGGCGAGGCCTTCGAGGTCGGCCCGTTCCGCATCAAGACCGAGCCCATGGCGCACCTGGGCCTGCCGGCGCTCGGCTTCCGCGTCGCCGTGGACGGGCAGGTGCTCGCGTACACCGGAGATACCGGCCCCACGCACCACGTCGAGGTGCTGGCGCGAGACGCCGACCTTCTCCTGGCCGAGGCGACCTGGCAGGACCGCGACGACCTCCTGCCGTTCCACATGTCCTCTCGGCAGGCGGCGATCCACGCCCACGATGCCGGTGTCGGCAAGCTGGTCCTCACGCACATCTGGCCCTCGCTCGACCACGAGAAGTCCAAGGCCCAGGCGGCGGAGGAGTACGCGGGTCCGATCGAGGCGGCGGTCGAGGGCATGCGGTTCGAGATCGACCAGTGAACGTGAAGGCGAGCGAGCGGCCCGACGGCCGATCGCCCGATCAGCTGCGTCCGGTCGAGGTCGAGCTCGGTTTCCAGGAGTGGGCAGAGGGCTCGGTCCTGTTTGCGATGGGACGGACCAAGGTGCTGGTGGCCGCGACCGTGCAGGACGAGTCTCCGCGATGGCTCCGCGGAACCGGCTCGGGGTGGGTCACCGGCGAGTACGCGATGCTGCCACGCGCGACGGCCGAGCGGACCTTCCGAGAGGTGAACAAGGGTCGCCCGAGCGGACGGACGCAGGAGATCCAGCGGCTGATCGGGCGCTCGCTGCGCGCCGTCACCGACCTCAAGCGCCTGGGCGAACGCACGATCACGATCGACTGCGACGTCCTGGTCGCCGACGCGGGGACGCGGTGCGCCTCGATCACCGGTGGGTACATCGCGCTGGCGCTCGCGATCGGCGGCCTGGCCGAACGCGGCACGGTGCCGGCAGACCTGCTGCTCGATACCGTGGCGGCCGTGAGCGTCGGCATCGTCGGCGGCCAGCCGCTGCTCGACCTTTCCTACGAGGAGGACGCCGGCGCCGAAGTCGACTGCAACGTCGTGATGACGGGTTCGGGACGGCTGGTCGAGGTGCAGGGGACCGCCGAGGGGGAGCCGTTCGCCCGCGGCGACCTGGACGCGCTGCTCGACCTCGCCGAGTCCGGGATCAAGCAGCTCACACAGATCCAGCGCGACGTCCTCGGATAGCCGTGCCGTTCCCGGCGCGGATCGCGATCGCCACCAAGAACGCGCACAAGCTCCGAGAGCTGCTGCGCATCTGCCGCGACTGGCCGGTCGAGTGGCTTACCGTGCAGACCCACCCCGGCCTGTGGCCCGACGTCGAGGAGCCCCACGACACGTACCTGGACAACGCGCTCGAGAAGGCGCGCGCGATCTCGCGCTCACTGGCTGTGCCGGCCGTGGCCGACGACTCGGGGATCGAGGTGGACGGTCTCGACGGGGCGCCGGGGCCGCGTTCGGCGCGATATGCGGGGGAGGATGCGACCGAGGCCGAGAACCTCGAGAAACTGCTCGATGCGATCGCGCGCTTCCCGCCCCAGCACAAGACCGCGCGGTACCGGTGTATCGCGGCCATCGTGTGGCCGGACGGGTCCGAGATGCATGCCGAGGCCGTGTGCGAGGGGATCCTGATCGCCGACCCC
>JBKPKU010000158.1:0-4050 GCA_046731295.1 Actinomycetota bacterium
GAGCGTAACCGCGGCGCGGTCATTCGAACGCCCCACGGGCAAAGCATGCGCCATCGACATCCGAGGCGCGACGCGGGCCACGCCGGGAAGATGCGTGGCTGCTGGACGTCGAGACGCGCGAAGAAGTGGCCGTTCGACCGACGCGGGCAGGTCCTCGCGTTCATAGATTGGGCCCGGCTGGAAGAGGGTTGGGTTCATGCGTCACTACGTGCTGTCGCCCGACGACGGGGAACCCGGGGTCTGGATGGTGGCTGCCGAAACCGTCGGCGAGCCCGAGTACCCCGGAGACGAGGTGCCGGGTCTCCCGCCCGTGCTGGCCAGCAAGGCGCATCTCGCCGAGCAACTCGGGGTGCCCCACGCCCTGATCATGACCCGAGACGAGGCCATGGCGCGGCCGGAGACCCGCGCCCCCGTGGAGTCTTGGGAGGCGGGCGACGACTCGCTGTACGAGGCCAGGGCCAGCCTAGAGAAGCATCGACAGGACCAGGAAGACATCCGGATGATGGCCCAACAAGGAAGCGAGATCGCGCGGCGCCTGGCGGAGCGGGGCTTCCCCTTCGAAGAATGCCGCCGATTCCTGCACGAGGACGACGTGAGTCACTGGATCCTCGCCCAGCTCAACGACGGCATCTGGAGCGAAGGCCTCAGTCTCGAGGACGAGTAGCGACCTTCACCGTCGGCTCAACCTTCCGACTCGCTCGAGCGACTGTCCGTCATCCGAGTCGAAGACGGAGGAGCCGGCATGTGGCGATGGTTGATCGCGCTCGTGAGCCTGGTCTCGTTGGGCGTCGTCGGATGCAGCGAGGTGGAGACGGCATGGGCGCGCACTTCGTCGACCCGATACGAGTGAGATGGTGCGCGCGCTGCCGCCGCCGGACCCGTCGATGGAGATCTTCTGCGGGGGGGCGTGGTCAGAGACTGGGACATGCCCTCTGGCGGCGAACGGCCACGGCGAGATGGGTCATTCGACCGAGCGAGAACGGGCCCAAAGAGCGGATGTTGGTGTCGACTGCATGGCCTACGGTGGATGCGCCCATGACGTCGAAGTCCCATCTCTCGCTGGTTCGCTGGATCGACCTGGACGCGAGCCTTGCGACCCCCTGCTCCTCGTGCCGGCACTCGGAGTTCATCCACGGCGAGAGCGGCCCGTGTCTGTACAGCGAATGCAAGTGCCCGAGGTTCCTCCCGATGGTCCACGACACCCAGATCCACGCCGACTGAAATCAGCTGGGAGCTTGGACCGAAGGCGGCGTGCCTTGAGCCGGTTCACGATCCCCCAAGCGACTTACGGTCTCAGCATGACATCCCGGCGAGAGCCCTCGTCCCTTCCGGTGAAGCCGCCCCAATCAATGCCTAGGGCGGCGCGCTCCTCCCAAGGTTGGGGCCGAGGGAAGCTCGGTCCCAACCCTTCCTGACGATCGCCTCACGCGGCGGGGGTGATCCCCGTGGCCGAAGGCTGTACGAAGTCTGGGGGCGGCCTTTCTGAGGGTGGTTCCCCCCAACTCACCGACTGCGCATACGAGACGCACCTGTCAGGATCCCGGCGTGGCTGTCATCGAGAGGATCGGGAGTCCAGGCGCGCACCCATATGTCGTGGCATGGGGGCGGTTGACCGAGGAGGACGAGGAACGCCTCCTCGCCCGGGTCGCGGATGCGCGTTCCCGAGACATCACGGTCGATCTGTGCGAGGTCGAAGAGGTAACCGACGAGGGATGCGTCGCGATCAGGAACGTGGCTGATCAGATCGGCCGCGATCAAACCCTGGTGGTGTTGTACGTGCCCGATCGGGAGGCGACGAGATCGCTCGAGCGAACGGGAATCGCGGACGACGGACGCATCGTGCTCGTGGCGTCGTCGAGACTCCGTCGCGTCGGTGCGACTACACATCCCCAGGGTGTGGAGGGACCGCCGAGCCCGGTCGGCCATTTGCTCCAAGCCTAGGTGCTGACGCCGCTCTCGCCAGCCCACCCACCACCCGGAGTCGGCCACGAAGAATCTCGTGATGGCCGACTGACAGGGCGAGTGGAACCTGGCGCGGATCATGCTCCGAGCGGGCTTGGTCAGGATGCAAGAGGCCGACCGAGGCGCTAAGGCGCACTAGGTGTGTTCCCCTTTCCTCCGCGATCACGACCTCCATCTCCGGTCGCTAGCCAACTCGATACCTGGAGAGGAGATAAGGCGGCCGGCGGTCGTCTTCGGACTGCTGGCGGAAATGGAGCGGAAGTAGCCGGCGCTTATTCGCGTGGGTCTGGACGACCGGACGGGCCACGCGTCAGACCGAGTCTGGGCCGGGGCGCCCGGGCGTCACGGCTGTTCCCCGACCGGCACTCGACCCACGACCGTCGTACCGGATCCCACCAACGAGCGGATCATAAGCGACCCGCGGAGCGCCTCGAGCCTATCCCGCATGTTCGTGAGGCCGGACCCGCTCGCGGCCGCGGGGTCGAAGCCGCGGCCGTCGTCCGACACCTCGAACGCCAGCGAGCCTTTCGACGCGATGAGTCGAACGGCGACGGTCCGCGCATGTGCGTACTTCGCCGCGTTTTGAAGTGCCTCCAGCACGCAGAAGTAAACCGCGGCCTCCACCTCCTGTGGGTATCGGCCGACGCCATTGGGTGAGACGGCCACGGGGATCGCGGATTTACGTGCTTGCGCCTCGAGCGCCGCGACGAGTCCGTGGTCGGCGAGGATGGGCGGATAGATTCCACGCGCGAGGTCCCGCAGATCGTCAAGGGTTTCCTGGACGTGGCCCCCGAGCTCGGACAGGAGCGCAACCGCCTTCTCCGGATCCCGCGGCACGGTCTGCTCTGCGAGCCGCAGCTTCACGGCTAGCGCGACGAGCTGCTGCTGCGCTCCGTCGTGAATGTTGCGTTCGATCCGTCGCCGCTCTTGGTCCTGCGCCGCGACCAATCGCTGGCGCGAGGCGAGGAGGTCCTCGATTAAGCGGACGTTTCGCAGCACGAGCCCGGCCTGTCCCGCGAGGTCGCCGACGAGCCGCTCGTCCGTCGGCGAGATTGGATCTGATGATGGCTTGCCCACGCCGATCGCGCCGAGGATCTCGCCCTGGTGCCGCACCGCGAACGCGCGCATGCCGCCGAGCTCCTCGGGCACACTCTGGTCAGGCAACGCGATAGACGCTGCGTTCGCGTCGGTCGGCCACGCTGCCATCGGGTGCAACTGGGATCCTACGTGGAGCCAGATCACGACGCGGTCGGCACCGATGCCGGCCGCGAGCGTCGACGCAACGCGTTGGAGGACGTTATCCACGGCGTACTCGTGGGCGAGGCGTTCGCTGAGATCAGCGAGGACCTCGTATGGCGTCGCGCGTTTGCCATATACGACACGGTTCGCCAACCTCTGCGCGCGATGACGCATCGGCTGGAAGGCGAGCGCCACGATCGCAGCCGCGACTGCCGAAAGCACGGCGTTGCTCGTCGTGCCGACCGCCGCGCCGATCCCGACCACGACCGCCGCGTAGACGAGCGTGATGAACACGCCGATCGCGCCGTACAGGAGGGCCTTGTTGATGACGACATCGATGTCGTACAGCCGGTATTTGAGGACCCCGAGCCCGATCGAGACCGGCACAGCGAGGAAGGATGCGATCGCGAGATACTGTGACCAGTTCGCGACGGTCTCGCCACCCGCCGTGTCGGGGTCGGCGCCGACGATCAGGACAATGGCGTAGTACGCGAGCACCACCCCGATCAGGGTGACCGAGAGGAGCAGCCATTTGATCTGCTGCCGAACCTCGCGGCCGCCGCGGCGGAAGCGTGCGCTCGCCGCGACTGCTCCGCCCACGATCGTCGGCAGGACGAGCACGATCGAGACGTCCGCCGCGGTCGCGATGGAGGGGTCGTCGACGCCGACCGGGTTGGCGAAGCCGACGAAGATCGTGAGCTGCGGCCGCAGCGCGTTGAGCACCATCGGAACGAGCGCGAACCCGAGCGATATGAGCAACGCCAGACGCCATCGGCGCGACAAGAATGTTCCATCGGGAAAAATCCACCCCACGACGGCGAGACCGACCACCATCGGGATCCAGAGCCA
>JBKPKU010000159.1:0-1105 GCA_046731295.1 Actinomycetota bacterium
CAAGGAGCGAAGCGCCCTCAAGGACGCGTTGGCGACGGAGGTGCGCCGGCCGCTGACGTCGATCATGGGCGTCAGCCTGGCGCTTCGGCACAACGATCCCGATTCCCGTGACGGACATGAGTTGGTGCGACAGCTCGGGACCTCGGCCCGCAAGCTCGATCGCATGGTCAACGTGCTCCTTGAGATCGACAGGCTCGCCGACGGGACCCTGAGGCTGAATCGCCGCCGCACCGACCTCCAGGCTCTGGTGCGCCGGGTGGTCGAGGAATCGCCGGATGTGGCGAACCGGAACGTCCATGTGCAGGCCGCGAAGGTCGTGGTGCCTGTCGACCCGTTCATGGTGGAGGAGATGGTCGAGACACTTCTGATCAACGCGGGCGCGCGAACGTCGTCTGCGAGTCCCGTGTGGATCAGCGTTTCGGGCGATCCCGAAGGCGCGGTCATCGCCGTCGACGACACGGGGGAGGTTCCCGAGGAGTTGCGCAATGCTCCGATGGGCGCACCCGAAGCGCAGATGGGCGGTGCCGGCCGGGGCGGGGCATCGACCGGCTTGGCCGTGCTGCAAAGGCTCGCGGAGGTCCACGCCGGCAGGGCCTGGGTCGAGAAGCGCGAGGGTGGGGGCGCCTCCTTCCGCCTGTTCCTGCCGGACGTGACGGAGCTCGTCGCGGGGACCGGTCAGGCGGCAGACCACACGTCGTCCGGCGAGAACGTGGAGGAAAGCGAGGCGTAGTTCCCAAGCTTCCGGACAAGAGCACGGTCCTCGAGAGCAAGGCTCACCCGCAGCACGTCACAGGGTCAGCCCCCGTCTCCGGTGCCGTAGCCGGCTGATGCCCGAACGCCGGCGCCGTGCGGCCGATGGATAAGGACCGAGGCACATGGAACAGCCCTCACGGATCATCCGTGTCCTCGTGGTCGACGACCACGAGGTCTTCTCGGAGGCGCTAGAGGCGTTCCTCGGGTGCCAACCAGACATCCGGTTGGTGGGCTCGGCGCGGGATGCCGATCAGGCGATGGCGCTCCTGGGAAGGGAGCCGGACGTCGTGCTGATGGATCTCGAGATGCCGGGGATCGACGGGATCGAGGCAACCCGGCGGATCCGGGACGC
>JBKPKU010000160.1:0-1330 GCA_046731295.1 Actinomycetota bacterium
CCGTGGCCCACGTACTCGCGGACGACCTCGAACCCCGCGCCGCTGGCGACCTGCTCGACCGCCGCCCCGATGTCGGACAGGCGGCCGCCCGGCCGGATCTGCGCGATCCCCGCCTCCAGGGCCTCCTCGGTCACCCGGACGAGCTTGTCGGCCTCGGCCGTGCGCGGGTCGCCGACGATCACGGTGACGGCGGAGTCGCCGTGGAAGCCCTCCCAGATCGCGCCGAAGTCGAGCTTGAGCAGGTCGCCCTCGGCAACCGTGCGCTCGACGGAGGGGATCCCGTGCACGATCTCCTCGTTGATCGAGGTGCAGATCGAGGCGGGGAAGGGCGCCCGGCCGTGGTTGCCCCCGTAGCCTCTGAAGGACGGCGTGGCGCCCTGGTCGCGGATGTAGGCCTCGGCCACGGCGTCGAGCTCGGCCGTCGAGACCTTCGGGCGGACGGCTTCCAGCACACGATCGATCGTGCCGGCCACGATGCGTCCGGCACGACGCATGCGGTCCAGGTCCTCGGGCGATTTGTAGACGATCATCGGGTCACTGGTAGGTGTCGAGCAGATCCGCGATCGCCTCGATCGTCCGGTCGGCGACGACCTCCTCGGGTGCCTCGGCGTCGATGTCCCGAAGCAGCCCTCGCTCCCAGAAGTACAGCACCAGCGGCTTGGTCTGCCGATGGTAGACCTCGAGCCTCCGCAGGACCGTCGCCTCGTCGTCGTCCGCGCGGTTGGTCAGCTCGTGGCCGCAGACGTCGCAGATGCCCTCGACGCGTGGCCGCTTGAACTCGGTGTTGTACGTGCGCTTGCAGTTCGGGCAGACCAGACGCGCCATCAGGCGTTTGACCGCGACCGCGTCGGAGATCTTGAAGTTCAGCACGGCCCGGAGCGGAGTGCCCTTCTGCGCGAGGTGGCGTTCGAGCGCCTGCGCCTGGGGAACCGTCCGCGGGTAGCCGTCCAGGATGAAGCCCTCGCGCACGTCGGCTCGATCGAGGCGTTCGAACACCATCCGCGTCGTGAGCTCGTCCGGCACGTAGTCGCCCCGGTCGTAGTACTCCTTGGCCTGCAACCCGAGCGGCGTCCCCTGCGCGATCTGGTCGCGGAAGATGTCGCCGGTGGCGATGATCGGGAGCCCGTAGCGTTCGGAGAGCCTCCTCGCCTGCGTCCCCTTGCCCGCGCCCGGAGGTCCGAGGAGGATGATGCGCACGGCGGCCTACTTCAGGAAGCCCTCGTAGTGGCGCATCAGCAGCTGGGACTCGAGTTGTTTCATGGTCTCGAGGGCGACGCCGATCGTGATCAGCAACGAGGTCCCGCCGAACGGGAACTGCTGGATCGTCCAG
>JBKPKU010000161.1:0-15259 GCA_046731295.1 Actinomycetota bacterium
GGAGGAGAGTGAGTTCATGCCAGAACCTGCACGGCCGCTCGGCACGGATGACGCCGACGACCTCCGGCTGTACCTGGAGGCGGCGGCGCGCGAGCCACTCCTCACCAAGGAGGAGGAGGTCGAGCTCGCCATCCTGATCGAGCACGGCAAGGAGGCGGAGGAGCGTCTGCGCGCCGGCCGCCTTCGCTCGGAGAGATCCATCATGAAGGCGCGTCAGGAGGTCCGAAAGGCCGAGGCGGCGCGTCAGCGATTCATCATGGCCAACCTGCGGCTGGTGGTCTCGGTCGCCCGCAAGTACCAGGGCCAGGGCCTGCCGCTGCTCGACCTGATCCAGGAGGGGAACATCGGCCTGATGCGTGCCGTCGAGCTGTTCGACTGGCGTCGCGGGTTCAAGTTCTCCACGTACGCGACCTGGTGGATCCGCCAGGGGATCACGCGGGCGATCGCCGATCGTTCGCGTTCGATCCGCCTGCCGGTGCACATCCACGACCGCCTCCGCAAGCTCAATCGCACCCGGTTCCAGTTCGCGCAGTCGATGGGGCGCGAGCCGAGCCGTGAGGAGCTCGCGAAGGCGCTCGACACTACCGTGGACGAGATCGACGACCTGACCGAGATGGGCCGTCGCGAGCCGCTGTCCCTGCAGTCGCCCGTGGGCGAGGATACCGAGCTCGGCGATCTGATCGAGGAGGTCGACTCGGACGCGGCGTTCAACGAGGTCGAGGATGCGCTGCTCCGGGACGAGATCGGCACCGCGGTCGATCGGGTGCTCGACGAGCGCGAGCGCCACGTGGTCGCACTTCGGTACGGGCTGGAGAACGGGCAGCCGCTCTCGCTGCGCGAGACCGGCAAGGTTCTCGGCCTGTCGGGGGAGCGCGTTCGGCTGATCGAGCGCGAGGCGCTCCGCAAGCTGCGCGACTCCAACCTGATCTCCGCCGTGGCGGCTATGTAGCCGAGCGGTTCGAGAAGGGAGACGCCGGAGGGCCGGCCCGCTTCGCGGGCCGGCCCTCCGTCTTACGCTGGTCCTCAGGTGAACGTCTCCCGAAAGAACGTCGACGTCCGGGTCGAGGAGGCATCCCTGCCCGGCGACCTGCTCCTGCCTGCCGATGCGAGTGCTCTGGTGGTGTTCGCCCACGGCAGCGGGTCGAGCCGTCTGTCCCCGCGGAACGTGTCGGTCGCCGAGCGGCTGCACCGCGACGGCCTCGGGACGCTGCTGTTCGACCTGCTCACCGGGCGCGAGTCCCACGACCGGCGCCTGGTGTTCGACATCGGTCTGCTGGCTCGCCGGCTCGCCGCGGCAGTCGAGCAGGTCTCGGACGACCCGGACGCGGCGGGCCTTCCGGTCGGCCTGTTCGGCGCCAGCACGGGGGCGGCGGCCGCGCTGGTGGCCTCGGTCTCGTTGCCGCTGGTGGCCGCGATCGTCTCGCGCGGCGGCAGGCCGGACCTGGCCGGAGAGACGCTCGGGCGCGTGACGGCGCCCACGCTCCTAATCGTCGGCGGCGCCGACCGTCAGGTGCTGGGGCTCAACCGGGAGGCGCAAGCGGGGATGCGTTCGGATACCCGGCTCGAGGTGGTGCCGGGGGCCACGCACCTGTTCGAGGAGCCCGGGGCGCTCGAACGCGTGGCCGAGCTTGCCGCGGACTGGTTCGTCCGCCACCTGAGCTGAGAGTGGGCTATCGCTCCGCGAGCGCCCTGGCCTGGTCGGCCTGCTTGGAGATCGCGGTCATGATCTGCTCGGCGAACAGCTGGACTTCGGTGGGAGAGCCGGGGTCGCCACGCGGCGGGATCGGGTCCGCGTACGAGACCGCGAACACGGGTCGCCACGGCCGGTGGAGATGCAGGCCGGATTTCGGCCACCGATGCTGCGAGCCCCACATGCCGACCGGGACCACCGGCGCCCCGGTGGCGAGCGCGATCCTGGCGACCCCCCGCCGTCCGCGTTGCTCGCCCGCCTCGGGATCGGGGTTCACCCTTCCCTCCGGGAAGATGCCGGCGAGCGCGCCCGCGCGGATCGTCGCGACGGCTTCGTCCAACGCCAGGCGGTCGCCCTCGCCGCGCCGCAGCGGGATCTGCCGGTACAGGCGGAGCGCCCAGCCGGACGACCGCTTGTCGAAGAACTCGGCCGCGACCAGGAAGCGGGTCATGCGCAGGGCGTGTTTTCCGGTGACGAGCGCGAGCGCGACGCCGTCCATCCCGGAGACGTGATTGGCCGCGACGATGGCCGGACCCGACGCCGGAACGCGTTCGGCGCCCTCGACGCGTGTTCGGAACAGGAGTCGCCAGACGAACCCGACGACGGCCACGCCGAACCGCCACCACCCGTTCAGGTCCCCGCGCCCGTTCACGCGCGGATGCTACCCGCCACCGCCGAGCGCATAGGATGGCCCCCCCGACGACCCGTAAGGGAGGAGCGGACGTTCGGATGGACCTGAAGAGCGTGAGGGATGGGGCCGCCGGTCGCTACGACGAGTTCGTCGACGCGCTGCGCGAGATGGTGAATGTGGATTGTGGCTCATATACGCCAGATGGCGTGAACGTGATCGCGGACCTGTGCCAGTCGAGGTTCGAGGAGGCCGGCTGGGAGGTCGAGCGCCGGCAGCACGAACCCGATGAGGGTGAGCAGCGGCTCGGCGACCTCGTGATCGGGCGCGTGGAGGGAAGCGGCAGGACGCGCCTGCTGATGATCGGCCACACCGACACCGTGTTCGACCCCGGCACCGCCGCCGAGCGCCCGTTCCGCATCGAGGGTGACCGCGCGCTGGGGCCGGGCGTGACCGACATGAAGGGCGGCCTGCTCACCGGCTTCTTCGCGGTCGAGGCGCTGCTGGCGGCCGGGTTCGACGGGTTCGGCCGGATCACATACGTCAACAACCCGGACGAGGAGATCGGCTCGCCCTGGTCCCGCGAGGTCATCCTGTCCGAGGCCGCGAACGCCGACGCCGCGCTCGTGCTCGAGGGCGCGCGCGAGAACGGCGACATCGTCTCCGCGCGCAAGGGCGTGCTCGACGTTCGGTTCGAGATCACGGGCCGCGCGGCCCACGCCGGCGTCGAACCCGAACGCGGTCGCAGCGCGATCCTCGAGGCCGCGCACAAAACCGTGGCGATCCAGGCCCTGAACGGGCGGTGGCCCGGCGTGACCGCCAACGTCGGCGTCTTCCGCGGCGGGACCCGCCCCAACGTGGTGCCCGAGCGGTGCGTGATCGAGTTCGACGTTCGCTCGCCGCACGAGGACACGTTCGAACGAGCGGGCGAGGCCGTCCGGCAGATCGCGGAGACGAACATCGTCCCCGACGTCACCGTCGAGATGATCAGTCACGGCTGGCACCGTCCCATGGAGAAGAAGGAGGGCGGCGCCAGGCTGGCGGCCCTCGCGATCCAGGTCGCCTCGGAACTCGGGTTCGGGCTGAAGGACGCCTCGACCGGCGGCGCCTCGGACGCGAACACGACCTCGGGCGCCGGTGTCCCGTCCCTGGACGGGCTCGGTCCGATAGGAGGGGACGACCACGGCCCCAACGAGTGGCTGGATCTGACCAGCGTGGTTCCTCGAATCTCGCTGCTCGCCGGGATACTCTCCAGGCTCGACACGCACTGATCCGGGGAGGGTGCTCGCGGTGGAGATCACCACCGTCCGCTTCGACAAGCCCGACGACCTGAACGTGATCGTCGGCCAGTCCCACTTCATCAAGACCGTTGAGGACCTGCACGAGGCGTGCGTCAACGTGCCGGGCCTTCGGTTCGGGATCGCGTTCAACGAGTCGAGCGGCCCGCGCCTGGTCCGCCGCAGCGGCAACGATCCCAGCCTGGTAGACGTCGCCGTTCGGAACGCGCAGTCGATCGGGGCCGGCCACGTGTTCGTGATCGCGCTCGGCGGCGGGTTCCCCGTCAACGTCCTGAACGCGATCAAGACGGTGCCCGAGGTCTGCCGCATCTTCTGCGCCACCGCGAACCCGCTGGAGATCGTGGTCGGCGAGACCGAGGCGGGCCGGGGCGTGCTGGGCGTGATCGACGGCGAGCCGCCGCTCGGCGTCGAGACCGACGACGACGAGGCCGAGCGCAAGGAGCTCCTGCGCCGGTTTGGATACAAGCTGTGAGCGAGGTCCCGGTGGCGGCGACCCAGGTCATGAGCGCGGCGGACGTGCGGGCGCAGGCGCTCGCCCAGCGGCTCGAGGACCCCGACCTCGAGGGCGAGACCGATGAATTGCGGGCTGATTTCGAGGACGGGCTGACCGCGGAGCCGCCGCGGGAGACGCAGTCGATCCTTTTCCGGATCGCGCAGGAGGCGATCGCCAACGCGCGCAAGCACGCCGGTGCGGACCGGATCGAGGTCTCGATCGGGAGGAGGACGGCGGGGGTTCGGCTGGTGGTGACCGACGACGGGGCCGGGTTCGACGTCGGTGTGGTCGAGGTGCCCGAGCCCGGCCACATCGGCCTGCCCACGATGGTCGAACGAGCCGAGCTCGCCGACGGCCGTTGCGAGATCGAGAGCGATCGGGGCGGGGGAACTCGGTGTGCGTGGCTCCAGTTGGGGTCGGCGTCCCGAAGCCCGAGGGCGTCCTACTCGCGCTTGGTGACCTTCGAGGCCCTGGTGTACGCGCCGGGGATGCGTCCGTGGGCGGCCGCCAGTCGCCAGGCGAGGAGCTGGACGGGGATGACGGATACCGCCGACATGAGGGCCCGGTCCAGGTAACCGGTCGCGACGGCCCGGGCCCCCTTGGGCGCCTCGCCGTCGGGGGTGACCACCATCACGGCCGTCCCGGCCTCCACCAGGTCCGCCGCCAGGCCGAGGTCGAGCCGCCGCGTCTCCGGTTCGGTGGCCATGACGAACGCGGTCATGTTCGGACCGGCGAGCTCGTAGGGGCCGTGGCGGAACAGGCCGGACTCGACCGACTCGGCCATGACGCCGGACTCCTTGAGCACCATCGCCCCGAGCTCGGTCGCAGCCCGTGCCGGGCCGCGACCGAGCAGCACCATCACCGCTCGATCGCCGTGCCAGGCGTCCAGGTCGGCGGCAAGCTCCTCGGGATCGTCCAGCAGGCGCTCGGCCGACTGCGCGGCGCCCTCGGCCGCCGTCCGGGTGCGATCTACCGCCGTGTCCACGCTGTCGCCCGCAAGCAGCCTGGCCAGGCCGGAGAGCGTGGCCATGGCGCCGGCGAACGTGACCGACGACGGTCCGGTCTCGGGACCCGCCCACGTGTCGAGCGCGATGTCTGCGCGACGCGCCAGGTCGTTGGCCGAGCCGTTGGTGATCGCGACCAGGAACGGGCGGTTGCGCTGGCGTGAGAGCTCGTTGGCCAGTCGCACGATCTCGGCGCTCTCGCCGGACTGGCTCACGACGATCGCGAGTGTCCGCCCGTTCAAGATGGGGCGGCGGAAATGCAACAGCTCGGCCGCGTCCACGAGCAGCGACGGGACGCCGCGAGCCGCCAGGTCGTTGACCGCCGGATAGCACGCGTCGTAGGAGCCGCCCATGCCGGTGAACACGATCGTGCGCGAGGAGGCGCCGGCCTCGCGGATCCGTTCGAGCGCGTCGCGCTGGTCGACCAGGGCGGCCGCCGCGCGCCGCATCGCGTCGGGCTGGCCGGCGATCTCGCGCAGGAACGCGTCCGAGAACCCCTGCAGCGACCTCATGCGCCGAGTCTAGTGCCGATCAGGCGGTCGCCACCGGAGTCGGCTTGCGCGCGATCGCGAGCCCGGTATGTGGATCGAAGAAGTGGAAGCGACGGGGATCGACCGACAGTCGCACCGGCGAGCCCGGCCCGCACGAGGTGCGGGGGTTCGACGCGAGCGCAGAAGACCGCGCGTCGCTCGTCCACCAGCGCGAACTCGTGGTGGTCCTCCTCGGTCTCGCTGGCGGCGAGCGTCTCGTCCGTCTCGACCGGCGGCTGCGTCGATCGCGAACAGCACGTTCACCTCGGAGCCCACGTCCTCGGTCACTCCGCCCGCACCGTGATCGCCGGAAGATCCGAGCCGGTCCACACCGCCGCGTCCTCCAGGTCGGCGGGGTTCCAGACCGAGTGGAACCTCACGATGGCGGCCTCGGTACTGTTTGTTCATGATTCCGGTGATCGTCCTGTTCTTCCTGGCTCAGCGCGTGTTCGTGGAAGGCGTCACCGTCACCGGCGTCAAGGGCTAGCGCGCGCACACGACACGGAGCCGTCCGAGGCGTCGTGGAACGCGGGCTGACCCCTCGCCGAGACCCATCGCCACCGGTAGCCCTCGGCCTTCAGGCTGAGCCGGAGGACGCCGAACGCGATCGCCTGCGCCGCGGCCAGGGTCTTCGGCCTGGCCCCGGAGGGGATCGCGTAGTGGCTCGCGCCGCCGGTCCCGACGACGAACTCGCGGATCCCCGCCTGCTTGTCCGGGTCGCCGTTCGGATCCAGGAGCCGCCACCGCTGGTAGTTGTGCGAGTGGCCGTTCAGCACGACGTCCGCGGTCGCGGCGTGCAGGAGGTGCCACAGCGGCTCGACGGCGCCGCTCGCGCCGCTTCCCGTCGAGAACGAGAAGAGCGGGTGGTGCCAGTACGCGAGCGTGCACGGGTAGTCCGCGTCGGGATGCGCCGCGAGGTCCTGCTCGAGCCACGCGTACATGCGGTTGCCGGGTCGGGGGTTCGACGGGTCGGCGGCCGGCCCGCAGCCGCCGGCGGCGAAGCACAGCTCGGAGTTGAGCGAGATCACGTGCCAGCACGGCGCGTTCGGACACGCCCCCACGTCGAATGCGTAGTACCCGAGCGCGTCGGGGCCCTTGACCGCGTCGCCGAAGTAGCGGAAGTACCCCCTGGGCGTGGACGACGGGTCGTTGTCGTAGTCGTGGTTGCCGGGGGCCGGGGCCAGGTTGTCGAACGCCTTGCCCCACGTCGGGTCGAAGTACCGGAGGTACGCGCGGTACCTGCCCCGCGCGTACTGGTTGTCGCCGAGCGGCAGCACGGCGGCCAGGTCGTCTCCGTCGATCAGGCGCGCCGTGTCGTCGTACTGACAGACGGTCGGCGACGAGGGGCCATTCGGGGCGTGGTCGCAGGCGATATCCCCGGCGGCCGCGATCACGTAGCGGGTAGTGGCGCGGGCCGGCTCCCGCTCGACCCGGTCCCCGATCGCCCGCGGACGGATCGGCTCGGACGCGCCGGCGTCGAGGGCGAACATCGCGAACGCGAGCAGCGCGACGAAGGCGGGCGTTCGGCGCACCGGCCCATGCTACCCACGGCGCGCCCGAACCCGGTCGCGGCCGGGCTTCGTATCCCCTTGGGATGCGGGCTCGATGGGCGATGGCGGCGTTCCTGGTGGTCGCGGCCGCGGCTTGCGGCGGTGAGAGCGACCAGGGCCCCCCCACGCGTTCGAGCGCCCCGTCCCCCTCGCCGAGCCCGTCTCCGGAGCCGACCTCGAGCTTCCCGGTGATGGGCGAGAGCGAGCTGCTCGCGATGTCCGATCCAGTGACGTTCGAGGCGGCGGACGGGGTCAGGCTCGACGGCCGGCTGTTCGGCTCGGGCGACGTGGGCGTGGTGCTGTCGCACATGCGTCCCGGGGACCAGGGGCAGTGGCTCGCGTTCGCCGGGCTGCTGGCCGACCGCGGGTACCGCGTCTTGACCTACGACCGCCGGGGCGAGTGTCCCGGGGGAGACCTCGGCTGCTCCGAGGGAAACGGGGGCGACCCGGGCTCGTGGAGGGACCTGGCGAGCGCGGTCGCGCTGCTGCGCGAAGAGGGCTCGGACCGCGTTGTCGTGGGGGGCGCGAGCCTCGGCGCCATGGAGTCGCTGTTTGCGCTCAGCCACGGGCTGGACGCCGACGGGCTGATCTGGCTCTCGGGGCTCGACCTGTACGAGGGCGAGTCGATCAAGGAGCAGGTGCGGGAGGTGCGGGTCCCGAAGCTGTTCATGACCGGAAGCTTCGACAGCGACTCGGCCACCCTCGGGCCCGCGCTCGAGCGCGCGGCGCCGGAACCGGTCGAGGTCGTGTCGCTCGACACCGGCGAGCACGGGACCGACATCCTCAGGTTCGGAGACCCGGCGGTGGCCGACCAGATCCGTCGGACCGTCCTGGACTTCCTCGCCGGGATCTGACCCCGGCGCGACCGCCTCTCTTGGGCGGCTCACGCCGCTCTCATCGTCCGTTCGACACGATCGCGGCGCCACGGGGGAAGGAGACGACATGGATCGCAGGACGAGGCGGATCGTCGGTGGCGCTCTCGCGTGCGCCGCGGTGAGCGGCGGCGCCGGCGTGGCCATCGCCAACGGCGTCGGGGACGCGGACGAGCCGCTCACGGGCTCGGCGCTGGAGCGGGCCTCGGCCGCCGCGATCGAACACACCGGCGGCGGGACGGTGATCGACACCGAGGCGGGCGACGACGGCGCGGCGTACGGCGTCGAGATTCGGCTGCCGGACGGCCGCGTCGTAGAGGTGGCGCTGGACGAGGGCTTCAACGTGGTGGGCCAGGAGGCCGACGACGACGGCTCGAACGCGAGCGAGCAGAACGACGCCGAGGGAGACTGAGCGTGGGCCGGATCGCGTCCCCCTCGAGCGGGCGCAGGCGGCCGTCGAAATGGCGCGTCTGGACCTGTGGGTGGCCCAGATGGTCTCGGACACCGCGGCGAGATCACCGGGTTCCGGCAGAGCTGAGCGCGGGGCGCTCGGCCGCGGCCTCGAAGCCGAGCGCCTCCGTGAGCAGTCGTTCGACCCGCGCGAGCGTTCGGAGCTGGTCGACGAGCCGCTCCTGCAGCCGCTCGCCGTGGAGCTCGAGGCGGCGGCGGATCTCCTCCGCGTCGTTTGCCTCGAGCACGGCCCCGATCTCCGCCGCGGGCATCCGCTGCGCCCGCAGGACCTCGGCCGCCCACACGACCCTGGAGTCCATTCAGCCGCCTTTCCTATGACACTCCGACACAGAGGAGACGAGGTGCGGGCGGGTGCTGTGACACGAGAACGTTCGTCGCGGGTGTCACGGGCGGGCGGGCCGTCTCGTCTCCATGACACGATGGAGACCGTTCGCCGGGAGGAGCCCGTGACCGAGGTATACGAGGAGCTGCGCCCGCTGATGTTCTCGATCGCCTACCGGATGCTCGGCAGCGCCAGCGAGGCCGAGGACGTCGTGCAGGAGGCGTTCCTTCGCTACCACCGTGAGTCGAACGCCGGGACGGAGATCGACTCGCCCAAGGCCTACCTCTCCACGATCACGACGCGCCTGGCGATCGACCAGCTGCGCTCGGCCCGAGTGCGGCGCGAACGCTACGTCGGGACCTGGCTCCCCGAGCCCGTCGTCACCGACGCCGAGAGCGACGCGGCCACGCAGGCCGAGAGGGCGGACTCGCTCTCGATGGCCTTCCTCGTGCTGCTCGAGAGCCTCACGCCGGTCGAGCGGGCGGTGTTCCTGCTGCGCGACGTCTTCGACTACGGCTACGAGGAGATCGCCGGCGTGGTCGGGCGCACCGAGCAGAACTGCCGGCAGATCGCCGTCCGCGCCCGGCGGCAGGTCGAGGCCAAGCGACCGCGCTTCGAGGCCGACCGCCGCCGGCGGGAGGAGCTCGCCCGCCGGTTCTTCGAGGCCGTCACCGAGGGCGACGAGGAAGGTCTCGTCGGCCTGCTCGCGCAGGACGTCGTCGCGTACGGCGACGGCGGCGGCAAGGCGCCGGCGTTGCCACACCCGGTGTACGGGCGCGAGCGCGTGGCGCGACTGATGGTGGGCGCCGCCGAGCGGGGCCAGCAGCTCGGCGTCCGGGGCGCGAGCTTCGTCGAGATCAACGGGCAGCCCGGCGCGGTGTTCCTGGACGCCGACGACCGCCCGCTCGTCGCCGTCACGCTGGACATCGCCGACGGCGTCGTCCAGACGATCCGGGCCGTGGGCAACCCCGACAAGCTGCATCACCTGTACGTGTTCGGACGGTGACCGCCGCCGAGTCTGGGTAGCATCCCGGCCGTTCGGCCCGGGAGGTCTCGTGGAGTTCGGCGCGCATCTGCCCCAGATCGAGTGGGGCTACTTGCGCTTGCCGAACAGACCCTTCTTGGGTGGCACGAAATCGCGCGCCTTCTCGCGCAGGGTTTCGGCCAACGACTCCGGGTCGATGTGCAGCCGGTAGCTGGCGCGGATGACGAGTCGACCGAAGCTGTCCACCTCGAAGGTGGCCCCCGGCAGGATGGCTGTGATCTTCGCCTTCAGCTCGTCCAGGGTCATCTGCTCCACCTCGCGCAGGCGCGCACGTAGCGTGGATTTCTGGTCTGGCTCGCGCGACCTCTCCTGCTCCTCATACGTCTCGTATCGGTAGTTGCCCCGCCCGTCTTCGATGAGCGAGTACTTGAGCATGGCTCCTCCTAAAGATGAGCGGTGTTTGCGTCGCTACCTGATGAGGCGCACTCCCTCGGCGATCCCCGTGTCGCCGGGCGTGGGCATCAAGGACGTGTGCCACGTCAGCCCGATGCAGGAGTAGCTGCCGTTCGGCGGCACCAGGATGCCGTTGCCGCAGGACTGCTGTGTCGGGTCGGGCGGGGGCGGATTCCCATTGCCGCCGTTCCCCCCACCGTTCCCATTGCCGTTGCCGGGCCCGGTGGCGACGTCGCTCCAGCTCTTCTGCTCGACGCTGACGATTGTGGCCTGCGCGAACCCCTGGACGTAATAGAACTTCCCGGATGGTTCGGTGATCGTCGGGTTGGTCAGTGGGAACCAGCGGGTCAGTCCGGTCATGGTTGGCCACGTCTGGGCGGTCGCTCCGGGCACCTGGCACGACCAGGCCGGCGCACCGTAGACATACCTGGGCAGGTTGATCCCGGCGATCTGATCGCGGAGCAGATCGGTGCCGCCCGCAGAGTTGCAGTCCATCGTCACCGGGTCGGTCCCGACCGGATACCAATCGGTCAGACTCAGGAACCCGAACTGCCCGCCTCCGTTGTGGTCGTTGTCCATCAGGACGTAACACGTCTCTCCTGGGGTCGGGTCGGGGACATCGCACGACGAGAAGGCGTTCGGGCCGCCGATCGAGGCCGTGACCGGCACGGGCGGTCCAACCACCATTCCCCACGCCGCCGTAGCCTCAGCGGAGATGCCGCGTGCGTCGATGCCGATGATCGGCGCGAAGAACAGGTCCTGGTTGGTGGTGACCCGGACGGTGACGTACCCGTAGTCCCTGCTCGTCCCACACCCCTCCTGCGCGATGACGGTGGAGGTGGTCCCCGAGAGGCTGGCGCCGGAGTCGTCCATGTTGGCCAGCCCAACTTGTTGGGCAGCTACGGGCGCGCCGGCCGCGTCGCCTTCGAAGCAGGACTGCGCCGCAGCCAAGGCCGCGGCATCCGCCGCCTTCACCGCCGTCCTGCGCGTCGATAGCAGCGACCCCAGGTCGAACACCAGGACCAGCATCCCGGCCATGGCCAGCAGAGCGAAGGCCACGATCAGCAGGACGGCGCCGCCTTCGTCGTCGTGGATCCTGCGGAGCCTACGAAAGGTCAGCGAAAGCATCCCTGTTCTCCTCCTTGTCCCCCGCGTCGAGGTCGAGGCCCAGGTAGGCGCCCGCCGCGGCGAACAGCAGACCGAGGGCCGCGATGGTGACGAGCAGCCTCCACCCCTGAGGAATCACCAGGCAGGTAGCGACGATCGCGCCCACCCCGACCCTTGCGGTGGGCCGTTGGGTGATGGCGGAGAAACCAGCCCGGATGTTTGAGGCAACCCTGCGAAGCATTCCATCGCTCCTCTCTGGCCCTGGGGGATCACGCGGTCCGATCTGTCGCCCCATCCCCCAAAGCACCCGTCCTGTAGCCCATCTGGTGGGTGCAGTATCGAAGTGACGGGTGAGGTGCTCTACCTCCGTTGGTCTACGCTTCGACCATCGTCGGGACTAGGCCAAAGGCGCACCGGGGCGCGCAACTTCCCAGGCGGGTAGGCGTTCTAGTCGTTGTGAGGAGGGCACTCCTTTTCCTGCTTGCGTCCCTGCTGGCCTTTCCCTTGTTGCCGGTGTCCGAGGCGCGCTCCCAAACCACGGTGTCAGGACGGATCGAGCAGGACACGACCTGGACCCAGGACGGCTCTCCCTTCGTTCTCATCGGACCTGTCGTGGTCGTCGCCGATGTCACACTGACGATCGAGCCCGGTGTGCAGGTCCGCGGGGCTGCGGGGTCGTCCCTGGTCGTCGAAGGCGCCCTGCTCGCGGTCGGCACGCAGGAGGCGCGGATCATCTTCACCAGCGATGCCGGACAGCAGGACTGGAACGGGATCCTCTTGACGATGTCGCTCCGGCCGAGCCAAGGTCCGAGCGCACTCCGCTTCGTCAGGATCGAGAGGGCAACGCGAGGGATCAAGTGGGGCCCGAGCCGCTCCAGGGCAGAGTTCAGCGACAACCAGCTCGACGGCAATCGGACGGCATTGGTATTCGTCAACCCGATCGGCGGGACCATGGTTCAGCGGAGCGTCTTCACGAACAACGGCACAGCGGTAACGGGTAAGACGAGAGAGCCAGTCGGGATCTACGACAACGACTTCTGGAACAACGAAATCAACCTGCTGCCGCGGCCCAGGGTCCTTACGACTGTGGGGAAGACGACGGCGTGTGGGAGATCCATGACAACGACATCTTGCGGGGGCCGCTGAACTCGGAGTACTTCTCCAAGGACGTCCGGACGCCCTCGGGAGGCGGTGTCAGCGAGTACGCGGTCTTGGCCACCGATAACTGGTGGGGAACCACAGACGACGAGTCCGTCAGGGCACGTACAAAGATGAACTTCGAGCGCTGCCCCCTCCCCGTGGAGAAGAAGATTCAGCGGCAGCCGTTCTCAGGCGCCCCCCGCACCGCGTGGCAGCCGATCGGCGAGGTTCCCGATCCACCCCCGGAGCCGAAAGGCCACGGTGATCCGGGCACGATCACAACGATCGAGCGGCCGCGCCACGCCAGGTGCATCGATCGGGAAGAGCTGCACCGAATCCGAGGCGACTCAGCGGGGATCCTCGGGCAGGTTGGACGAGTGAGGCTGGCGCTCATGCGACACACCGCTGGGTGCCGGTGGTGGCATCCGAAGGAAGGACGGTTCCTGCAAGGAGATTGTTCGCTACCCAATTGGTTCCGGCCCTCCCACCAGGAGGAGACGAAGAACGGCCTTCTTGGGTGGTTCTACCGCTTGCCCAAGACCCTTCGGGCCGGCCGCTATGTTGCCTTGGCGACGGGCGGCGCGGAACCCATCCACGATGCCCGCAACCGCAACTCTTTCCGCCTGGTCGATACGCCTTCCTGACAGCGAGGGTACGCCGCTCTTTGCGGACATCTCTCAGCGTCCGACACCCTTCCTGTCGTCGAGGACGTCGCGAAGCTTGCCGGCGAAGGCCTCTGGTTTGCCGGCGTATTCGAATTCGCCGCCGAGGAACCCTCCATGGTGGCTCGGGAACACCGTCGCCTGCTGACCGAGCAGTTCGGCGGTGGCGACCGCCGTGCGGCCGGTGAAGGTATCCAGGGACTCCTCTCCTACGGCGATCACGATGCGTGTCGGTGCGGCGGTCAGCGCGTGGACGTCGGGGCGATAATCGCTGATCGCCCAAGACCGGTCGGACAGCAGCGGGTCGTCACGAGAGCCGTCGTCCTCCGTCGACATCCCGAACTGGGCGGGATCGGGTGCTGGCTGGGCGAAGTATTCGTCGGTGAACTCCCCTCGCCACGACGACATGGCGATGAAGGCCGCCATACCCGCACCCGACCCGTTGGCCTCGTAGGCTTCCCGAAAGCCGGCGCGGGCTCGGAAGGCAGCCTCGGCATCGGGGAGCACCGGGATGAGCGGCGGCTCGTGTGCCACCAGCGTGGTCACGTCGCCCGGATGGGTCGCCACGAGCGCGAGCGCGGTCACTGCGCCGCCACTGCTGCCGAACATCTCGACGGGGCCAACACCGAGCGCCTCGATGACGGCGTGCACGTCGTCGGCCTGGACCGTGGGCGCTTGGTCGACCCGGCCGTCTTTGCGGATGCTGCGGCCGAGGCCGCGAGGGTCATAGGTGACCACCGTGCGGTCGGGGAAGAGCGACGCCAACGTGGCGAAGCCACTGGCGTCCATGGGCTGGGCGATCATGAACAGCGGTGGCCGTCCGTCCGCGGTTGGCAACGGGCCGTGGACGTCGTAAACGATGTCTACGTCGGCGGTCTCAAGCGTGTGCGTCGTCTTCATGTCACCCGCTTGCCCGGACTGCGTCCCGGATCACCCCGTAGCGCAGGTGGGTCGCGAACGGGCCGTCGCTGACCGAGAGCTTCTCGAGTTGAATCCCTTCGCCCAACGAATCGAAGAGCCGGACTCCGCCACCGAGAAGATACGGCGCGAGGTGGATCAGGATCTCGTCGCACAGTCCGGCGGCCAATGCTTCCTTCCCCGGGGAGGCACCGCCGAGCTTGATGTCCTTACCACCCGCCACCACCTGCGCCTGGCGGATCGCACTCTCGATGCCGTCCGTGACGAAGTTGAGGTTCGAGGGCCCGCGTGGGTAATCGGCTGGAGGGTTGTGCGTGAGCACGAAGACCGGGGCCCCATTCACCGGGTGGCGGCCGCCCCACCCGTCGGCGATCTCGTAGGTCCGCCGCCCGAAGATGAAGGCGCCGCTCTCAGCGAAGGCGCGCTCCACCTCGTTGCGATTGGCTCCCGGCTCGGGCCGGAACAGGGGATCGCGGTACTCCTCGTTGCCCGAGAAGTACCAGTCGAAGATGTGCATGCCACCGTGGCGGCCCAGTGGGTCGGATCTGCCATCGTCCGGACCGGCGACGAACCCGTCGAGCGACATGGACATGTCGATGACGACCTTGGTCATGCTCCCTCCTTTCTCGAGCGGTTCCCGGGTCGAGCCCCTCGAAGGCTACGGATTCTTGGATCGTTCCGAAGGTGGAGACTCATCGGATGTGGCGAACAACACATCAGAGGCGATGAGCGGCTCGGAGCGAGGGTCCGTCGGCGAGCACCTCGCGTGGACGTCGTAAGACCGCGGGGAGGCGTGAAACCTCTCGATCTCCACAACCGCTCCCCCTTCTCTCCAGGCGGAGGCGCGGGGAACACAGTAAGAACCACAATGGTGCCCCAGGTCAGATCCTTTGGGTGAACATTCGAGTCCGGGAGCTGGTCGGCTGAAGCTCCCGGGGCTGTGTCGACCTGCAACCGTTACCTTCATCCACCGTCACCGGATCCGCGGCATGCGTGCGTTCATGGTTCGGCGCGTGCGATACTCGTGCGCCGGAGGCCGCGGACATGATGATGCTCGTGGCCCTGAGTGGGAGGTCGCATGGACGGCCACGGGACGTCCCATCCGTCGGAGCCCATCGTGTATATCGACCATTCCG